>NZ_KV804467.1:0-52155 GCF_001811315.1 Bacteroides sp. HMSC067B03 | reverse complement strand
TCAGTCAAGAATACATGAGTCATCAGCTATTAACACCTGATTTCTCAATTATTAACGACTGACATGTCAATCATTAATAGTTGACACAACAGGCGTTAACACCCTGCAAATCAAACAATAACATTAAGAAAACCACATATTGCAAGGCGATGCAGAGTGAGAGCAACAGCTTGCTCCCACTCTGCCACCACAGTTGCTACCATAGCTGAAACGCCGATGAACAAAGCGATACAGGCAGAAAGTGAGAGCATGGGAGCAAAACCTATGTTTAATTCACTTGGAGAGGAAGCCTAAAACTAATTTAATAGAGACTTAATAATGACATATTAGAAAACAATTAATATATTTGCATCACATGTTCACAAGACAGTTACAACTAAATGTAAATAAAATGATAAAACAATCCATCTCCGCTTTCATACTGGCTTCCTTGCTATTACTGGTAAGTTGCGTATCAAACAAGAAGACTTCTCTCGAAGCATTCAATCAGGATATATATACACCGGAATATGCTTCCGGATTTAAAATATTGGGTGCAGACAACGTTCAAAGCACCCTGATACAAGTATTCAACCCGTGGCAGGGAGCCAAAGATGTAGAAATGTCTTACTTCATATCACGAAATGGCGAACAGGCACCCGCCGGATTCACAGGTCCCACCATTCCTGCCGGAGCAAAACAGATTGTATGTATGTCTTCTTCCTACATCGCCATGCTCGACGCGCTGGGACAGGCAGACCGAATTGTAGCCGTATCGGGCATCGACTACGTATCCAATCCGTATATCATTGCGCACAAAGACTCCATTAAAGACATGGGTCCGGAAATGAATTATGAACTATTGCTGGGCCTGAAACCCGACGTTGTATTGCTATACGGCATCGGAGACGCACAAACCGCTGTAACGGACAAACTGAAAGAACTCTCTATACCTTATATGTATGTAGGCGAATATCTGGAAGAATCACCGCTCGGCAAAGCCGAATGGATGGTTGCTCTGTCCGAACTGACGGACAGCCGTGAAAAAGGAATCGAAATATTCAGCGAAATTCCGAAACGCTATCAGACATTGAAAGACCTTACGGCATCGGTAGAGCAGCGCCCTACCGTAATGTTCAATACCCCCTGGAACGATAGCTGGATAATGCCTTCCACCAAAAGCTATATGGCACAACTGGTAAACGACGCAGGAGCAGACTATATATATAAGGAGAACACTTCCAACAGCTCCGCCCCCATCGGACTGGAAACTGCCTACGGACTGATACAAAAAGCTGACTACTGGATTAATGTCGGCATGGCTTCTACACTGGATGAACTGAAAGCCGTCAATCCTAAATTCACTGATGCGAAATCCGTTCGCGAAAAGACTGCATACAACAACAATCTGCGACTGACCGCTACCGGTGGTAACGAGTACTGGGAATCGGCAGTAATACGTCCCGACATAGTACTGCGCGATCTGATTCATATTTTCCACCCTGAACTTGTATCCGACTCACTCTATTACTACAGGCATCTGGAATGAAACAGCCCCACAAACGTACCGCCCTCTTATTCATTACGCTAAGTATGGTTGCCGTACTATTATTACTGATAGATATGGCAACCGGAGATACGTATATCCCCATCTCTAAAGTATGGGCTGTACTCACCAGAGGCGAATGCGACGAAATGACACGCAACATTCTCCTTTCCATCCGGTTTATACGGGTAGTGGTAGCGGCACTGATAGGTGTGGCGCTCTCCGTTAGCGGTCTGCAGATGCAAACGGTATTCCAGAATCCATTGGCGGATCCTTACCTGCTGGGAGTTAGTTCCGGTGCAGGATTGGGAGTAGCGCTCTTTATACTAGGAGCTCCGCTGCTCGGATGGACGGAGTTTCCGGTCCTTCAATCGCTGGGTATCGTCGGCTCGGGCTGGGTAGGAACAGCTGCCATTTTATTGGGAGTAGCCATTGTCAGCCGGAAAGTAAAAAATATTCTCGGTGTACTGATTATGGGGGTCATGATCGGATATGTGGCAGGTGCCATCATCCAGATACTGCAATACCTGAGTTCTGCCGAACAACTGAAAATGTTCACGCTCTGGTCAATGGGATCATTAAGCCACATTACAGCCACTCAACTAGGAATTATGATTCCGATGCTGTGCCTGGGGCTGCTGATTTCCGTAGCCTGCATCAAACCACTAAATCTGCTGTTACTCGGCGAGAACTATGCGCGGACCATGGGAATGAATATCAAGCGCTCGCGTACCTTTATTTTCATATCCACCGCACTGCTCACAGGAACGGTCACCGCCTTCTGTGGCCCTGTCGGTTTCATCGGACTGGCTGTTCCGCACGTCACCCGGTTACTGTTTAACAATGCCGACCACCGAATACTCGTCCCCGGCACCATGCTGACCGGATTCATCAGCATGCTTCTCTGCGACATCATCGCCAAGAAGTTTCTGCTTCCGGTCAACTGTATCACTGCCCTGCTGGGTGTTCCGGTTATTTTATGGGTAATAGCTAAAAACTTGCGTATAATCAAATGATCGAGCTTAAAGAACTGACACTAGGATACGGACAGCGTACGCTGTTGAAAACGGTAAACGCCCGGATCACAGGCGGACAACTTGTTGCACTGCTGGGACGCAACGGAACAGGAAAGAGTACCCTGCTCCGTGCCATGATGGGACTGGAAAAGCCTCAATCGGGAGAAATCATCCTGCAAGGAAAGAATATAACCTCCTTGAAACCGGAAAAGCTGGCACGAAACATCAGCTTTGTAACCACCGATAAAGTACGCATCGCCAATCTGCGTTGCAAAGACGTAGTAGCATTGGGCCGTGCCCCCTACACCAACTGGATCGGACAGTTACAACCGGAAGACCAAAGCCGGGTGGACAATGCCATGCGACTGGTCGGCATGACCGACTACGCAGAAAAGACAATGGATAAAATGTCCGACGGCGAGTGCCAACGAATCATGATAGCGCGTGCCCTCGCACAGGATACCCCCGTCATCCTGCTTGACGAACCAACCGCTTTTCTGGACCTGCCCAACCGCTACGAACTCTGCCTGCTCCTGAAAAGACTGGCACAGGAAGAAGGCAAATGCATCCTGTTCTCCACACACGACCTCGATATCGCCCTATCACTTTGCGACTCTATCATGCTAATTGATAATCCGCAATTATATACCCTTTCCACCTCTGAAATGATAGCCAGCGGCCACATAGAAAGACTATTCCGTAACGAATCAATTACGTTTGACGCCAAAGAAATGCGGGTGCGTATCAAACAGGAATGACCCCACATGAAATAAATACATGCTATCCATCTGGTTTCTCCATAAATTCCTTATCTTTGCCCGTGAATTGGTTTCAGATAGCCATATCAACTGTCTGAATTAAAAGGGAATCGGGTGAAAATCCCGGACAGTCCCGCTGCTGTGAAGCTTCGTTCAACTTCTTGATAATTACTTTAGCCACTGACTTGTTATGATAATGCCAAGTTGGGAAGGCATCAGGGAGGAAGTCAGTCAGAAGACCTGCCATTCAGTATCTTGACAACTGTTTTTACTCGTGGGATAGAAAGACAGTAATAATGTAAACAAACCGTTTATGGAAAAACAATATGCAAATCAAATTGCTGACATCATTAATATCAGCAAAAATAGAGACTATGTTCCGCCCGACATCAACGGAAGAAATTTAAGTGAATGATTCTCTCTATTACAAATAACTAAAGAGACGCCTCAAAGTCGTCATACTCAATGTGTGTGTATCCCTGTAGAAGTGATTTCTCCGGGGATACTTTTAACACTACAAAATATCATGATATAATATAAAAATCAAAATGGAAGTTCTAAGAAATTTATTCGAAGGTTACCCCAACCTTTGGGGTGGCGGAGTGGCACACTCCGTGCTGATTCTGTCGCTGACCATAGCGTTCGGAATCATCCTGGCAAAAATTAAAGTGCGGGGAGTATCTCTGGGAGTCACCTGGATACTCTTTGTCGGAATCGTATTCGGTCATTTCAACATGAATCTGGACGAGCACCTGCTCCACTTCCTGAAAGAGTTCGGATTGATTCTGTTTGTATACTCTATCGGTCTGCAAGTAGGACCGGGATTTTTCTCGGCCTTCAAGAAAGGAGGTTTCACGCTGAATATGCTGGCTGTGCTGGTAGTGGCATTGGGAGTAGGAATCACCGTTATTCTCCACTTTACTACCGGAACTCCGATTACCACCATGGTCGGTATCTTGTCCGGAGCCGTCACCAACACCCCCGGACTAGGAGCTGCACAGCAGGCCAACAGTGACCTGAACGGTATAGACGCCCCCGATATAGCATTGGGATATGCTGTCAGCTATCCGCTGGGTGTCGTAGGCATCATCCTGTCATTGCTCGCCTTGAAATATCTTCTGCGCATCAATACCGCACAGGAAGAAAAAGAAGCGGAAGTAGGCTTGGGACATTTACAGGAACTTACCGTACGTCCTGTCTCCATCGAGGTAAGAAACGAATCGGTAGACGGTATCAAGATTAAAGAACTTCGTCCGTTATTGAATCGTAAGTTCGTCATTTCACGTATCAAACACCGTGAAGGAGGAGAAACAAAATTGGTCAACTCTGAAACGGTCATACATGTAGGAGACATTATCCTAGTCATCTCTACACCGATTGATGTGGAAGCAATCACCATCTTCTTCGGCAAGGAAATTAAAATGGAATGGGAACAGCTGAACAAACAGCTCATCTCACGCCGCATCCTGATAACCAAACCGGAACTCAACGGCAAGACTCTCTCACAACTGAAAATACGAAATAACTTCGGAGCAAGCATTACCCGCATCAACCGTTCGGGAGTGGACTTGGTTGCCGGCCCGCAGCTGCAGTTGCAAATGGGCGACCGTGTCACCATCGTTGGTACCGAGCTTGCCGTTGCTCATGCCGAGAAAGTACTGGGTAACTCAATGAAGCGCCTGAATCACCCTAATCTGATTCCTATTTTTATAGGTATCGCATTGGGTTGTATTCTGGGGAGTATTCCTTTTGCCTTCCCGGGTATTCCCCAACCGGTGAAACTGGGACTGGCAGGTGGTCCGCTCATCGTCTCTATTCTGATCAGCCGTTTCGGACCGAAATATAAGTTGATTACTTACACTACCATAAGTGCCAACCTGATGCTCCGTGAAATCGGTATTTCCATTTTCCTCGCTTGTGTAGGTCTGGGAGCAGGAGAAGGATTCGTAGATACCATCATTCATGGCGGAGGATATATATGGGTGGGTTACGGAGTTATCATCACCATTCTGCCTCTTCTGATTACGGGATTGGTAGGACGTTATTACTGCAAGCTGAATTACTTCACGTTAATCGGTGTTCTGGCAGGCTCTACCACTAACCCGCCGGCACTGGCATACTCCAATGACCTCACTTCCTGCGATGCACCAGCCGTAGGTTATGCTACAGTCTATCCGCTTACCATGTTTCTGCGGGTGCTGACGGCACAATTATTGATTCTATCGTTGGGATAGCTTTGCTAACGATCTATTCCGTCACGCGACAATACGCCTTGTTTATAATAATGCTTTACTTCCCGCATTTCGGTGACAAGATCGGCTATATCAATCAACTCCTGCGGTGCATAGCGTCCGGTAATAACGACCTCCGTTTCCGGACGCTTGCTACGCAACAGTTGTAACGCATCATCCAGTTCCAATAAACCTAAAAAGAGGGCAATGGTCAATTCATCCAATATAACGACTGCATATTCTCCGGAAAGCAGAACATCCCTGCATTTTGTCAACCCTTCGTGTGCCGCACGGATATCTGCTTCCGTAGCTTCACGGGTCAGCATACATCCGTTGCCGAACTGTTCTATCGAAATCCGGTCGAACTTTTCAACCATACGGGTTTCATTGTATTTCATGCTTTTGACAAACTGCCCGATGAATACGCTTTTACCTGCACAAAGGGCACGGACTGCCAGGCCGAATGCTGCCGTCGTCTTTCCTTTTCCATCACCCGTATAAATATGAATGTATCCTTTTTCCATCTGATTTTCCTCTGAATGATTAATAACCGCAGTACAAAAATAAACTATATCTTTGTGATATGAAAACAAGAGAAGACTATATTGCTGAAGACTTTACCGCTACCATTCCCGTTGCCGAATACATGGCAAACTATCGGGATGCCGAAAAATTTATCGGATTCTGCCGGCAATGCACCCGCTATAACACTTATTGGGCATGTCCTCCATTCTCATTCAATGTAGATCATTACCTTTCCCAATGCCAAACAGCTTTGATTATCGGGACGAAAATAACTCCTCTATATCCGGAAAGAATTACAGATGTTATCTCTTTCGGTAAAGAAATAATGGAGACTGAACGGAAACGGACAGATGAATTACTGCTGGAAATGGAAAAAACGTATAAAGGACGTGCATTCTTTCCCGGCTCTTGCCTGCTCTGCCCCACATGTACACGCACAGAAGGAAAACCTTGCCTATATCCCGAACGGGTACGTCCGTCACTGGAAGCCTGTGGGTTCGATATAGGTAAAACAGCATCCGAACTACTACATATTGAATTAAAATGGGGAGATAAAGACAGGATGCCGGAATACTTACTGTTAGTAAGCGGAATATTCGGAGATATACAAAAAGACCTGTAAACGATTCAATATCAGAACAAACAAAAATTCTTTTGATAAAACAAACAAGATATTAACAAAACTTTATACCTTTGTAGCGTTAAGGTTTCCGAAAACAGTGGACATACTGTTAAGGAATGAAAAGGGAATGCCGTGCAAACCGGCAACAGAACCTGCTGCTGTAAATCTTGGCTCTGCCTGTCAGAGCAAAACTGCAACTTGAAACCACTGGGTTCACAAACCTGGGAAGGTGTTGTCAGAAGAGATGAGTCAGAAGACCTGCCTTGATGCTCTGATTTACACCTGCGGGATTTCGGGTTACGGTCAAATAGAAAATAAGCATTTATATTTTATTTGATATAGATATTAGTGTCCCCGTTTGTGTAGATTATAGCTATCTAAACAAACGGGGATTTTTTGTTTAATATCAAATAATTTACATTTATGAGAAAGCAAATGCGTTTCTGGGCAGTCAGACTGATGACCTTCGCCCTTTTTAGTATTCTAATTGCAGGATGTTACAACGACGATGAGTTATGGGATGAAGTGAAGGGGATAAAAACCGAACTCTCTCAGTTAAAAGAAAACCTCAGCAATCTTCAGACAATCGTTTCGGCTTACGAGAATGCCAAGTTTATCACCAACTATGAAGAAACGGACGAAGGTATAAAGATTACTTTCAGCGACAATAAAACGATTATCGTCAAACACGGAGAAAAGGGAGCAGATGCCCCTGTAATCGGAGTGAAAGCAGAAGATGGAATCTATTACTGGACAATCACCGCAAACGGAGAAACCCAATTTCTGCTTGTAGACGGACAAAAACTCCGCGTAACCGGAGCAGCACCACAACTAAGTGTTGATACTGACGGATACTGGACAGTAGATGGAGAACGGCTCAAAGATACGACTGGAAAAGACGTAAAGGCCAACGAGTCCTTCTTTCAGTCAGTGATCCCTTCAGAAATGGAAGTTGTCTTTACTCTGACAAATGGAACCAGTTTCAGCATACCTACCACCAAAGGAGTAAACAGTTTCTCTTTCGTGAAACCGACCGACGGACGTCCTTACTACGTTTTCAACTTCAACGAAAAGAAAACTCTTTCACTGAATATGGACAAAATAATCAGCGTAGATTTCTTGAAGAAACCAGAAGGGTGGACATTCACTCTCAACAAAAATGCAAAAACACTAACAGTAAAAGCTCCTGCTTATACCGACCAATCCTACAATGGAGGTATTGTAACTCTGGTAGGTATCCACGAGAATGGGAATACGATGTTTGCTTCCATCGAAGTATGTGCTTCTATTGACTTTACTGATACAAAAGGTACTTTCGTAGTCTGTGAAGGCAATATGAGTAGTGCCAATGGAACGATCTATTTTTATGATAAAAACGGAGTTGAATACAGCAACGTTTTCGAAAATGCCAATAATGGTATGGAAATAGGAAATGTAGTTCAGGACATGTATATGGCAAATGAAAAGATTTATATAATTGCTCAAAACGGTAGCAGCCAGGGAGGAGCCGGACGTTTCGTGGTATGCGATGCCCATACATTTAAAATGGAATACGCTGATCCTTTGGTAATCATGACTCCGGAAGGTAAATCTACGTGGCCTCAACACTTAGTAGTAGTCAGCCCGACACGTGCATACGTTCAATATTCAGAATCGGGTATGGAAGCCACTTCAGGTATCGCCGCACTGACTTTGAGCGATGGAGCTGTAAAAGTAGAACCAACAGTCGACGGAAGCTTCGGTGCATTTACTGTAGCAGGTGCTACTAAAGGCCGCATGGTTTATTCTCGCGGCAAGGTGTATGCGGGATGCGGACAGAAAGTAATTATCATCGATCCTGCCACTGATCAGATTATCAAATCAATCCCATTCGAAGGACATCAGATTAAGGGTATCGCCAAAGGCGCAGACGGAAATATCTATTGCCCGCTCGCCGCAACTTACACAGGAAGCCTTTACAGCCCGACATTCACCTCTTCTCCTAAAATGGTAGCGCTTGACCATGATGGCAATGTACTCTCCGAAACGGATATGCCGGATGAGATCGAACTTCCAATCGCAAGTTGGTCACCTTCTGTCGGCTTCTGTGCAAGCTTCACCCAGCCCAACTTATACTTTGTGGATACAGACGCATTCAACGCAACCAGTGCCAGCCGCTACAACTATACTACACAGAGCTTCGACGTAAACTTCCTGAAATCCAGCATAACGATTTATGGTATTATGGGTATTCACCCTACTACGGAAGAATATTGGGTAGGACAGTCCACCTATGTAAATAGTGATATATATGTATATGATATTTCAAGTGGCACTCCAACGGAGAAGTCTCACTTCAAATATAACAGCCAACGCGGAGCCAGCCCGGCAGAAATCGATTTTGTATACCGGTTCTCTGACGAATGGATCAATAAATAGCAGAAAGAAGAGATAAAAATTACCAAATGGTAATTTTTATCTCTTTTCATACCTCTACCTTTGCACCCGTTTTAATTATAAAAGGTAGAAAGTCATGAAAGACAGCATTGATTTTGGCAGCATGGACATATCCACGCTATTCCGTAAGTTATTGGTACCGACGGTACTCGGGATGGTTTTCTCTGCGATATTCGTTATTACGGATGGAATATTCGTAGGAAAAGGAATCGGTAGCGACGCACTGGCCGCCGTCAATATCACAGCCCCTCTTTTTATGATTGCCGCCGGAATCGGACTGATGTTCGGAGTCGGAGGATTGGTTGTCGCCTCCATTCACCTATCGCAGGGTAAACGTAAGGCAGCCAATATCAATATTACTCAGGCACTTGTCTTTTCTGCGATTCTTATACTCATCATGTCTGCTTTGTGTTTCTATTTCGTAGAGCCATTGGGACGCTTCTTGGGCAGTTCGGATAAATTGTTGCCGTATGTAATAGAATACATGTCGTGGTATGTACCCTTCCTCGTATTCTATGAAATTTTAAATATAGGCATGTTCTATATCCGCTTGGACGGTTCGCCCAACTATGCCATGATGTGCAATGCCACAGCAGCTATTCTCAACATCCTGTTAAATTATATCTTCATCTTCGAATTTGGTTGGGGAATGATGGGCGCTGCCTTCGCCACCAGCCTGGGCACCGTAGTAGGAGGATTGATGACACTCGTCTATCTCATGCACTACTCTCATGACCTTCGCTTATACCGAATCAAACTAAGCAGAAAAAGTCTGCGAATGACTTTCCGTAACATAGGATATATGGTAAAATTAGGAAATTCGGCCTTTGTCAGCGAAGCGTCCATTGCCTGTATGATGTTCCTCGGCAACTATGTCTTTATCCGGAATCTGGGAGAAGACGGGGTAGCTGCCTTCAGTATTGTCTGTTACTTTTTCCCCATCATATTTATGGTATATAATGCGATTGCACAATCTGCCCAGCCGATTATCAGCTATAACTTCGGAGCCGGACAGCCGGAACGTATACGGAAGGCACTGCGTCTTTCGCTGCGTACAGCTTTGATTTGCGGAATCTGCTTTTTCATACTCACAACGCTATGTTGCCGGAACATAGTCGCACTGTTTATAGACCGCAGCTATTCCGCCTTTGACATTGCAGTAAACGGCATTCCCTATTTTGGCATCGGCTTCATCTTCTTTGCTATTAATATGATAGGAATCGGCTATTACCAAAGTATTGAACGGGGACAGAGAGCTACTATCATTACCCTTCTTCGAGGTGTCGTATTTATGCTGATCGGTTTCTTTGTTCTTCCGCCCATTCTCGGTGTGCCGGGCATCTGGCTGGCTGTTCCGTCGGCAGAGTTATTGACGACACTCTATATTATCGGAATTTATTTCAAAGATCGCTTCATTGTCCGCCGACGATAAGTATCTTTGCACTATGGAAACATTCATCAAAAAGCTTTGCAGCAGATACAAAGTATCGGAAGCCGATGTGCAGTCCTTACTGGATTGCATGGAAGAAGTACACTTCAAAAAAAGAGAACTGATTGTACGAGAAGGGACAAAGAATAGTAACCTTTACTTTATACGGAATGGAATCTGGCGGGCATATTACCACAAAGACGGAGAAGAAACAACCATCTGGTTCGCTTCGGACGGAGAGGCTGCCTTCTCCGTCTGGGGATATGTAGACAACGCCTATTCGCTGGTAAATATTCAGGCAATGTGTGACAGCGTGGCTTACTGTATCTCCCGCGCTGCCCTGAATCAGTTGTTTTCCTCATCTATCGGGCTTGCCAACCTGGGACTCCGACTCATGGATCATCAATTCCTACAACAAGAGAACTGGCTCATAAACTCCGGAAGTCCACGGGCCAAGGAACGCTACCTGAATCTCATCAAAGAGACACCGGAATTATTGCAATATGTACCTCTAAAACATATAGCATCTTATTTGTGGATCACACCGCAGTCGCTCAGCAGGATTCGGGCGGAGATAGTAACAAACAACATCGTAATGACAGATTAAATATTTCTTTCAAACTCAAGTGAATATGTAAAACTATCAGCACGATAATAACCTATATTCCATTCTAGTGGGCATCCATCCGGATCATAAACAAATCTTTTGCGTACAAGAATTGGATCTCCCACCTTTATCTCAAGTTTATTAGCAATATATTTATCGGCTAATCTAGCACTTATATCTTCCTTAGAAACTTTTGCTATCGCATGATAATCTCTTTCTAATATTTCATAAAGGGGACGAGAAAAGTCCTCACTTCCTGTCAAACCAATCTTAGGATTAAAGTAAGATATAAAATATACGAAAGGATATTGATTTTGAAGTGATCCCCCGAAACCAATTCTTCGAAATAACAGACTTTCAAGGACATTCGTTGAAAGTCCAACCGATCCGTTATCGCAGAGAAGGGTGCTACTATGCAATTTTCGCAGAGGATATTCCACCTATGGGATACAAGACGTTTGAGATTGTCTTCAAACAACCGTCTACTGATACAGGAACTGTTACAATAAACAATGCCAGTATCGAAAATCATTTCTACAAACTACAACTCAACCCGGACAAAGGAACGATCCAAAGTTTGTATGATAAAGAATTGAATTGTGAACTGGTCGATAGTTCGTCTCCATGGGAACTGGGTGCTTTTATCTATAATTACAACAGAACAGGATTGAGCGAGTGCCGGATCATTGACAGTTCGAATGGACCTATTTATCAACGTATCCTGTTGCAGGGAAAATCTCCAGGAACAGACGAAGCATTTGGGGTCAATCTGGAGATTAAATTATATCATGATACCAAACGAATAGAACTGGAGTACGCAATCAAGCGTCTGCCGGAGACGGAGCCCTCAGGGATATACGTTGCATTTCCCTTCCAACTGCCCGAAGGGAAACTGGCATTCGACGTTCAGGGCGGAACAGTTATATCTGGCAAGAATCAACTGGAAGGGACATCTACAGACTGGAATACTGTTCAAAACTTTGTATCGGTACAAAATAATCGGGCGCAAATTATTATAGGAAGCAGCCTCATCCCCCTCTATCAACTAGGAGACATAAACCTCGGAAAATTTCAATATCAGAAACAGTACGAAAGGCCTCATGTCTACTCGTGGGTGATGAATAATTACTGGAATACCAACTTCAAAGCTTCCCAAGAAGGAGAGTTCCGTTGGAGTTACCATCTGACCTCTTCCGTTGCCCCATCTAACAACCTTGCTACCAAGTTTGGCTGGAGCTCACGTATTCCTCTATATGCCCGGGTAATGCCGACAGGAACAGAGAATCATAAACCCACAGAGTACTCAGCCTTCCATTTTGAGAAAGACAATTTCCTGATGACTTCATGTACCCCCTCTAAAGAAGAAGGTTACATACTACTGAACATTAGAGAGATAGATGGAAAGAGAACCAACCTCAGGATTTTAAATGAAGACGGGCAAACCGTCCTCTTCACAATAGTAAATGCTATTGAAGAGAAATTGGAAAATGAAACGTCAGAGCATATATTTGAGGGGTACCAGAATAAATTTATAAAGATAAAACGTTTTTAATCAAAAGAATCAAATGCGTAGTCTACCCTAAAAAAACGGAAGAATCATCACCACAAAGAGATGAGGAGATGTCAAAAGTCAGTAGCAACTCTCCTAATACTATTGACTTTTGCCCCCCTCATCATCTGTCAGAGCGACTGGAAAGTATCTGCTCCAAACTTTCATCGACCACTTCCGCCAACTGAAGATTGGACAGCAAGCGGTCATAAGAAACCCTCCCTACGCCTTCCATTTTCAGCAGCCATCTCCATCCCTTTCCCGATACTAATTCCAGCAGTTGCCCTACCGTCCGGATTTCTTCTTTATACAAGACATTAGTCAGCCTCGTATTGGCCACCTTGCCGACAGACAATTGGAGAATTCTTTCTTCCTGATTCAAATTTATATTCTTGCTTTTATCCGCCAAAGACTGAAAACGGGCATCTATAATATGTTTCCGATAAGTAGCCAGCACGTTCTTTCTTACTTTCAACCCTCTGAGATGAGAATTATAAATCTGTAACGCCCTGCCATAAGTAATTCGATGCCGACCGGCAACTTTCTCTATTGATTCCCCCATAGAGATGGAATAGAAAATATCACGGGCTCCGGGATGAACAATCAATTGGGAAAGTTCACGAATAATGATTTCATATAGAGGTTTACACGTCTTCTGTGTTCGCAATACATATAGTAGATCATCATATCTGGAAATAATAAAGTCGCGTTCCAGCTTTTTCTCTTCCACAATCTTTGCCAGATAATCTGCTTGCAATCCAAGCCTTTTGTGAGCTTCGAGATAAGCAGTCAGACTTTCATCGTCCAGAAACAACTGGTTGTTGATTCGTGAACTGGTGATGTAACCGAGATTCGCCCAGTTTCGCAGAGTTGCTTCCTGAACGCCATGTCTTTCAGACATTTGTTTTGTTGTGAGCCAATAGGACATAAAAAAACGGAACTAAGTTAATACTCTTACCTAGTTCCGTACCTTTTATATTATAAAAGAGTACGGAGCTGTCACATCCCGCTAATAGGAGGTAGTAACGGCTACCTGATGTATACGGGCAGACACCCCGTACCCTATGAGAAGTCATAGAAGTACAGGCGTCTTCCCGGCATACATCAAAAAAATCCGTTACAATTTCCTATTAGCCGAGGAAACGCGCAATCGCACACCTTTAAACGGTATGCTACGTTCCGATGACAAAGTTACAAATAGTTTTCGGAAAACAACAAAAGAGGCTAATAAATGTTTGGGGAAATCAGAGACCAAAATAGATTCTGTACGGTTTCATCTGCTTATTTAACAGATAAGAAATCAAAGCAGGTTATCGCTCCTCATTTCTTCTTTATATCAAAATTATTGCTATCTTTGTTCCAGTAATCAGAATATGAATAAAAGATGAAAACAACTGCTGAAATACTTGATATATTACGCGATTTCAAGGCACACTATGCTGAGAAATACGGAATCATCACTTTAGGGTTGTTTGGTTCCGCTGCCAGAGGTGAGCACGACGAAAATAGCGACATTGATATTTGTATAAAGTTACAAGAACCTAATTATTTCATAATATTGGACATAAAGGAAGATTTAGAAAAGATACTCAGCACCAAAGTGGATGTTATTTCATCAGGTGCTATCATGCGTAATTTCTTCCGAAAAAGCTTAGAGCAAGATGCGATCTATATCTAAAGAAAAAATAGTAGGAATGTTACGATTCGTGGAAGAACAAGGTTCTTTCATCGAAAGAACCACGAAACATCTAAATTCACATCATGACTTCTTAACTTCCGACTCTGGCATGGTTTTATTTAATTCGACCTGTATGTACCTTCAGACAATAGGAGAAACGGTTAGGCAAATCGATAATTTAACAGAAGAAAAATTTATAGTGAACTAATAATAAAATTCCTTGGAAACGAATAATAGGTCTACGCAATATTCTCTCACATGAATATGCTGCTATTGATCCAGAAGCTATTTTCAATACTATTAAAATAGGTATACCACCTCTGCTCACTACTCTGAATAATATAGTCATAGACATAGAAAACGGTAAATACGACTTTCTTTTTTAAAAGCAACAACAAACTATAAAAGCATTCAAGAATCATGAACACACAGATAGACTTTAATGACATCCCTAAGAATTATTTATACTGTACCCACAACAAATGCCCACGCCACAACAAATGCCTCCGCTATCAGGCTACATTATGTATGCCCCAAACCCTCCCTTATTATTCGGTAGTCAATCCATCTCACATTACAGGCAACGAAAATAACTGTACTTTTTTCAAACCATTCCGCACGTCACTCTTTGCCTCGGGAATGGATCATTTGCTCGACAACATCCCGCATGCCACAGCAGTCATCATACGCAAAGAGATATACTCTCTGATGGGGCGCAGTATGTATTATCGTATCCGTAACAAAGAGCGCCTGTTACATCCCGAGGAACAAAAACAGATTGCCGCTATCTTCATAAAACACGGAATAAAATATGAACCGACCTTCGATATATACATCGAGAAATACGATTGGTAGAAGCAGAATTATTCTCACCCCTTTGAGAAAGTATTCTCATAGGCATGAGTATTTTTTCTCATCGCAATGAGTATTTTTTCTCAAGGCGATGAGAATAGTTTGAGAATTTTATTGCAGTTGTCCCGCCGCTTTCAAGTAAGCCACATAGTTTACATACAACTGAAAATGGGCATCCACTTTCGTCTGATACGCCTGTTGCCACATAACTTGCGCTTCCAGATAATCCGAAAGGGTTTCCAATCCCACCTCATACTGTTTGCCGCTGACTTTCATATTCTCTTCCGCCTGTTCCAGCGAACGTTCTGAAAGCTCGCATTCCAGTCGGGCCTCATCCAGATTATTAGTGGCCTGCGTCAATTCAAGCAACATCTTTTCATTGGCATTTTCCTGTTCAAGACGAGTCTGTTCCAATTTTACCTTGGCAGAGCGCACCTTATTCATACGTTCGCCAAAATGAAACAGAGGTACTGAAACATTCAGAAAGACGGAGAATGATCCTTTTTTCATCAAAGTTTCGTCATTGATTTCCAATCCATGGAGATAGTCATAACTTCCCTTCACTCCCACACGTGGCAGCAGTTCGCTCCGATTCAGCTTTACCTGCTGCTCGGCCATGGCGATCTGTTTATTCAGAATACCATATTCGGGACGGGCACTGATATCGGCAACCTGTGTCTTCCACTCTTGCTCCACTTCCGGAAATTCATCCGAGATATCAATCCCCGCTGTCAGAGGCCGACCGATATAATGGCAAAGATTCATGCCGGCAAGACGGAGCGCATTATCCGCCTTGCGCAATGCCAGCTCACTCTCGTTAAGTTTCACTTGTACCTTCAACACATCATTCTGAGGTTTCATGCCATGCTGATGGGCACTCTTCACATTCCGAAACAGCTCATTGAGCAACACATGATATTTCTCCGCCACTTTCTTCATTTCTTTGGCTTTCACCAGTTGCACATAAGCCTTGTCTGTATTCAGAATCACTTCGGATGCAGTCAGTTCCTCATTCAGATGTGCCATTTCCTTGCCGAGCAATGACATTTTATAGGCGGCGCGAATCTTTCCGCCCATATAAAGCGGTTGTTCCACTTGTACTCCGCCTGTATAGACGGTCCCGACTTTATAGTCCAGATTCAATCCGGGGAAATAAGCATAACCGCTTGTTACCAACTCTCCAGTAGCGGGATCGGGCAGGAATACCGGCAGATTTCCACCCTGAATGCCCAAGCTGCCGTCTGCCGTACTATACAGTCCGGTTCCGCTTGCTGTAAAATTGGGGAAGAAGTTAGCTTTATAGCTGAGAGACATCAGCCGGGCGGCCTCTGTCTGTTTATCGGCAGCAGCCATTTCCTTGTTATATTTTAGAGCCATTTCACGGCATTGTTTCAGGCTGAGCTTCTCTTGTGCCGAAACAGAAAGAGAAGCCGCCATTCCAAACAAAACACTAACAGCTACAAGAAATTCTTTTTTCATTTGTCTGTCTTTTTGATATGAAAGAATAATGCATACAGAATCGGGATAAAGAGCAACGTGATGAGCGTGCCAAACAGCAATCCCCCCATGATAGAAGCTGCCAACGAGCCGAACATGGCATCGGGCAACAGCGGAATCATTCCCAGAATAGTGGTCAGCGAAGCCATCATCACCGGACGGAGACGGCTCTGGGCGCTATCGATCAACGCAGTGACCGGTTCTACTCCCTGACTGATCTGCAACGTAATTTCATCCATCAGCACAATCCCGTTCTTTATAATCATACCGATCAATCCCAATGTGCCGACAATCGCCACAAAATTGAATGTCTTCCCTGTCAGCAACATCACGGCGACTACACCGACAAAAACCAACGGTATGCAGCAGAAAATGATAATCGGCTTACGATAGTCTTTAAACAGCATAATCAGTATCGAGATCATCAGAATAATGGCAAACGGGAAGTTCTTGAACAAATACTGCATGGATTTCGTACTGGCATTCCTTTCACCCTGCCATTGCAGTTTATAACCGTCGGGCAATGGGATCTGCTCTATCTGCGCGGCAATGGACTGGCGTGCCTTCTCTGTTTCTATTCCCGGAACAGGCGAACACTGCACACGCTGGCTACGTTGCCCGTTATAGCGAGGGACTACGGGATCTTCCCATTGTACATCGATCCGCTTGCTGATCTGTTTCAACGGAGTAGTTCCCATCAAGGTTTCTACCAATTCGTCTTTTGAAAGCGTTCCCGTTTTCAGTTTCATCATCATCTCCTGCGTCAACAAGCCATTCAAAGAAGGAAGAGAAGAAAATATTTGCGTGTTATCCAAATCCTCAATCGGTCTTCCCTGTTCGTCAAGGCAGCGCAGATAAATATTGTCCCGATGGATTCCTTCGTGGAAAGAACCGATGGGAATGCCACTGGTGGCCGAAAGCAACGAGAGGCTTACATCATTACGGCTTAGTCCGATAGCGCGGGCAGTCGGCTGGTCATATTCAATGGTCAGCACGGGAATCTGCGGCTCCCAGTCCGTAGTTATCAGATATACATCCGGACAGCTTTCCATAATGCTGCGGGCACTGTCTGCCAATTGATGCAAAACAACCGGGTCCGGCCCCGTAAACTGTGCCTCGATCGGATATTTCTTGAACATCAGGTTATAACGGTTCAGTTTCACGTAGGCATCGGGGTAACGAGACGAAAGATATTGCTGAATCTCGGGCATATTATCCACCAATGCATCGGGAGAAGTAAAATCTATAATCAATTCACCGTATGCCAAAGAAGGATTGGCTATGTTACGCACCAAATTATAACGACCGGGTGTACCACCGACGGAAGCTGTGACATGGGTCACTTCCGGACGAGTTTTCAGATAGGCTTCAATCTCTTCCAAGTCACGTGTGACACGGGTATAATTTGTTCCTTCCGGCAGTTTATATTCCATATAAAGCTGATCGTACACCATATCCGGAAAGAAACCTTGTTTCATGAACCGATAGCTGAAAGCTGAAAGAACAACCAACGCTACCATCGCAAAGACAAAACTCCAGCGATGAGCCAGACTAAACCGCAGCAAGGAGCGCAGGACGGCATAAATCTTTCCTTCATACACTCGTTTTCCGGTAGTTGACGCTTCTTTCGAAACTTCGGGATGCAAAATTCGGTTGGCCATCAACGGTACGTGCACCAGAGCCAATACCCAGCTAAGCAGTAACGAAACCGCCAGCACGATAAATAAGTCGCGCGTATATACCCCTGCGGTATCGGGAGACATGAAGATAGGCAGGAAAGCAATGATAGCAATCAAAGTGGCTCCGAGCAAAGGCATCGCAGTCTGCCGCCCGATAGCGGTCATTGCCTCCATACGGCTCTTGCCTGCTTTCAGATCGACCAGTATACCGTCAATAATAACAATCGCATTATCAACCAGCATCCCCATAGCAAGCACAAATGACGCCAGCGAAACCCGTTGCATCGTGCCATCCACAAAATACAGGAACAGAAAGGAGCCGAACACCGTTACCACCAGACTGATTCCGATAATAACTCCACTCTTGAATCCCATCGTTATCATCAGAATGACAACTACGATAATGACCGATTCAATCAGATTAAGAATGAATGTTCCCAACGAACCGGATACACGTTCCGGCTGGTAGAATACTTTATGACACTCCACTCCTGTCGGAAGCCGCTCTGCTTTCAATTCGTCCAGTTTCTGTTCTACCCGTTTGCCAATCTTGATGATATCCGAACCGGAAGAAGCCGCAATCAGTATTCCCATGGCACGCTGCCGGTCATAAAAGAGTTCATTGCGGGTAGGATTCTCATAATCTTTCTCAATTCGGGCGATGTCACTCAAACGTAACTGGTCATCATCGTGCCCCTGAATCAGCATACGTCCGATGTCTTCCACCGTCTTGAACTTGTCACTCACCGTCACCCGAATGCGGTTATCGCCATTATCGTAGTATCCGGTATAAGTGGTTTTATTCTGTCCGTTCAAAGTAGCGAGAACTTCGGCAGGTTTCACGCCCAGATTCGCCATCCGGTCCTGCAGTAAAGAGATGTTGATGCATTCCTCACGCTTTCCATACAAGTCAACCCGTTCCACTCCGTCCAGTTCGCTGACTTCCCGCTTTATCAGTTCGGCATAATCAGACAGTTCCCTGTCCTGCAATCCGTCTCCTGTCAGCGCATAAAACATACCGTACACATTTCCGAAATCATCTTTCACAAGGGGAGTAGCAGCACCTTCGGGAAGTTCAGCCTGTGCATTCGCTACCTTACGCCGCAACAAATCCCAGCATTGTTCCACATCTGCCTCCTTGACGGTCGTTTTCAATTCCACCTGAATCAGGGAGAGATCGTTGTAAGAATAACTTTCTACATTATCTATATTCCCCATTGTACGGATATTCTTTTCAAGTACATCCGTCACTTCCAGTTCCACCTGATGTGCGGAAGCTCCGGGATAGGTAGTCACTACCATGGCGACTTTCACCGTTACTTCCGGGTCTTCCAGCTTACTCATTTCATAGCTGGAATAAGCTCCTCCGACTATCAGCACCGCAATCAAGAAGTAAATTAACTTCTTATTTTCAAATGCCCATTTACTTATATCGATCATAGCAATCCTCCCACATTGGTTTTAGAAGCAGGCAAAAGGGGTTCTACCTGCTCTCCGTCTTTCACATGGTGCACTCCCGAAGCAACAATCAAGTCACCGGGCTTCAAGCCCTCCGCAGTCACCAGGCACCTGCCGCTGCCCAGCAAACGGGTGACTGTCACATCACAACGACGGATGGTCCGGCTGGAAGCATCATAAAGGAAAACACTCGCCGTCCCCTTGTCACGAAGAACCGCACCCGTAGGAACGGACAGATGACGCACTTCCCCTTCGGTACATTCTATAGTGACCATTGTATTCATTCCGGGGGAAGGAAGCGCCTGCGCTTCACCTTTCTTCAACTGCAAACGCATCGTATACAGTTGATTGGCATTCGCTTTAGGGGTGACATTTATCAGATCGAGCGCATACTCCTGACCGGGATAAATGTCGAACGTACAAGTGTAGCCGGTGAACTGCCGGCGACGGATATATTCTACTGCCGGAAGATTAATTTCCACCTCCGGTGTCCCCTCGCTGATAATGGAGACAACGGGCATACCGGCCGCAATAGTCTCATGGGAATCGAAAAGACGTTTCTGTACATATCCGCTGAAAGGAGCATACAGACGGGTATATTCCAGCTGATCTTTCGCATGATTGTACTTGGCGGTTATCTGTTTCAACCCGTACATCGCTTTATCATTGGCGTCGGGAGTCGTTACATTCTCCTTATAAAGTGCCATCACACGCTCCGCCTCCGCCTTCACACTTTGATACTCCGCTTCCGCAGCATCCAGCTGAATCTGATAATCAGCAGGGTCCAGTTCGGCAAGCAGCTGTCCTTTGCGCACATACGTTCCGTCGTTGACGTGCATACGCAATATAGTTCCGCTTACACGGAATGACAAACTTATATCCTGCGCCGCCTTCACCCGTCCGGGAAATTGCAAAGCCGTCTGTCCGTCGGCAGAAAATACAGTATCAATCTTCACTGTAGGTTTGCTATCTGTAATCTGTGTACGTTGGCTGCAAGACGCCAACAAAACGACTAAAATTCCTGTTAATAAAAAGTTGAATCGTTTCATATTTTCATTTGTTATTTAGTTCATGCAAAAGTATCCCAAGCAGATAAAAGTAAAAAGGTTGATTTAAGCTATAAATTGTCCGATTTGCAGGTTTTTCGACTTAAAATCCTCAAATACTTTGCTATTTGTATTTATTTATTCGTTTCTTTGCAACAGAAACCACCCAAAAGCAAAGAGGAAATGGAACAACGGATACCTTTTAGTTATGTTATAATATCTCCGGAGAATGTTACGGAAAAAGAAGGCTGTATGATATCTACCATAGACAAGTGTGGTTTCTTTTTTTGCCAGAAAGGAGAAGTGGAAGTTGCCCTGAGTGACAAGTCGTATTTAATAAGTAAAGGAAGCGTCTGCATTTATATGACAGGCAGTCTCTTGCGCATCCAGCGTATCAGCAAGGATATAAAAGGGATTATGCTGGAGGTGGATTTGAATTATATTATTCCGATCGTTAATAAGATAGTCAATTCGGAAAACCTGCTCTATCTACGGGAAAATCCCTGTTTCTCAATTACAGAATATCAATACAGCTATCTGGAACAATTAATCAAAGCCCTGCAACAGCGAATGGATATAAAAGCACATGACATCCCGCTGCAAAGACAGCATCTGATATCCGAGCTCATCAAATCATGGGGGCAAACCTTATGCTATGAGTTGCTGAACGTTTATTTTACCAACCAGCCTCTCAAACCTTTATCGCAAGACAAAAAGGATAAAATCTTTCAGAACTTCGTCATCACCCTCTTCCGCTATTATCAGAAGGAACGGGACGTTACCTTCTATGCCGGCAAACAATACCTTTCTTCCCGGTACTTTTCTGCCGTCATTAAAGAGAAATCCGGTAGTACCGCCCTGCAATGGATTGTACAAATGGTAATTACCGAAGCCAAACAACTGCTCGAAAATTCCGATCTCACCATCAAGGAAATTGCAACAAAACTGAATTTCCCGACTCAATCTTTCTTCGGTAAGTATTTCAAGCAATACGTAGGTGTCTCTCCGAAAGAGTATCGGAATAAACAGATCAGGCAGTTGCCTTCCTGAACTGGCGGAACTGCCACCAAAGCATCCCTCCTGCAATCAGACTGGCTATCAAATCAGAGATAGGCATACTGATCCACACGCCGAGCTGCCCGTAAAACCGGGGAAGAATCAACAGGCAAGGAATCAGTACAAGCACCTGACGGGAAATAGAGAGAAAGATAGCCTTGCTCGCCATGCCGATACTCTGGAAAAAGTTGGAAGTCACCATCTGAAAACCGACAATCGGGAAAAACATCACAACAATCCGTAAGCCCTTTGCCGAGATATTCACCAATTCTTCGTGCGTCGTAAAGATGGAAACAGCCAGTTGCGGAATAAACATTCCCATCAGAAAACCGATGGTTGTAACAATGGTCGCGGCATAAATCGTTATTTTCAGCACTTGCGTCACGCGCGGATACTGTTTGGCGCCGAAGTTATAGCCGGCAATGGGCTGCATTCCCTGATTCAAACCCATCACAATCATAACGAAAAAGAATACCAGGCGGTTGACAATGCCGAAAGCTCCGATAGCCAGATCCCCTCCGTGCTGTTTCAGCCCCTTATTAATAAGGATGACGATAAAGCAGGCGGCAAGATTCATCAGGAAGGGAGCCATACCGATGGCCAGAGAATCAAAAACAATCTTCTTCTTCAGACGGAAAATGCCTTTATGAAAATGCAGGAGTTCGTCTTTATTACTGAACAATTTGAATTGCCAGAGAAGTGCGATGACCTGTGCGGTAATCGTAGCGATAGCCGCGCCTTGTATCCCCCAGCCGAAGCCGTAAATAAAAATAGGGTCGAGTATCGTATTAATGACCACGGTAGCAATCGTGGCATACATCGCCTTCTGCGGATGCCCTGCGGAACGAAGTACCGCATTCAAGCCCAGGTATAGATGAGTGATGACATTTCCCCAGAGGATAACCACCATATAGTCGCGGGCATAGCCGACAGTCGCCTCACTTCCCCCGAAGAAGTAAAGAATCGGATCGAGGAACATCAGGGTAAGAACCGTAAAAGCCAGTCCGATGATAATATTTAATACCAGCACATTGCCAAGCACCCGTTGTGCCGTATCATAATCTTTCTGTCCCAGCTTCACCGATACCAGTGTAGCCGCTCCCACACCTACCAGCGAACCGAAAGCCGCCGCAAGGTTCATCAGCGGAAACGTAAGTGCCAGCCCCGAAATAGCCATTGCCCCCACCCCGTGGCCGATGAAAATACTATCTACCATATTATAAAGAGAAGACGCCGTCATGGCGATAATTGCCGGAATGGCATACTGCATTAAAAGCTTCCCGATCTTTTCCGTACCCAGCGCAGTGGGTGTCTTTTGTCCTGTCATACCTATTGTTTTGAGGGCGCAAAGATACAAAAAAGAGACGGATTACAGGATATATGAGAAAAGTTTCGTATTTTTGCCTCCAAAATTGAGTTAATACATAACGAAATGAATATATTAGAACTAAGTGAACAGGAAATTATTCGGCGCAATAGTCTGAATGAGCTTCGTGCAATGGGTATCGATCCGTACCCCGCTGCAGAGTATGTAACCAATGCTTTCTCTACTGATATAAAAGCAGAATTCAAAGATGAAGACGAACCGCGTCAGGTTTCTGTAGCGGGCCGTATTATGAGCCGCCGCGTGATGGGCAAGGCTTCGTTCATCGAACTGCAGGACTCTAAAGGTCGTATACAGGTATACATTACACGTGACGACATCTGTCCGGGAGAAGACAAGGAATTATATAACTCTGTATTCAAACGCCTGCTCGACTTAGGTGACTTCGTAGGTATCGAAGGTTTCGTGTTCCGTACACAAATGGGCGAAATCAGTATCCATGCCAAGAAACTGACCGTACTTGCCAAGTCTATCAAACCGCTGCCTATCGTAAAATATAAAGACGGCGTAGCTTACGACTCTTTTGAAGATCCCGAACTCCGTTATCGCCAACGTTATGTGGACCTGGTAGTAAACGAAGGCATCAAAGAGACATTCGAAAAGCGTGCCACCGTAGTGAGAACACTGCGCAACGCCCTCGACGAAGCCGGATATACGGAAGTAGAAACTCCGATCCTGCAATCCATCGCCGGCGGAGCAAGCGCACGTCCGTTCATCACTCACCATAACTCACTGGATATAGACCTCTACCTGCGCATCGCAACGGAACTTTATCTGAAACGACTGATCGTGGGAGGATTTGAAGGTGTATACGAAATAGGAAAGAACTTCCGTAACGAGGGAATGGACAGAACCCACAACCCCGAATTCACTTGTATGGAACTTTACGTACAGTACAAGGACTACAACTGGATGATGAGCTTCACTGAAAAGTTGCTGGAACGCATCTGTATCGCCGTGAACGGAAGCACCGAAACCGTTGTAGACGGAAAGACAATCAGCTTTAAAGCTCCTTACCGCCGTCTGCCTATCCTGGACGCTATCAAAGAAAAGACAGGATACGACCTCAACGGCAAGAGCGAAGAAGAAATCCGTCAGGTCTGCAAAGAGCTGAAGATGGAAGAAATCGACGACACGATGGGCAAAGGCAAACTGATCGACGAAATCTTCGGCGAATTCTGCGAAGGCACTTATATACAACCGACTTTCATCACTGACTATCCGGTTGAAATGTCTCCGCTGACGAAGATGCACCGCTCTAAACCGGGACTGACCGAACGTTTCGAATTGATGGTAAACGGTAAAGAACTAGCCAACGCTTACTCGGAATTGAATGATCCGCTCGATCAGGAAGAACGTTTCAAAGAACAGATGCGTCTGGCTGACAAGGGAGATGATGAAGCAATGATTATCGATCAGGACTTCCTGCGTGCTCTGCAATACGGTATGCCTCCTACATCAGGTATCGGTATCGGAATCGACCGTCTGGTAATGCTGATGACCGGACAGACCACTATTCAGGAAGTATTGTTCTTCCCGCAAATGCGTCCGGAAAAAGTAGTGAAAAAAGACGCGGCTTCTAAATACATGGAACTGGGAATTGCAGAAGACTGGGTTCCGGTAATCCAGAAAGCCGGATACAATACGGTGGAAGAAATGAAAGATGTCAATCCGCAAAAGCTACACCAGGACATTTGCGGCATCAATAAAAAATACAAATTAGAACTGAACAATCCAAGCGTGAACGACGTGACCGAGTGGATAAATAAACTTAAATAAATTAAGAATGAAGAATTAAGAATGGAGAATCGTTTCGGCTTTTCATTCATAATTCTTCATTCTTCATTCTTAATTTTTAATTAAAGAAATGAAACTACCCGGTAAGATAGCGATAATGGGCGGAGGAAGTTGGGCTACAGCAATCGCAAAGATGTGTCTGGCTCAGGAAGACTCTATCAATTGGTATATGCGACGAGATGACCGTATTGCTGATTTCAAGAGGCTTGGACATAATCCCGCCTATCTGACAGGGGTGAAGTTCGACACGAAGCGTATCACTTTCAGTTCTAACATCAATGATGTTGTGAAGGAATCGGATACGCTGATTTTCGTCACCCCCTCTCCTTATCTGAAAGCTCATCTGAAGAAACTGAAAACGAAGATCAAGGACAAGTTCATTATCACAGCTATCAAAGGAATCGTACCCGATGACAACGTAATCGTATCGGAATATTTCACGAAAGAATATAGTGTACCACCCGAAAATATCGCTGTACTGGCAGGTCCCTGCCACGCAGAAGAAGTAGCTCTGGAACGCCTCTCTTATCTAACCATCGCCTGCCCGGACAAAGACAAAGCGCGCATCTTCGCCCGCCGACTGGGAAGCAGCTTCATCAAGACCTCTGTCAGTGACGATGTAGCCGGTATCGAATACAGTTCGGTACTCAAAAACGTATATGCCATCGCTGCCGGTATCTGCAGCGGACTGAAATACGGTGACAACTTCCAGGCTGTACTGATTTCAAATGCAATCCAGGAAATGAACCGTTTCCTGAATACGGTACACCCGCTGAACAGAAATGTGGATGATTCTGTTTATTTAGGAGATTTATTAGTGACGGGATACTCCAACTTCAGCCGCAACCGCACCTTCGGTTCGATGATAGGCAAAGGGTATTCTGTAAAAAGTGCGCAGATTGAAATGGAAATGATCGCGGAAGGTTACTACGGTACGAAGTGTATCAAAGAAATCAACAAGCATCACCATGTCAACATGCCGATACTGGATGCCGTGTACAACATCTTGTACGAACGCATCTCACCAATGATTGAGATTAAATTGCTAACTGATTCTTTTAGATAAGAATAACTCAAAACTTATAGATATGATTAGCTTGAACATTGAAAAAACATTTGGATTCATTTCCAAAGAGAAGGTTTCTGCTTATGAAGCCGAGGTAAAAGCCGCACAGGAAATGCTGGAAAAAGGAACAGGAAAAGGAAACGACTTCTTAGGATGGTTGCACCTTCCCTCTTCTATCAGCGACGAACATCTGGCTGACCTGAACGCTACTGCAAAAGTATTGAGAGACAACTGTGAAGTAGTGATCGTTGCAGGTATCGGTGGTAGCTATCTGGGCGCACGTGCTGTAATCGAAGCGCTGTCCAACAGCTTCACTTGGCTGCAGGAAAAGAAAACTGCTCCTGTTATGATCTACGCAGGACACAACATCAGCGAAGACTATCTGTACGAACTTACTGAATATCTGAAAGACAAGAAATTCGGTGTTATCAATATTTCCAAATCAGGAACTACCACCGAAACGGCGCTTGCTTTCCGCCTGTTGAAAAAACAATGCGAAGACCAGCGCGGTAAAGAAACTGCCAAAAAAGTAATCGTTGCCATCACAGACGCCAGGAAAGGTGCCGCACGCGTTACTGCCGACAAGGAAGAATACAAAACCTTTATCATTCCGGACAACGTAGGCGGACGTTTTTCTGTATTGACTCCGGTTGGTTTACTGCCGATTGCAGTGGCAGGATTCGATATCAACAAACTGGTTGCCGGTGCTGCAGATATGGAAAAAGCATGCGGCTCTGACGTTCCGTTTGCCGAAAACCCTGCTGCCATCTATGCTGCTACCCGTAACGAGCTGTACAGAAACGGCAAGAAAATTGAAATCCTTGTCAACTTCTGCCCGAAACTGCACTATGTAAGCGAATGGTGGAAGCAACTGTACGGAGAATCTGAAGGTAAAGATAACAAAGGTATCTTCCCTGCAGCCGTAGACTTCTCTACTGACCTCCACTCTATGGGACAGTGGATTCAGGAAGGTGAACGTTCTATCTTCGAAACAGTTATCTCTGTAGATAAGGTGAACCACAAACTGGAAGTTCCATCTGACGAAGCTAACCTCGACGGCCTGAACTTCCTGGCAGGCAAACGGGTAGACGAAGTGAACAAGATGGCAGAACTGGGAACTCAACTGGCTCACGTAGACGGCGGTGTACCCAATATGCGCATCGTTCTTCCGGAACTGAGCGAATATAATATCGGCGGCCTGCTGTATTTCTTCGAAAAGGCATGCGGTATCAGCGGTTATCTGCTGGGCGTGAATCCGTTCAACCAACCGGGCGTGGAAGCATACAAGAAAAATATGTTTGCTTTGCTGAACAAACCGGGATACGAAGAAGAGTCAAAAGCTATCCAGGCAAGACTGTAATATCCTAAATCATATAATAAAAGAAGCGACCTCTCCGAGATCGCTTCTTTTATTATATTTCCTTCGTAACGTAAAAGTGATTCACTCCTTTTCGGGGTTTATTTTTCCTCCCTTACTTCTGTTCTTAAGTCAATCACTTCCTGCGCTCCTTCACACTCCGCTTTTGAAGACAGATAAAAAGATAATTGTACGTCACCATTCTTATCTACATGCTCAATAGTGGCATGAACCAGCACCTTAGTCTTTGTCACGCCATCTTTAAAGCGTAACTGTCCTTTTTCTTCGTCTGTCAGATTTCCTTCGGTAGTAACTTCCGTTTTTTCATAACGGAGTTCAGTCTTCATCTCTTCACCATTCTGAAGCTGGAAAGCTTTCAGTTCAGCTCCGTTCCCATCCAAAGACAAAAATGCGTCCACCTTATCTCCTACTTTCAAAGCAGGCAATTCGCTCATTCGGTTCGCATAGTCTTCGCGACTGGTTTCTCCATCGCCCTGATCTACTTTCACATATAGCTTTTCTATCGTGATAACAGGGCTTTCTCCGCTATCCGAACAAGCACCTAGAAACAATGGCAGCAGAAACAATACTCTTTTTTTCATGCTATCGACTCGTTTTATCATGCTACAAAGTTACTACAAAAAAGTGAAATGCGGAAAGTTATAGTGATAGAATTGAGTTACAAGGGTTTTAGTTGAAGTGGCGATAATTCGTGAAGCCATTACAATCCCTGCCGAAGCCAAATCCTGACGCCGCAACGTTACTTGTTCGTAACCATGCCCGAAAATGCGACAAACGGGTACGGATAGCGAAACAATACGTTAAGGAATAGTGAGTTACCGATAACTCACGCAAAAATTTCGGTTACGGAAAAAGATTGCTCCGTTCCTCCCCGTTTTGCGTACCGACACCGGACTCTTCACCAACTAATTTTGAAACCAAAAAATTAAGGACGATGAAGAGTACATTTTCAGTAATCTATTACCTCAAGCGTCAGGTAGTGAAAAAGGACGGGACAGTACCCGTCATGGGACGCATCACGGTGGACGGCAGCCAGACGCAGTTCAGCTGCAAGCTGACAGTCGATCCGAAACTGTGGGACACCAAAGGTGGACGTGTCACAGGCAGAAGCGCGGCGGCACTCGAAACGAACCGTATGCTTGACAAGATGCGGGTGCGCATCAATAGGCACTATCAGGAAATCATGGAACGTGACAACTTCGTCACGGCTGAGAAGGTGAAGAACGCTTTTCTCGGACTGGAACACCGCTACCACACGCTGATGCAGGTGTACCGTCGTCACAATGAGGACTATGAGAAACAGGTGGAAGCAGGCATGAAAGCAAAAGGTACACTGGAAAAGTACCGTATCGTTTACAAGCACCTGCAAGAGTTCCTCGACATCCGCTACCATGTGAAGGACATCGCACTGAAAGAGCTTACCCCCGCTTTCATCTCCGACTTCGAGATGTTCCTGCGCACGGACAAACACTGCTGCACCAATACCGTGTGGCTGTACGTCTGCCCGCTACGGACGATGGTGTTCATCGCCATCAACAACGAGTGGCTGACACGCGACCCGTTCCGCGAGTATGAAATCAAGAAGGAGGAAACAACACGCAGTTTTCTGACCAAAGAGGAAATACGCCTGCTGATGGACGGGAAACTGAAAAACGCCAAACAGGAACTGTACCGTGACCTCTACCTGTTCTGCGCTTTCACCGGGTTGTCGTTCTCGGATATGCGCAACCTCACGGAAGAGAATATCCGCACCTACTTCGACGAACACGAGTGGATAAACATCAACCGCCAGAAAACGGGCGTGGTGTCCAACATCCGCCTGCTTGACATCGCCAACCGCATAATCGGCAAATACCGTGGGCTGTGCGAGAACGGCAAGATATTCCCCGTCCCGCATTATAACACGTGCCTTGCCGGTATCCGTGCCGTCGCCAAGCGTTGCGGCATCACCAAGCATATCACGTGGCATCAGAGCCGCCACACGGCAGCCACGACGGTATTTCTCTCTAATGGCGTACCTATCGAAACCGTCAGCTCCATGCTCGGACACAAGAGCATAAAGACGACGCAGATTTACGCGAAGATAACCAAAGAAAAACTCAATCAGGACATGAAGAACCTTGCCGCAAGGTTGAACAGTGTTGAGGAATTTGCAGGTTGCACCATCTAAAAAAGAGAAGCCATGAAACGTGACATAATCATCATAGAGGACAAGGCGGTCAGCGTAACCGGTAACGACGTGTGGATGACCGCCACCGAAATCGCCGGACTGTTCCATACGACCGTCCCGGCAGTGAACGCCGCCATCAAAGCCATCCGCAAGTCGGACGTGCTTAACGACTACGAGGTGTGCCGCTACATGCAACTTGAAAACGGACTGTACGCAGATGTGTACGCGCTTGAAATCATCATCCCCGTCGCCTTCCGGCTGAACACCTACAACACCCACCTGTTCCGCACATGGCTGGTGGGAAAAGCTCTCGCCAAAGAGAAACGGCAGGCATACGTGATGTTCATACAGAACGGAAAAGCCGGGTACTGCTGATTGCGCATACCACATAAGACAAGGAAACGGGCAGCACCACAAAAAGTGTCGCCCGTTTCCTTTTTTCTTGCCAACCGCGCTCACTCCAGCGGCTTGCGGTAATTTGCTTCCAGCACTTCACGCAGCCCCGTTTCCGGGTAAAGCACCTTCCCTCCCAAAAGTATGAAGGGCAACACGCGGTTGTTGCGGTATTCCTGCAATGTGCGTCGGCTTACGCGGAGCAGTTCCGCCACCTCGCCGTCCGTCAGGTAACGTTCCCCGTCCAGCAGAGGACGGTAACTTTCCAGAAAGGCGGACAGCCATTTCGAGCCTTTGCGCATATCCTGCACCACAGAGGCTATCGGCTCGTCTTCCATCGTAAAAACATCGTTGTTCTCGTTCATCATAACTTCGGATTCAGTGGGTGAATAAATCAAATCATCTGCCGTGCGGATAGAGCGTGCCGATAAGCGGTATCAGCCGCTTCACCTCCTCCGGCTTGTAATAAAACCTGCGGTTTATCTGCGAGTAGCCGATAAGCCGCCTGTCGCGCAGCGTCTGCAACGTGCGCGAACTTATTCTCAACTGCCTACAGACTTCCTCGCCCGTGAGCCATCTTTCCATGCGCCTCGTGTCGCTTTTGCGCCTCAGGGCGGCGACCTTCTCCGAGAGTGCGCCGAATGCCGCCACCATCATCTCGAAAGTCTTTTTCTCGATAGATACTATTTCCATATTCATGCAATTATCGGTTTGCCCGCAAAGGTAACGGTACGGTCCTGAACACGTGCCGTTTTCCGCTGAAAGGCTGCCTGTTGCGCCGTTTGACCGGGTTACGGAGCCATCTTCCGTAAAAATCTTACGTGAGTCACGTAGTGAGTTGTTAAAGCCCCTTTTGTTTATTGCCGATTTTTGCTGCAGAAACAAAAAGAAAGGACTGAATATGAAAGTGATAACGATGGAAAGTTCCGCCTTCCGGTCATTGACGGAACAGATAGCGGAGATTGCGGCACACGTCCGTGCCGCCTCCGGCGACAAGAAAGCGGCATCGCCCGACAGGTTGCTCACCACACGCGAGGCGGCGCACCTGCTTAACGTGAGTACCCGCACCCTCCAGCGTATGCGCAGCGAGCAACGCATCGGTTATGTCGTGCTTCGCGGTAAATGCCGCTACCGGCAGTCGGAAATAGACCGCCTGCTTGAAGCGTGTGCCGTCAACGAGGACGCGGCGACACCGCAGGAATTGAAACGCAACCACACGCTGCGCACTGGCGGCAAACCAAAAGGAAGGAGGACATAGGTCATGGAACTGCTCACACGAAACAACTTCGAGGGCTGGATGCAGAAGCTGATGGAACGGCTCGACCGTCAGGACGAACTGCTGCTGGCGATGAAGGCTGAGGGGAAACAGCCTACTATCACGGAAAGCATCCGCCTTTTCGACAATCAGGATTTGTGCATGCTGCTCCAGATAAGCAAGCGCACACTGCAACGCTACCGCAGTGTCGGCGCATTGCCCTACAAGACACTGGGCAAGAAAACCTATTACAGCGAGGAGGATGTGCTGACATTCCTTTCCAACCATATCAAGGACTTCAAAAAAGAAGATATAGCCTTCTACAAGGCTCGTATCCATAATTTCTTTCATAAATAACCCATTAAAACATTTTTCAAATGGCAAAGAAAAAAGACGAAAAGGACGTGCTGGTAGTCCGTGATGAGAAGACGGGCGAGATCAGCGTGGTAGCCGGGCTGAATGCAGACGGCACACCCAAGCGTACCCCTGCGAAAGCTGAGAACGCGCAGAGTTTCCTGCAATTCGACCGACACGGCGACGTGCTGGACAACTTCTTCAAGAACTTCTTCCGGCAGTGCAAGGAACCCAGCCGCTTCGGTTTCTACCGCATCGCGGCAGACCAAGTGGATTCCATGCTTGGCGTGATGAAAGACCTGCTTCAGCATCCGTACCAGAACAAACAAATCCTTGCACCGCACAAAATCGACACCTTCCCTTATCAACAGCAGGTGCAGGAAGAGATGGCGGCACAAAAGACAGAGAAACAAGAACCTCAAAAACAGGAAAACATGGAACAACAGAAAGAACAGCAGGAAAGCCCGCAACAGACGCAGGGCAGACAGGGCTACCAACCCATCAACGAGAGCAAAATCAACTGGCAGGAGCTGGAGGACAGATGGGGCGTGAAGCGTGACGACCTTGAAAAGTCCGGAGACCTTACGAAGATGCTCCACTACGGCAAGTCCGACTTGGTAAAGGTCAAGCCCACCTTCGGCGGCGAATCATTCGAGCTGGACGCCCGCCTCTCCTTCAAGAAGGACGGTGAGGGAAATGTCAGCCTCGTGCCGCACTTCATCCGCAAGGAGCAGAAGTTAGATGAGTACAAGGAACACAAATTCTCCGACGATGACCGGAAGAACCTGCGCGAAACGGGCAACCTCGGCAGGGTCGTGGACATTGAGGACAGGGAAACGGGCGAAATCATCCCCTCCTACATCAGCATCGACCGCAAGACGAATGAAATCACGGACATTCCGGCAAACAAGGTGCGCATCCCGGAGCGCATCGGCAAGACGGAAATCACCAAACAGGAGCAGGACATGCTCCGCGCCGGACTGCCCGTGCGCGACAAGCTCATCGAGCGCAACGACGGCAGGAAGTTCGTCACCACCCTTCAAGTGAACGTGGAGCAGCGCGGCGTGGAGTTCGTGCCGGGAACCGGAAGGTCGCCCCGTACCGCACAGACGCAGGAAGCCAAAGGTGACACCTCGAAAAGTCAGGCGCAAGGCGGGGAAAATGCCGCACAGACCAAGAAGGAGCAACGCCGCAACACGTGGATGAACGAGGACGGCAGCATCCGCCCCATCAGCAAATGGAGCGGCGTGAACTTCACCGACAAGCAGAAAGCCGACTACGTGGCGGGTAAAGCCGTGAAACTGGAGAACGTGACCGACAAGCAGGGCTTCCATGCCACGATGTATATCAAGTTCAACCCGGAGAAGGGCCGCCCGTACCACTACGAAACGAACCCCGACAACGCCCAGCAGGTCGCCCCGTCCAACGAGAGCCGCACACAGGTGGCGGTGAACAACGAGGGCAAAACCAACGAGGCGACAAAGAACCTGAAAGAGCCTTTGCAGAAAGGTCAGACCGCCCCGAAGGACGACCGCCAGCAACAGCAGCAGGAGAAGCCGAAAAAGAAGAACAACAAAGGCATGAAAATGTAATCCCGTGTCCGCCACTGAATCCAAAATAAAATCCAAAGTATCAACAAAAAAGCAAGAAAACATGAAGACAATCATTGCAGAAAAGCCCTCCGTGGCACGTGAAATCGCCCGCATCGTGGGCGCGACAAAGAGAGAGGAAGGATATTTCGAGGGAGGCGGCTATGCCGTGACATGGGCATTCGGACACCTCGTTCAGCTTGCCATGCCCGACGGCTACGGCGTGCGCGGATTTGTCCGTGACAACCTCCCGATTATTCCCGACACATTCACGCTCGTCCCCCGTCAGGTCAGGACGGAGAAAGGTTACAAGCCCGACAGCGGCGTGGTGTCGCAGATAAAAGTCATCAAAAGACTGTTCGACACAAGCGAACATATCATCGTGGCGACCGATGCCGGACGCGAGGGAGAGCTTATCTTCCGCTACCTCTACCACTATACGGGTTGCACCACTCCTTTCGTGCGCCTGTGGATCAGCTCTCTCACCGACAAAGCTATCCGTGAGGGACTGCGGAAACTCGAAGACGGCAGCAAATACGACAACCTCTACCTCGCCGCCAAAGCGCGGAGCGAATCCGACTGGCTCGTGGGCATCAACGGCACACAGGCGTTATCCATCGCCGCCGGACACGGCACGTATTCCGTGGGGCGGGTGCAGACACCAACGTTGGCTATGGTATGTGAACGCTACTGGGAGAACCGCCGCTTTACGTCCGAAGCATTCTGGCTGCTCCATATCGCAACGGACGGTTGCGACGGCGAAGTCGTGAAATTCTCATCCTCCGAGAAATGGAAAGAGAAAGAACCGGCGATGGAACTATATAATAAGGTAAAGGCGGCAGGTTGCGCCACTGTCACGAAAGCCGAGCGCAAGGAGAAGACGGAGGAAACTCCCTTGCTCTACGACCTGACCACGCTCCAGAAAGAAGCCAACGCCAAGCACGGCTTCACGGCGGAACAGACGCTTGAAATCGCGCAGAAACTCTACGAAAAGAAGTTGATAACCTATCCGAGAACGGGAAGCCGCTACATCCCCGAAGACGTGTTTGCCGAAATTCCCAAACTGCTCGCTTTCATCGGCACACAGCCCGAATGGAAAGACAAGGTGCGGGCAAAAGCCGCCCCGACACGCCGCAGCGTGGACGACGGCAAGGTGACAGACCACCATGCCCTGCTCGTCACGGGTGAGAAACCGCTCTTCCTCTCCAAAGAGGACAATACCATCTATCAGATGATTGCCGGGCGCATGGTCGAGGCATTCTCTGAGAAATGCGTCAAGGATGTGACCACTGTCACGGCGGAATGTGCCGGAGTGGAGTTTACCGTAAAAGGCAGCGTCGTGAAGCAAACCGGATGGCGTGCCGTCTATGGCGAGGAAAAAGAGGAAATTACCATCCCCGGCTGGCAGGAAGGCGACACGCTGACACCGAAAGGCTCGTCCATTACCGAAGGAAAGACCAAACCCAAGCCGCTGCATACCGAAGCCACCCTGCTCTCGGCAATGGAAACGGCGGGCAAGGAAATTGAGGACGACGCACTGCGGCAGGCGATGAAGGACTGTGGCATCGGTACTCCCGCCACACGCGCCTCCATCATCGAAACGCTTTTCAAGCGCGGTTACATGGAACGCTGCAAGAAGTCGCTTGTTCCCACCGAAAAAGGACTTGCCCTCAATTCCGTCGTCAAGACGATGCGCATCGCCGATGTTGCCATGACGGGCGAATGGGAAAAGGAGCTGGCGCGTATCGAGCGCGGGGAACTGTCCGCCGACACCTTCCGCAAGGAGATAGAGGCGTACACACGTGAGATAACCTCCGAACTGCTCTCGTGCGACAAGCTCTTCGGCAGCCGTGACTCCGGCTGCGCGTGTCCCAAGTGTGGCACGGGCAGGATGCGGTTCTACGGCAAGGTGGTACGCTGCGACAACACGGAGTGCGGACTGCCCGTGTTCCGGCTGAAAGCGGGACGCACCCTGTCCGACGATGAAATCAAAGACCTGCTCACCGAAGGGCATACCAAGCTGCTCAAAGGGTTCAAGAGCAAACAGGGCAAGAGTTTCGATGCTGTTGTCGCCTTTGACGGGGAATATAACACGACTTTTGTGTTCCCGGAGGCTAAAAAGGGCAAGAAATTTTCAGGACGGAAGAAATAGTATTAACTTTGCCACTTGTTCAGAGTAATGAATTGTTCTTCGATACCGGATTACACTCATACTTTGGATTTAGTGGTGGCACTCGGAGGGATACCGAGTGCCTTTTTCTTCCTTTTTCCAACCGATTATCCCGTTAATTATCAATCCGCTAAATCCAAAGTAATGAACAACAAGAAGAAAAACGAGGGTCAGACCGACTTTTCCTATTACGGTCTGTACCTGCTGGACTATCTCCGCACGAACAAGTTTGAACAGGCTGACGACACCGCTTTCATACGGGAACGGGCCGACCGTGCCGCCGAAACGTATGAGAGGGCACGGCTTGAAGGCTATCCCGCCGATGGTGCGCAGGAACTGGCGATGGACACGCTGCTGCGCGGGCTGCATTATTCCCGTTACGCCATCCTCCGCGAAGTCGTGGAAAACGAGTTTGCCGATGAAGTGCCGGAAGAGAAGCGTGAAGCCTTTGTCCTGAAACTGCTGCCGCTTGTCGGCAACGTGTTCTCCGTCTATGACCTCTCGGATGACAATTTCGCCCTGTCTTCCGATTACGACCTGCTCTACACGGAGCTGACGGGAGCAACCGTCCTTTACTTAGACGAATATGGCGTTTAACCGCAAACAGAAACTGCGGGACAACATCGAGGCGATACGGACGGCATTCATCCTTGACAGGGAAAACAGGACAGCGACAACCGAAGAGCGTGCCATACTTCAAAGGTACTGCGGTTTCGGCGGTCTGAAATGTATCCTCAACCCTGCAAAGGAACTGACGGATGCCGTCCGGTGGGCGAAATCCGACCTCGAACTGTTCGCCCCGACGGTGGAGCTGCACAGGCTTATCCGTGAGAACAGCAAGGACGAAACAGAGTACAAGCGGTTTGTGGATTCGCTGAAAGCGTCCGTGCTGACCGCTTTCTACACCCCCAAAGAGATAACCGACACCATCGCGGACGTGCTGGCAGATTACAGCGTCCGCCCCGCCCGTATGCTCGAACCGTCGGCAGGTGTCGGCGTGTTCGTGGATTCCATGCTACGGCACAGCCCCAATGCGGATGTGATGGCTTTCGAGAAGGATCTGCTCACGGGTACAATCTTGAGGCATCTCTATCCCGACCAGAAAATGCGCACCTGCGGTTTTGAGAAAATCGAAAGACCGTTCAACAATTATTTCGACTTGGCGGTGTCCAACATTCCGTTCGGTGACATTGCCGTGTTCGACGCGGAGTTTCAGCGGAGCGACTCTTTCGGCAGACGCTCCGCCCAGAAAACCATCCACAACTATTTCTTTCTCAAAGGACTGGATGCCGTGCGTGACGGCGGTATCGTGGCGTTCATCACCTCGCAAGGGGTATTGAATAGCACCAAGACCTCCGTGCGTAACGAGCTGTTCAGTCAGGCCAATCTGGTATCCGCGATACGCCTGCCCAACAACCTGTTCACGGACAACGCGGGGACGGAGGTGGGCAGCGACCTGATTGTCCTGCAAAAGAACCTCAGCAAGAAGGAAATGTCGCAGGACGAGCGGCTGATGACCGTGATACAGACGGACACGAAAACCGACCTGACCGACAACGCCTATTTCATCCACCACCCGGAACGCATCGTGCATACGACGTCGAAACTTGACACTGACCCCTACGGGAAGCCCGCTATGGTTTATCTGCACGAGGGCAAGACCGCAGGTATCGCCGGGGACTTGCGCCGGATGCTCAACGAGGATTTCCATTACAGGCTCGCCATGCGTCTGTATTCGGGAACAATCTGGCAGTCGGGAACGGAAGAAAAGGTTACCGTTCAAAAGGAGGCGGAGCGTCCTGCTATAAAATTGGAAACGGTATCTTCGGCGCAGACGGTGGAAACTCCGACGGAAAAACCGCAACCCGTTGAGGAAAAACCGGAGATAGAGCCACGTCCGAAATATTCTGACGGGGTGCAGCTCTCCTTGCTCGACCTCTGGGGGATGACGGAAGAGGTCAGCCAACCGAAAACCTCCAAAAAGAAAAAGACGGTGAAAAAGGCAGTTACGGCAAAGTCCACTCCGCCCAAACCGAAAGTCACGGTTACACCGACAGCTCCAACTGCAAAACCCGCTATGGAGAATAAGGAGGTGAAAGCGGAGAACACCGCCAAGCCTGCCGACCCGGACGACATCTATGCAAAGCTGGACTGGGAAACCAATCCTCCCATCAACGGCTTCTACGAGATGATGATGGAACTCACGCCGGAGCGCAGGAAGGAACTTCGGGAGCTGGCAAGGCAGCATAATGAAAAACATGAAAACAGAACGGTTGCGACGATCACGCCGGAAGTACCACGTGAACAACCCCGGCAGGAGGAAACACAGCCGGAAGCAGTCGCCGCACCTGCTGTTACCGATGCTCCACCGGAAACGGTGGCTACTTCCCTTTTTCCCGACATCGAACCGGAAAAGCCGAAGGAGGAAGTCGCGGACCTTACGCCGCGTGCCTACCATCGCACGCCGGAGATGCACCTGCGCGAAGGCTCGCTGGTGGCTGACCGGGGGCGTCATAACATCGGCTATCTGAAGGACATCACGCCATACGGGGCTACATTCCAGCCGCTCGACCTGAAAGGATACCAGAAGGAAAAGGCGTTGTTGTATGTGTCGCTGCGTGACGCCTACGAGCGTCTGTACCGTTATGAATCGCTCCGGCGCGAGGCAAATGTTCCGTGGCGAGAGCATCTGAATACCTGTTACGATGAGTTTGTCATGCGCTACGGCAACCTCAACGCCAAGCAGAACGTGAAGTTAGTGATGATGGACGCGGGCGGGCGTGACATCCTTTCGCTGGAACGGGTGGAGAACGGAAAGTTCGTCAAGGCGGACATCTTCGAGCATCCCGTTTCCTTCTCCGTGGAGAGCCATGCCAACGTAGGCTCTCCCGAAGAAGCCCTGTCCGCGTCGCTCAACAAATATGGCACGGTCAATCTCGACTATATGCGGGAGATAACCGACAGCACGGCGGAGGAGTTGCTCACAGCCCTGCAAGGACGCATCTATTACAATCCGCTCGTGACCGGTTACGAAATCAAAGACCGCTTCATAGCCGGGAACGTGATAGAGAAGGCGGAACGCATAGAGGCTTGGATGGGCGAAAACCCCGAAAGTGAGCGTATGCCGGAAGTGAAACAGGCGTTGGAGGCTCTGAAAGATGCCGAACCGCCGCGTATCGCCTTCGAGGATCTGGACTTCAATTTCGGGGAACGCTGGATTCCGACGGGTGTCTATGCCGCCTACATGAGCCGGCTGTTCGACACGGAGGTGAAAATCGCCTATTCCGCAAGCATGGACGAGTTTTCGGTTGCGTGCGGCTACCGCACCATGAAAATCACGGACGAGTTTCTGGTAAAGGGGTATTACCGGAACTATGACGGTATGCACCTCTTGAAACACGCCCTGCACAACACCTGCCCCGACATGATGAAGTCCATCGGCAAGGACGAGCATGGCAACGACATCAAGGTGCGCGACAGCGAGGGCATACAGCTCGCCAACGCCAAGATTGATGAAATCCGCAACGGTTTCTCCGAATGGCTCGAAGAACAGTCGCCGCAGTTCAAGGAACGGCTGACGACAATGTATAACCGCAAGTTCAACTGTTTCGTGCGCCCGAAGTATGACGGCTCGCACCAGACCTTCCCCGACCTCAATCTGAAAGGCTTGGCAAGCCGGGGTATCAAGAGCGTCTATCCCTCGCAGATGGATTGCGTCTGGATGCTGAAACAGAACGGCGGCGGAATTTGCGACCACGAGGTGGGAACCGGCAAGACGCTGATAATGTGCATCGCCGCGCATGAGATGAAGCGTCTGAAATTGGCACATAAGCCGATGATTATCGGGCTGAAAGCCAACGTTGCGGAGATTGCCGCCACCTATCAGGCGGCATATCCCAACGCACGTATTCTGTACGCTTCGGAGAAGGACTTTTCGACCGCCAACCGTGTGCGCTTCTTCAATAATATAAAGAACAACGACTACGATTGTGTCATCATGTCGCACGACCAGTTCGGCAAGATACCGCAGTCGCCGGAGTTGCAGCAGCGCATCCTGCAAGCGGAGCTTGACACGGTGGAGGAAAACCTCGAAGTGCTGCGGCAGCAGGGAAAGAACGTGTCGCGGGCTATGCTGAAAGGTCTGGAGAAGCGCAAACACAACCTTGAAGCGAAGCTGGAGAAGGTGGAACATGCCATAAAGTCACGCACGGACGACGTGGTGGATTTCAAGCAGATGGGCATCGACCACATCTTCATAGATGAGAGCCACCAGTTCAAAAATCTGACGTTCAACACGCGCCATGACCGTGTGGCGGGACTGGGCAACAGCGAGGGAAGCCAGAAGGCACTGAACATGCTCTTTGCCATACGCACCATACAGGAGCGCACGGGCAGAGACTTGGGAGCGACCTTCCTTTCGGGTACTACCATCAGCAACTCGCTGACGGAGTTGTATCTGCTGTTCAAGTATTTGCGTCCGAAGGAGCTGGAACGGCAGGACATCCGATGTTTCGACGCTTGGGCGGCGATATTCGCCAAGAAGACGACGGATTTTGAATTTAACGTGACGAACAACGTGGTTCAAAAGGAGCGTTTCCGCTACTTCATCAAGGTGCCGGAACTTGCCGCCTTCTATAATGAAATCACGGACTACCGCACGGCAGAGGACGTGGGCGTAGATCGTCCCAACAAGAATGAGATACTGCACCACATACCGCCCACGCCGGAGCAGGAGGACTTCATACAGAAGCTGATGCAGTTCGCCAAGACTGGCGATGCCACACTTCTGGGCAGGCTGCCGCTTTCGGAAACGGAGGAAAAGGCGAAGATGCTTATCGCCACCGACTACGCCCGCAAGATGGCACTCGACATGCGCATGATAGACCCGCATTATGAAGACCACCCCGATAACAAGGCGAGCCACTGTGCCAAGATGATCGCGGAGTATTACCAAAAATACGACGCGCAGAAAGGCACGCAGTTCGTTTTCTCGGACTTGGGGACATATCAGCCGGGCGACGGGTGGAACGTCTATTCGGAAATCAAGCGCAAGCTGACGGAGGATTACGGCATACCGCCAAGCGAGGTGCGCTTCATTCAGGAGTGCAAGACCGACAAGGCTCGGAAGGCGGTGATAGACGCCATGAATGCCGGAACGGTGCGTGTTCTGTTCGGCTCCACCTCCATGCTCGGAACGGGTGTGAACGCACAGAAAAGGTGTGTGGCAATTCATCATCTCGATACGCCGTGGCGACCGTCCGACCTGCAACAGCGTGACGGACGCGGAGTTAGAGCCGGAAACGAAATTGCCAAGCATTTCGCCGGGAACAACGTGGACGTAATCATCTACGCGGTGGAGAAGTCACTGGACAGCTACAAGTTCAACCTCCTGCACTGCAAGCAGACTTTCATCAGCCAGCTCAAAAGCGGTGCTATGGGGGCGCGTACCATCGACGAGGGGGCAGTGGACGAGAAATCGGGCATGAACTTTTCGGAATATATGGCGTTGCTATCCGGCAACACCGACCTGCTGGACAAGGCGAAACTTGAAAAGCGCATCGCCTCGCTCGAAGGGGAACGCAAGTCGTTTAACAAGGGCAAGCGTGATTCGGAGTTCAAGTTAGAGTCGAAGACGGGCGAGTTGCGTAACAACACGGCTTTCATAGATGCCATGACGGAGGACTGGAACCGCTTCCTTTCGGTGGCGCAGACCGACAGGGAGGGCAACCGCCTTAATATAATAAAGGTGGACGGTGTGGATTCCGCCGATGAGAAGGTTATCGGAAAGCGTTTGCAGGAGATAGCGAAAAACGCCACTACGGGCGGGCTTTACACACAGGTCGGAGAACTGTACGGTTTTCCGATAAAGGTGGTGAGCGAGAGGATACTCAAAGAGGGATTGGAGTTTACCGACAACCGCTTCGTGGTAGAGGGGAACTACAAGTACACCTATAACAACGGACATCTGGCAATGGCTGATCCGATGGCTGCCGCCCGAAACTTCCTGAACGCGATGGAGAGGATACCCTCCATTATCGACCAGTACAAGGCGAAGAACGAGGTGCTGGAGAGGGAGATACCGCAGTTGCAGGAGATAGCGGGCAAGGTGTGGAAGAAGGAGGACGAGCTGAAGCAGCTGAAATCCGAACTTGCCGCCCTTGACCGAAAAATACAGCTGGAACTTGCGCCGCCCACGCCCGAAGTCGCCGAAAAGGAGAAAGAAGGGCAACAGGTCAAGCCGGAAGCGGAAGATGTGAGGAACAGGCAGGCGCAATATCCCGAAAATGCACCGCCGCAGATACGCAGTCCGGCGGATAGTATCGTTGCCAACCATGTCATAATCGGGCGTCCGGGACTGTATGCCAAGGAGGAAACCCGGTTCAAAGGATTGAAAATATAACCTTAGGAATTTTATCTGAAGTATTAATAAGGGCTATCCCAAAAGGTCTAAAAGTAAATTTTATCCTTTCTGCAAGTATCTGTAGGATGGCAACTGCATTTTTTTCTTTTTGGGCAGCCCTTATTAAAATTTATTCTTATTTTAGGTTATATACATTCATGTCCATTTATGTAAAAAATCCTGCTGACCTTGTTTATGTCTTGTCAGTCACCATTTGCAAAACCATATTTGACCCTCAAAGAGGCTGAATTTGATAAGCAACTTGCTACATACTCATAATAAGGAGCTAAATAGAACACGAATGGGAAATACTCAAATGCCAAACTAAAGAAGATATTGGCCAAAATAAACGCTATACCGAGAGAGAAACTTGATTTTTCAACTTCCTAAAACAGTGTTGTTCAAACATTTCTACTTATTTGTACTTACCAGTTGAACCTACGTTTCCCTAATAAAATGTCTATGGTAAAAAGTTAAAAAATCCTCCTACTTTTGTTAGATATATTTTTTTGTGTAATTTTGTAATCGTTATGCGGCAGTAATAATATACATATTAATACGAGTTAGGAATCCTGTAGTTCTCATATGCTACGAGGAGGTATTAAAAGGTGCGTTTCGACAATGCATCTATTGTAGTATATTATTGCTTAATCCAAATGAATATTATAAATTTAGGAATTCTTGCTCACATTGATGCAGGAAAAACTTCCGTAACCGAGAATCTGCTGTTTGCCAGTGGAGCAACGGAAAAGTGCGGCTGTGTGGATAATGGTGACACCATAACGGACTCTATGGATATAGAGAAACGTAGAGGAATTACTGTTCGGGCTTCTACGACATCTATTATCTGGAATGGTGTGAAATGCAATATCATTGACACTCCGGGACACATGGATTTTATTGCGGAAGTGGAGCGGACATTCAAAATGCTTGATGGAGCAGTCCTCATCTTATCCGCAAAGGAAGGCATACAAGCGCAGACAAAGTTGCTGTTCAATACTTTACAGAAGCTGCAAATCCCGACAATTATATTTATCAATAAGATTGACCGAGCCGGTGTGAATTTGGAGCGTTTGTATCTGGATATAAAAGCAAATCTGTCTCAAGATGTCCTGTTTATGCAAAATGTTGTCGATGGATCGGTTTATCCGGTTTGCTCCCAAACATATATAAAGGAAGAATACAAAGAATTTGTATGCAACCATGACGACAATATATTAGAACGATATTTGGCGGATAGCGAAATTTCACCGGCTGATTATTGGAATACGATAATCGCTCTTGTGGCAAAAGCCAAAGTCTATCCGGTGCTACATGGATCAGCAATGTTCAATATCGGTATCAATGAGTTGTTGGACGCCATCACTTCTTTTATACTTCCTCCGGCATCGGTCTCAAACAGACTTTCATCTTATCTTTATAAGATAGAGCATGACCCCAAAGGACATAAAAGAAGTTTTCTAAAAATAATTGACGGAAGTCTGAGACTTCGAGACGTTGTAAGAATCAACGATTCGGAAAAATTCATCAAGATTAAAAATCTAAAAACTATCAATCAGGGCAGAGAGATAAATGTTGATGAAGTGGGCGCCAATGATATCGCGATTGTAGAGGATATGGATGATTTTCGAATCGGAAATTATTTAGGTGCTGAACCTTGTTTGATTCAAGGATTATCGCATCAGCATCCCGCTCTCAAATCCTCCGTCCGGCCAGACAGGCCCGAAGAGAGAAGCAAGGTGATATCCGCTCTGAATACATTGTGGATTGAAGACCCGTCTTTGTCCTTTTCCATAAACTCATATAGTGATGAATTGGAAATCTCGTTATATGGTTTAACCCAAAAGGAAATCATACAGACATTGCTGGAAGAACGATTTTCCGTAAAGGTCCATTTTGATGAGATCAAGACTATATACAAAGAACGACCTGTAAAAAAGGTCAATAAGATTATTCAGATCGAAGTGCCGCCCAACCCTTATTGGGCCACAATAGGGCTGACTCTTGAACCCTTACCGTTAGGGACAGGGTTGCAAATCGAAAGTGACATCTCCTATGGTTATCTGAACCATTCTTTTCAAAATGCCGTTTTTGAAGGGATTCGTATGTCTTGCCAATCCGGGTTACATGGATGGGAAGTGACTGATCTGAAAGTAACTTTTACTCAAGCCGAGTATTATAGCCCGGTAAGTACACCTGCTGATTTCAGACAGCTGACCCCTTATGTCTTCAGGCTGGCCTTGCAACAGTCAGGTGTGGACATTCTCGAACCGATGCTCTATTTTGAGTTGCAGATACCCCAAGCGGCAAGTTCCAAAGCTATTACAGATTTGCAAAAAATGATGTCTGAGATTGAAGACATCAGTTGCAATAATGAGTGGTGTCATATTAAAGGGAAAGTTCCATTAAATACAAGTAAAGACTATGCATCAGAAGTAAGTTCATACACTAAGGGCTTAGGCATTTTTATGGTTAAGCCATGCGGGTATCAAATAACAAAAGGCGGTTATTCTGATAATATCCGCATGAACGAAAAAGATAAACTTTTATTCATGTTCCAAAAATCAATGTCATCAAAATAATGGAGCGGTCAGGAAATTTCTATAAGGCAATACAGTTGGGATATATACTTATCTCCATTCTTATCGGATGTATGGCATATAATAGCCTCTATGAATGGCAGGAGATAGAAGCATTAGAACTTGGCAATAAAAAAATAGACGAGCTCCGAAAAGAAATAAACAATATCAATATTCAAATGATAAAATTTTCTCTATTGGGTGAAACAATACTGGAATGGAACGATAAAGATATCGAGCATTACCATGCACGGCGTATGGCAATGGACAGTATGCTTTGCCGTTTCAAGGCCACCTATCCAGCAGAGCGCATCGATAGTGTGCGCAGTCTTTTAGAGGATAAGGAACGACAGATGTTCCAGATAGTCCGGTTAATGGATGAACAACAATCTATTAACAAGAAGATAGCCAATCAAATTCCGGTTATTGTGCAGAAAAGTGTGCAGGAACAGTCCAAAAAGCCAAAACGAAAAGGTTTCTTGAGCATCTTCGGCAAAAAAGAGGGAACGAAGCCAACGACAACAACGACTACGCTCCGTTCATCCAATAGAAACATGGTCAACGAACAGAATGCGCAGAGCCGTCGATTGTCAGAACAAGCCGATAGTCTTGCTGCCCGTAATGCAGAACTTAACAGACAACTGCAAGGATTGATTTGCCAAATCGAAAAGAAGGTGCAATCTGATTTACAAAATAGAGAAAGCGAGATAACAGCCATGCGTAAAAAATCATTTATGCAGATAGGCGGCTTGATGGGATTTGTTCTTTTGCTGTTGGTCATTTCCTATATCATCATACACCGTGATGCAAAGAACATTAAACGATACAAACGCAAGACAACGGATTTGATCGAGCAATTGGAACAGTCCGTGCAACAAAATGAGATACTCATAACCTCCCGAAAGAAAGCGGTATATACTATTACCCATGAGTTGCGTACACCACTGACGGCAATAACCGGCTATACCGAACTTTTGCGGAAAGAATGCAATAGCGGTAATAATGGGCAATATATCCAAAATATACTGCAATCCTCCGACCGTATGCGGGATATGCTCAACACTTTGCTTGACTTCTTCCGCCTGGACAACGGCAAGGAACAGCCCCGTCTGTCACCCTGCCGGATTTCTGCAATCACGCACACACTTGAAACGGAGTTCATGCCTGTTGCCGTGAACAAAGGGTTGTCCTTGTCCGTGAAGACTGGACACGATGCCATTGTATTGACCGACAAAGAGCGAATAATACAAATCGGGAATAACCTGCTGTCAAACGCTGTCAAGTTCACAGAAGAAGGCGGTGTTTCTTTGATTACTGAATATGATAATGGAGTTCTGACACTGGTCATTGAAGATACAGGTACAGGCATGACAGAAGAGGAACAGAAACAAGCGTTCGGTGCGTTTGAACGTCTATCAAATGCCGCTGCAAAGGAGGGTTTCGGGCTTGGGCTTGCCATAATGCGTAATATTGTGTCGATGCTTGGCGGAACAATCCGTTTGGACAGCAAGAAAGGGAAAGGCAGTCGTTTCACAGTTGAAATTTCTATGCAGGAAGCTGAAGAACAGCTTGGATATACAAGCAATACACCTGTTTATCATAACAATAAATTCCATGATGTTGTCGCCATTGACAATGATGAGGTATTACTTCTAATGCTGAAAGAGATGTATTCCCAAGAAGGAATACACTGCGACACTTGCACCGATGCTGCGGCACTGATGGAAATGATACGCCAGAAAGAATACAGCCTGTTGCTGACAGACTTGAATATGCCTGGTATAAACGGTTTCGAATTGCTGGAACTGTTGCGTTCGTCCAACGTGGGCAATTCACCAACAATCCCGGTGGTTGTGGCAACCGCTTCGGGCAGTTGTAACAAAGGGGAACTATTGGCAAAAGGCTTTGCCGGATGCCTGTTCAAGCCGTTCTCCATATCGGAACTGATGGAGGTTTCCGACAGGTGTGCCATAAAAGCGACACCGGACGGGAAACCGGACTTTTCCGCCTTATTGTCCTATGGCAATGAAGCCGTCATGCTGGAAAAGTTGATAACTGAAACAGAAAAGGAAATGCAGGCGGTACGGGATGCAGCAAAAGAAAAAGACCTGCAAAAGCTGGATTCCCTGATCCACCACCTGCGCAGTTCGTGGGAGGTGCTCCGTGCCGACCAACCGCTGAATGTACTTTACGGATTGCTTCGTGGCGATGCTCTCCCGGATGGTGAAGCGTTAAGCCATGCCGTGACTGCTGTGCTGGATAAGGGAGTGGAAATAATACGGTTGGCAGAAGAGGAAAGGAGAAAATACGAAGATGGATAAGACAAAAATAATTGTGGTGGAAGACAACATCGTGTATTGCGAATATGTCTGCAATATGCTGTCACGGGAGGGCTACCGCAATATGAAGGCTTACCACCTCTCAACCGCGAAGAAACATCTGCAACAGGCAACAGATAATGATATCGTGGTTGCCGACCTGCGTCTGCCTGACGGCAGTGGCATAGACCTTTTGTGCTGGATGCGAAAGGAGGGAAAGATGCAGCCCTTCATCATTATGACCGACTACGCCGAAGTTAATACCGCCGTGGAAAGCATGAAACTCGGCTCGATAGACTATATTCCCAAACAGCTTGTGGAGGATAAACTTGTCCCCCTGATCCGTTCCATACTGAAAGAACGTCAGGCAGGACAACGCCGTATGCCTGTATTCGCCCGTGAAGGTTCCGCTTTTCAGAAAATCATGCACCGGATAAGGCTGGTAGCCGCCACCGACATGAGCGTGATGATATTTGGTGAGAACGGCACGGGTAAGGAGCATATTGCCCATCTGTTGCATGACAAGAGCAAACGTGCAGGCAAGCCATTTGTGGCGGTGGACTGCGGTTCACTCTCCAAAGAGCTTGCACCGTCGGCTTTCTTCGGACACGTCAAGGGAGCGTTTACAGGTGCGGACAATGCCAAGAAAGGATATTTCCATGAGGCGGAAGGCGGCACGCTTTTTCTGGACGAGGTAGGAAACCTCGCGTTGGAAACCCAACAGATGTTGCTCCGCGCCATACAGGAGAGGCGGTATCGCCCGGTCGGAGACAAGGCAGACCGGAATTTCAATGTCCGCATCATCGCTGCTACCAATGAAGATTTGGAAGTAGCGGTGAATGAAAAGCGTTTTCGGCAGGATCTTCTGTACCGCCTGCACGACTTCGGGATAACCGTTCCTCCGTTGCGTGACTGTCAGGAAGACATCATGCCGCTGGCAGAGTTCTTCCGTGATATGGCAAACAGAGAGCTGGAGTGTAGCGTGAGCGGGTTCAGTTCCGAAGCACGTAAAGCGTTGCTGACACACGCATGGCCGGGCAACGTGCGGGAACTTCGGCAGAAAGTTATGGGTGCTGTATTGCAGGCGCAGGAAGGTGTTGTCATGAAAGAGCATCTGGAACTTGCCGTGACGAAACCGACCTCTACTGTCAGCTTCGCCTTGCGCAATGACGCGGAGGATAAGGAGCGGATATTGCGTGCGTTGAAACAGGCAAACGGCAACCGGAGTGTCGCCGCAGAACTGCTCGGCATAGGCAGGACAACACTATACAGCAAACTTGAAGAGTATGGACTTAAATATAAATTCAAGCAATCATAGCCCGTAATTCACTGAATTTGGCTATCTTTGCATAACATTTGAGAAAAACGGCGATTGGCAGGAGCTTTTCGCCGCCAACATATAGGATAAGACCGCAAGGCGTTTCAAGCGAAAATCTGGTAAATTGGAACTACGGAGACGATTGCGTGATGCTTATGCTATGCTTACGCATAGCGTGCATTCACGTACTCTCCGTAAAGGCTTTACCAGAGCCATCGCTTGAAGGTAGTGTGAATTGCACGCTACTTTTTTACCCTTGCCTAACGAAAGGAAACGATTATGGGTAAAGTTCAGATTCTCGCCGTACTGACGATGGACGGATGTCTTTCTTCAGAGTTATATGATAAAGCACATCAGGATTTGTGCCTTGACCGTTGCGGTCTTGATGAAATCAGGAAGAAAGCCCTTTACCGTGTGACACCGGACTATTCCATTTCAATGCTGCACGAATGGAGAAAAGACGGCACAAACATCCGTTACCTCGCGGAAGCCACACTGGATACGGCAGATTATATAAACGGACTACTGCGTATGCACGCTGTGGATGAAATCATACTATACACCGTTCCTTTCATATCCGGAAGCGGACGACATTTTTTTAAGTCGGCTCTGCCAGAGCAACACTGGACGCTTTCCTCCTTGAAAAGCTATTCCAACGGTGTATGTCGCATTATCTATATCCTTGATAAAAAAGCAAGATAGCCAAAATGTGCGGCAAGCATACATTTCTATTTTCAGGAATAGAATAAATGTTCTGATTACAAACAATTTAAGTCGGAGATAATTTGTCCTTGTGAAAAAATATTGAATTTTATACCTCTGAAATCCAGTACTTTGTAAAATTGAGTGTTGGATTTTTTATTTTCTGCCGCGTTTTTTGCCAATTATATTCATGTGCGCACGCAGAAAACAAAGTGTAATTTTCAAAATTGACAGAACCATGAATTATTTCTTGCTGGCGGAAACCGACTTTTTCCGCCTGATAAACGAAGCCGGTGACTGCAATATGGAAACGGCATACACGGCTTTTGCCACCCAAGTGATCGAACTGTGTAACGGTAGCATGGACGCGAACCTTACCGTCATCGCGCTTGCCTACATCGAAATCGAGTTGCAGCACCATCCCGTGCGCAACCTGTCAGAAGAAAAGAGAGAGATTGCCGCCTATGTCAGCAAGGCCCTGTCTTTCGTGAGGAAGATGCAGAAATTCCTTGCCACGCCCCAAGTGCCGCCACTGATATCCGCCAACAACACAACAGAAACCGCCACCAGCCTCCTGCAATGGACGGGCAATGCCATCGACCTCGTGGAACTTATCTACGGCATCGACGAGATGGGCTGCATCAACAACGGCAACATGCCGCTCAAACAGCTTGCCCCGCTCCTTTACAAGATATTCGGGGTTGAGTCGAAGGACTGCTACCGTTTCTACACCGATATCAAACGCCGGAAGAACGAAAGCCGCACCTACTTCCTTGACAGAATGCAGGAGAAATTGAACGAGAGGATGCTGCGCGATGATGAGTTGGATCGTATGAGGAGATAAAAAACAAATTCATTAGAATAAATCACATCAATTCAATTCATTATTTTGTTATATTAGAAAAAGATATTAACTTTGCATTGAAATTGATATAGTCATAATTCAGATGAACTCAATACACGATATAACAGACTACATTATCTTACGAGTAAAATCGGAAGATAGATTTGCGTCTTTAATAAATTTAAAGTTGCAGAAGTTATTGTATTATGTTCAAGCATGGTCTTATGGTATCAATAAAAAACCTATGTTTGACGGCGAGTTTGAAGCATGGATTCATGGTCCGGTAAATCGAGAAATCTACAATCGATTTAATTCTACAAAATATCTCTATTCAGAAATCAATATTGATGATTGCATGAATCACAATGTGAGTTTATCATCAGAAGACGCTGAATTCATTGACTTTATATTGGAGAATTATCTTAAATATAGCGGTGCTGAATTAGAACGATTGTCCCACAATGAGATGCCTTGGATTGAAACACGTGGAGATTTAAATGTAAATGAGCGTTGTGACAAGGTTATTACTCCAGAACTAATGATTGAGTATTATGGGAAAAAATGGGAAACTATTAAATCTTAATTCAGATTCTCCTAAATACGGAAACAAATCATTAGTTACCAAAGAACAAGAAAATGAGTTAAAGAGAAGGAAGATAACTTTTTCCTTCTCTTACTTTAAGCAGATACCTAATTTTCAGATTGGAGAGTGTTCTAAGGGATGGCATATTGGGCTTCTTGAAAGATTAGGTGCTTTGGGTACTATGACACCGCAAGAAGTATTAGAAGAAAATAGAGGTAGTATTGCATTAAGATGTCATCCAATAGATTGGAGTGCTAAAAACATTCCTATTCAACGAAAAGATTTAGATTGGCTACCAAAAGAAATATTGGACAATGAGACAGATTTTCCAATAATGCAATTTTCGATAACAAAAAGTACGGGGCGTATTGTAGGTTATTTTGATCGGGATTCTTCTATATTTCACATAGTATTATTAGATCCTGAACATAATATACAACCGGCAAAGAAAACTAATTATCAAATACAACCAACTACAAAAGGGTTATCTCAATATGATGATTTATTAAATAAGTTGGAACGAATTAAAAGTATCGTATCAGATTGTTCTGATAAAAAGTGCAAATTGCATTCACATATTAGTGTTATAGAAGAATTACATGACAATATTGTTTATATAGGACTTGATAATGACTTCTATAGCACTTATCAAGAAATCTTAAAGAAAATTCCATTGCAAAAAATTTTGGAAAACGGAATCTTAGTAAGTATGGATAATGCTTAAGTTCTAAAAAAATGAAGAAAGGTTTATGGTAAGCCTTTCTTCATTTTTTTATTTACTTCTGCTGCAACAGATATTTCAGGTTATCATCGCCCGCGATGCGCTCCAGTTCCTCCTGCACAATCTGCTTCACCTCTTCCTTGATACGCCGGTAGTTCGCCTGCACCGTTTCTTTCATGCGGTCGTTGCCGTCCTCGTCCGTGAAATCGGTAATGACCGGAATTTTCTTGTAGGCACGTTCCTCCCGCTTCACCTTCTCGGCATCCACCACAATCTCGCAGTGAAAAATTTTCTGTTCGATACGTTCGTTGAAGTTGTCGGACACCGAACCGACAAACATTCCCTGCGTCAGACCGGAAATCTTGCTCGGCGGAATGAGCGCATCCATCTGCGTGTTGATGGAGGTGGAAACATCCTGCCGGTTGATGGAGATAGACTGCCGTTTCTGCAACACCTTACCGAACCGTTCCGATAGTGTCTTTGCCGTTTCACCTACCACCTGCCCGGAGAAAATGTTACCGACCGTATTCATCACCACTTTCGCCTCCTTATCACCGTAGTCGCGCACCAGCTGGCTGAAATCCTGAAATCCCAGACACACGGCAACCTTGTTGCTTCGGGCGGTGGCTATAAGGTTGTCCAACCCCTTGAAGTATATCGTGGGCAGCTCGTCGATGATGACCGATGACTTCAGCATTCCCTTCTTGTTGATGAGTTTCACGATACGGGAGTTATACAATCCGAGAGCCGCCCCGTAGATGTTCTGACGGTCGGGATTGTTGCCCACGCATAGGATTTTCGGCTCTTCGGGATTGTTGATGTCCAGCGTAAACTCGCTGTCCGACATCACCCAATAGAGCTGCGGGGAAATCATCCTCGAAAGCGGGATTTTCGCCGACGCTATCTGCCCCATGAGCTGCTCCGCAGCCCCTCCGAGCCAAGCATCCATGAACGGGGAAAGGTAGTTTTCCAGCTCCGGGTAAGAGGTCAGTATCGGGAAAATATCCTCGTAGCGGCGGTTCAAAAACTCGATGGCATGGGGAAACGTGCAATACTTCCCGTTCTGATAGATTTTGAGATACCAGATAATGCTGGCAAACAAAATGATAGGTGACTCCACGAAGAAGTCGCCCTGCTTTTGCACATCGGGTAAGTCAAGGGCATTGCTGC
>NZ_KV804466.1:0-1535 GCF_001811315.1 Bacteroides sp. HMSC067B03 | reverse complement strand
AAAGGTTGTGCCAGCGTTTTGACACAACCTCTTTAAATTTAATCAATGATCATGTAAACGGATAAATCAGGATTAGCAACAAGCGGAAGAACATCTTCGTCATCAAGAACGCTCATCGCATATCTATGAATACTCTTCTTTATCATTTCCAATGTTGGTTTTTCCAAGAATGTAGAACTGGCAAACGTTACCAGTTCGTTTCCTTCACTATCAGTTCTACCGATTGGTTGTATTGCATATCGAATTATCCATGTTCCGTCGGATTGTTGTTCGATAGGCTTAGCTGATTTCAGGGGTAAGATATTTTTTCGCATTGCCTTTTCTTATTTGTTTTTTTACTTGTTTCTTAAAATTATACTCACTCTTTATTACAAAAACTTCCCAATGTCCTTCAACGTATATATATTGCCACCATTCAGGAGCAATAATCTTTCCGATTTTACGCCTTAGATTGTACGTATTGAAATGTCTCATCAATCCATAGTAACTGTTCATCGTAGCCACGAAAGTCTCAATATGGGCTTCGCAGAAGCCTTCTTTTGCGATCTTGTTATACTTGCTGACTGCATCATATATATTTCCCACGACACGATTTGATATATAGATTCTACCGGGAAGAATAAATGCACCTACGAACAGGACACCTTTTGAATAGTGTTGTATATATATCTTTTTAGGATGCAGTTCCAAAAGCAACTGTTCTTTCAGATAACTATTGAGTAAAGGAACATTCTTCAGGATATCCTCTTTAAAACGCATGACAAAACCAAAGTCATCGACAAAACGCACATAGTGCTTTATCCCGCATATTACAGTCACATAATAGTCAAACACCGAGCCTATGAAATTCGCAAACTTTTGAGAAGGAAGATTGCCAATGGCGACGCCACGTTCCGGGCTGCTGTAAAACAGACTTTTGTCTTTCGGCAGTTTATCCCATAGATGTAAGGGAGACTTCCTACGACATTTTTTTTGTGGCTGGTGGAATATGACAACCCGAAGCAGATACAGCAAACATTCGATGTCGTCTTTCTTGTAATTGTCGCGAACAAATATATCAATCATTTCCCATAATAGAGACTTCGACATGGACATAAAAAAACTTTTTAAATCACCTTTAAAGATGTATGCGTCCTGTGTGTAGTTCTTGCTGACTTCTTTAATCATTTCGTCCATACGCATAACTGCAGACAGGCATCCTTCCCCTATCCGGCAATTCTTTGAAACGTTTCCCTGTGCCTGAAAGCGTTCCTCCAAAATCGGGTCAAGGCGAAGATCGATCCAGTGGTGTACGACACGGTCGATATAAGCAGCAGCAAATACTTCACGCAACACGGGCTTTTTGCGCATGAAGCAGTCAGAGAACCCCGGTTCATAATGACCGTATCTTATACTTTCCCATACGGCAACCAGCCCCGTATCATAATTGAAGGAAAACTCAATACAGTCATCAGTATTGCGCTTTTGCCTGCAACAGTCATCGTATGCTTCTATAATTGAGGATAAGGGTATGTCATAGATCGGTTTATCTGTTG
>NZ_KV804465.1:0-260 GCF_001811315.1 Bacteroides sp. HMSC067B03 | reverse complement strand
AACACGGAAGATTTCGAGCCGAAGCAAATGACCGGAAAGAATTATATCGTACCGTGGGAAATCTACGATACGGAACCCAGTTCCTGTACGGATGACGAAATCCGTTATCTCGCTTTTGACAAGCGCGCTGCTATCCGTGTGAAGCACAATGAAGCCTTTCAGGTCGGTATCCGCAACCATGTGCTGCACAAACTGGCTCCGGAGGATGATTCAAACGAAGAAATGCCTGTTATCCGGACAACGGGTGAGAAAGATATTAA
>NZ_KV804464.1:0-259 GCF_001811315.1 Bacteroides sp. HMSC067B03 | reverse complement strand
TTCAGGTACTCAATCCATTCTTCCAGTGGAGTAACGGCTACTTTATTGAATTCATTCACACGAATCAGGAAATACTCCGGAAAAACTTCTGCGGGAAGTTTACGGACGAGGGCATCCTTTTCTTTAGTGGTTATTTCGAGCCGATCTCCGGTGTGTACTCCCGTAAAGTTATTCTGACCATGATACAAATAATCGTCCCCTTTGCCGATATCGAAGTAGAGGATACTTATAGAATAAATCTTTTTCACCTCGTAGTAGC
>NZ_KV804463.1:0-2513 GCF_001811315.1 Bacteroides sp. HMSC067B03 | reverse complement strand
GGGGAAGATGATATGCGTAGGCTCGGCACTCAACGCCTTGCCGTCTTTCGACGGTAGGTTTTCAAGAGCCTGCCCCCGAACCGTGCTTACATGTCTCCATGTACACGGCTCTCCATTGGATTCACTCAACTTAGTGTTCATTGGTCTGAATTTTATAATTACAAGATTCGCAAACGGCTAATGTCTTACGGTTTTGTTTTATCAGTTTTGCATTCCATGGCGTATCTCCTTTCAGTTGGCGAAGATTACGCACATGGTGCATAGTGATATTACCGTTTGACCCACATAATTCACAAACTCCTTCTTTCAACCTTTCCATAAGGCTAAGTTTCGGAATGTGCCATGTGTTGGGAATAATATCTATAAGACTATTCCTGTAAGCAGTTTTTCTTTTGAAGCCTCCATCATAGAATATTCTGTATTTGGTTGCGCCTTTAGCGTCTTTAAAGGGTACAATAAACTTCTTATCACGCAGAAATTTAAGTTTGGCTTGTACCATTGTCAGATTTAGCTTCTGGGCAATCGTTTTATACATACTGTATTCCATTATGTATCCGAATGAGTTCCCAATATCGGAGATATTATTGGCAATGGCATAATAGTTATAGAATCCTCTTATTTCGGTATTATATTGAGCTACTATGTCTTCAACCTTCTTTCCAATCATAAAGGCACGTGGTTTGGGTTTCCAAACCGTCTTTTTCCGTTCTTGGGACATCCTTAAAGCATCATATTCCAAAAGCTTGTTTTTTGCTGTATCCATGTTTACATGCAGCATGACTGAACCTTTTCCGAAGCGTCTTATCACACCTTTACTATCCTTATGCCTAAAGCTACAGTCACGGACAAATATTTCGTACCCTAAGAATTTAGCTTTATCGTGTGCGTTTGTTATCAGGGTCTTTTCTTCTGAAAGTTCCAATCTTAGCTTTTCTGCCATGAATTTGGCAATGTCCGCCTTGATTGTAATGCACTCGGTTTTACTTCCGATAATTCCAATTAAGAAATCATCAGCGTATCTAACGTACTGGATTCGTCTGTATTCTGTATCCATTGGTTCTTGACAGGTTGTTGCGAAGGTTTGTGCCAACGTTTCTTTTATCTCTGCTATCATTTTATCCCTCACGGATTCATCCGTTATTGATTTCAGCTTCTTTGCAAGTCTTGTTTTCTTGTTATTGAGTCTACGGTATTCCAAACTTATTCGTCTTCTTTCACCTTTATTGAATTTTTCAGCATATTCCTTGATGTATTTGTCGAATCTGTCAAGATAGATATTAGCCAGTATGGGACTGATAATACCGCCTTGAGGTGTTCCACTATACGTGTTTTGGAATCGCCATCGTTCAATATATCCAGCTTTCAGAAATTTTCTAATTAAGCGCAAGAAACGCTCGTCGCTTATACGCTCTTTTAGAGTATCCACAAGAATGTCGTGGTTGATGTTGTCGAAGAATCCTTTTATATCTCCTTCGATAAACCACTTAACGCCTGTGAACTTTTCTTGAACTTGTGTGAGAGCGGTATGGCAGCTCCGATGTGGACGAAAGCCATGTGAGGTGTATTCAAAGTGTTCCTCATATATGGCTTCCAGTATCATTCGGATAACTTCCTGTACTAGTTTATCCTCAAAAGAAGGAATACCCAAAGGTCTTTCTTTTCCATTCTTTTTTGGAATGTACACTCTTCTTGCTGGTTTAGGCTGATAAGCCTCTGTTTTGAGACTCTCAATAAGTTTTTCTATTCGTTGAATGCTCATTTGGTCGACAGTTTTTCCATCTGTACCGGGTGTCATATTACCTTGTTTGGCATATATGCGTTGGTATGCGACAGAGAACATATCTTCATTGAATAGAATCCGATACAGCCGTTCATACTTATAACTTGAAACAGAACTATGTTTCACTAAATTGTTTAATATTGTCTCTGGATTTCTCATGTCTCTCACATTATCTTTTGATTATATTAAAGTAATCCAACTGTTCCCCTTTGCCATGTACAAGGCTTTCCCTTGCTCAGACTACTATGGGAACTCCGTTGCCATGTCAGATATTCAGGAGCTATTCTCCATAGCCTTGCGGCGTTCTGATTTAGGCAATCCCCATTTAGATAAGTAATAACTATTTGCTTGACAAATTGTCGGATGCGATTTCCGTCCATTAATCCGCTTATTGCGGTTGTTTCGTAGTTAGTTCTTTTGCTCTGAACGTAACGGTACTCCGTCAGAGAACTACGACATGACGTTTGTAGTTGCCTTCCGTCATTGCTCGCTAAGGTGCAACAGGACTGTCGTTTAACCAATTCGGGCTTCATCCTTATATTTGTCTTTCCACCTTGCCATTCAGTCGCAGCTTGGCAACTGGCTGACTTATGACTTTTCCGACATGCTATGCTCCCTTTTGGGTTTCTCCTCCAGATAAGCCGGATGGTGGTAGGTCTCATTTGAACTCTAACCTAATCTCTTGCAAAGGAGATATTTATTACTCACCCTTATGGGCGCACACCGTCTTGGC
>NZ_KV804462.1:0-1087 GCF_001811315.1 Bacteroides sp. HMSC067B03 | reverse complement strand
TAATTTCATCCCTCAGATTTATTCATTGATCCATTATTCAGGCTACAATAATTAGTATGAAAGTAGGAGAGGAAATACCCCTCTGTGTATTTATCGAGCAGGACGCGAAGCTCTGGCTCAATCTTGACGGAAAGCGGTACCTGTTCGTGATTCTTCTCTGTATTCGTTTTAGAACGCGTATATTCCAGTCTTCCGCGGCGTTCACACGAAATGCTATATAGGTCATTGATGTTGACTCCCATCATGTAGAACATCATCATAAAGACATCACGTGCCATATTAGTGCGTTTTTTATCAGATTGGAAATCCCTGATCTTTAGCAAGGTAATGATATCTATATTCTTTCGTTTTCTCCGGTACTCCGGTATCTCAGCCTTTTTGAACGGATCGCCTGGGATTCTTATAATATCAAAGTCCTCATTGTTGTAATAGAGCTTGGCTTTGTTATACAATGCTCTCAGTCCTCTAAGGTAATGGCTTATTGTGCCCGGTTCTAAGGGAATGCCGGCAGGACCGGAGTGATATAAGTCTTTGATCATCTTATTTAGCAGAAATGAGGTGATTAGCTTAATATCTATCTTCTTTCTTTTTGTGTACCAACATAGTGTATCAATAGAAGAGCTATACCATTCAGCTGTCTTTTTCTTTTTCGTCTGAATTACTATGTTTTGAGCGAACTCTACGAAGTCTATAAACTCGGCGTCAGGAGCTAGGGATTTCTCTATTTCTTCTTTTAAATCCTTGCATGACATAAACTGAGTTCTTTCTTGTCCTAGCTTTAAATACTCTCTCCGGATCTTTTGGATATATGCATTGATCTCATACTCTATCATTTCTCCATTTGCCACATTAGGCAAGATCCGGCCGACTCCATCCATTCCTTCAGGTTGAATGAAATAACAAGTGGCTATATACTGTGACTCTCTATTGTGATAGATTCTAATTTTAATATTTGATGTTCCATCTTGTTTTAGATGTCCCTTAAATACAATTGCTTTAAATGTTGCCATACTGTTTTAATGTTTTTTAAAGGTTTAAAATCGCATTAAACAGCTTGAATCGGTCTGAATTGATAGAAAATTGTCTT
>NZ_KV804461.1:0-362 GCF_001811315.1 Bacteroides sp. HMSC067B03 | reverse complement strand
CAGGTTCTTCGCTCTTTGGATATATTGCATGAATCGAAAGTATCGGTTTACATACAGAACTTGGGCTTATATACTTTGCAACCAAATGGGGAAGTTAATCCAATAGCTTCTATCATGGTGACAGTACTTGCAGAAATGGCAAATATCGAAAGAAGCAATATCCAATATCGTTTGAATAGTGGTAGAGCGAATTATATTGCTAAAGGTGGTAAACTTGGCAGAAAGACAGGTTCAACCAAAACGGATGATAAGAAGAAAGAAGAATATAAAGAAGTCATTGCTTTACTAAGAAAAGGCTATTCAATCAGAAATATAGCTAAGCTACAAAGTATTGGTATTTCCACCGTTCAACGGATAAAAAA
>NZ_KV804460.1:0-25205 GCF_001811315.1 Bacteroides sp. HMSC067B03 | reverse complement strand
ACTTATCATCAATGGTCTGCTGATTACTTTCACTTTCCAACAGTTCGATGATTTTCACGTCTTCGCCCAAAAGCACAGTCAAGAAGCCCTCCAACACACCAAAATTTGCTTTTTGGCGGAGAAGGTACTTTCACTGCCCAATCAAAACGTATATATCTGTCCTGTTGTTCCATATCAGTCTCTTTTTTAAGTTATTGCAAAGCTACGATTTTTTTTCTGATACCGCACGGAAAAGCATTAAATGCTTCTAACTTTTTAGGCATGGATGACATTAAAACATGTTTTTTTATTTTGCAGGATCGGAAAGTATTATATATCTTTGCGGCATGACAAAGACATTTAAATCGGATTTGGTTTTATAAACAATCTGTGCTTTTGATACAGATTGTCTCTTCGTTTACTCTCGGATAACTCCTTTCGAGAGTGATTCTTTATTTATTTAATTCAAGTTTAATCTGCGTGCAATGATGAAAGCGTTGTGATGCTTTCTGTGTATGCAAAATACATTACGATAATGAGTAACGAAAATAAAACTATTCATGAATTCGAACTTAATTTAATCTGTGACTTCTTTTCCAATATGGAGCGACAAGGGCCCGGAAGCCCTGAAGTGACACTGAAAGCATTGAGCTTCATAGATAATCTTACCGATAAATCCCTTATCGCCGACATCGGTTGCGGGACGGGCGGTCAGACAATGGTATTGGCGGAACATACGCCGGGACAGATTACCGGGCTGGACTTTCTTTCCGACTTTATTCATATTTTCAACCGTAACGCCCTGCAATCAGGTTTGCAGGACCGGGTAAAAGGTATTGTCGGCTCAATGGATGATCTTCCTTTTCAGAAGGAGGAACTGGATCTGATCTGGTCGGAAGGTGCCATTTATAATATCGGTTTTGAACGGGGACTGAATGAGTGGCGTCAGTATCTGAAACCGGGAGGGTATATTGCTGTTTCCGAAAGTTCGTGGTTTACAGACGAACGCCCCGCGGAAATCAATGACTTCTGGGTAGATGCGTATCCGGAAATAGATACGATTCCTAATCAGGTGGCCAAGATACACAAAGCCGGCTATCTTCCCGTCGCAACATTTATTCTGCCGGAAAACTGTTGGACAGAGCATTATTTTGCTCTGAAGGTTCCGGCGCAGGAGATTTTTCTTCGTAAGTATGCAGGAAATAAAATAGCCGAAGAATTCAGTGCGCTTCAATCGATGGAAGTAGAATTATACCGCAAGTATAAAGAGTTTTACGGTTATGTGTTCTTCATCGCAAAAAAGGTAGGACAATGAACCAGTTAGCTATTTATGGTTGGAATGATAAATTGGACCAGCTGAAACAGGAATCAACCTATAATGCGTTGCCTCATGGCAGGGTATCCGTCGTACATCGTACCTGTTACGAAGTAATTTCTGAAAACGGACAGTTTCAGTGTGAGCTGACAGGAAGTATGATGTATGGAAGATCGGACTTCGAACTGCCTTGTACGGGTGATTGGGTCATCTTTCAGCCGTTTGATGAAAATAAAGGAATCATCGTTGATATGCTTCCCCGTGAGCGGACATTGTATCGTAAGAAAAACGGTACAGTTGCTGATAAACAGGTGATTGCATCTTATGTCGATCAGGCGTTTATTGTACAAAGCCTTGATGATAACTTTAATGTCCGCAGGGCGGAGCGCTTTATGGTTCAGATGCAGGAGGAGAATATCAATGCCGCATGGGTGCTCAACAAAGCCGATTTAGACTTTGACAGACAGGAGATTGAAGAACAAATAAAGCATATATTCCGCCGGATACCGGTGTTTTTTACAAGTATTCGTCAGCCCGAAACGATTCTTCGGTTGCGGGAATCTATCCCGGAAGGCGAAACGGTGGTGTTTGTCGGTTCTTCGGGGGTCGGTAAAAGTTCTCTGGTGAATGCACTTTGTGGGAAATCGTTATTGCTTGCGTCTGATATAAGCCTGTCTACAGGGAAAGGACGGCACACTTCGACTCGACGGGAAATGGTGTTGATGGATGGATCGGGTGTGCTGATCGATACTCCGGGCGTCCGGGAGTTTGGGCTGGCTATGGACGGTGTTGATTCATTGGAAGAAGTGCTGGATATTTCCGATTATGCGAAGGCATGCCGCTTCAAGGACTGCAAGCATATCAATGAACCCGGCTGTGCCGTTTTGGAAGCGGTAAACAGTGGGCTATTGGATGCTAAAGTCTATGAGAGCTACCTGAAACTCCGGCGCGAAGCTTGGCATTTCTCCGCTTCCGAACATGAAAAGCGTAAAAAGGAGAAATCCTTTACGAAACTCGTGGAGGAAGTAAAGAAGCGTAAGGCGAACCGATGATTTGAAAATGAAAAAAGGCGTAGATAAGAGAATGATATCTCTTGTCTGCGCCTTCTCGTTTGCGGATGAAAAGCGAATTATTTCACTTCCCAAGTATCATTAGTCATCAACAGTTCCTGGAAGTTATGATATTTCTTCTTGCCTTTGATGTCTTCGATCTGCTCTGTTACGGCATCATTGTATGTAGGAGCTTCTACTTCGCGGATTACACCGAGTGCAATCGGGAAATCGGGACCCTCCATCAATGCCAGTTTTAACTGAAGCGTATTGTCTTGGCAGTGAGCATCATGAACGAGAATGTCTTTTTCTGTGATTCCATTTTCGCCAAGTTTCACTACTTTCAGTCCGAAACCTTCCTGCATCAAACCAAACTCTTTGTTTTCACCAAACAACATCGGTTTGCCGTGTTCCAGATAGATTGCGTTCTTCGCACGTCCTTCTTTCGTTGCAACGGAAGCATGAGTTCCGTCGTTAAAGATGACGCAGTTTTGCAGAACTTCTACTACAGATGCGCCTTTGTGATTGGCGGCTGCTTTCAATACTTCTACAGAAGCGGCACCGTCTACTGCTATACAGCGGGCAAAGAAACGTCCGCGGGCACCGAAGGCAAGTTCTGCCGGGTGGAACGGATCTTCTACTGTTCCGTAAGGGGATGATTTGCTGACGAATCCGCGTTCCGAAGTCGGTGAGTATTGTCCTTTTGTCAATCCGTAGATGCGGTTGTTCAGTAGGATCATGTTCAGGTCGATGTTACGGCGAATAGCGTGGATGAAGTGGTTACCACCAATAGCCAGACCGTCACCGTCACCGGAGATCTGCCAGATCGTCAAATCCGGATTAGCTACCTTTGCACCTGTTGCAACAGCAGCAGCACGTCCGTGAATGGTGTGGAAGCCATATGTGTTCACATAATAAGGCAGACGGGAAGAGCAACCGATACCCGAAATTACGGCGATGTTATGCGGAGCTACTCCCAGTTCAGCCATTGCCTTGTGCAGTGAGTTCAGGAAAGCGTGGTCACCGCATCCCGGACACCAGCGAGGTTGGCCTGATTTATAATCTTGTACGGTATATACTTTATCGCTCATCTCTTATTCCTCCAATAATTTAGTAAATGCATCTATCAATTCTCTCGTAACGAAAGGCTGGCCTTTCACTTGGTTGAACTGGCTGATGTTCAGTCCAGGTATTTTCATGCGCAGATATCCGGCAAATTGTCCCAGGTTCTGTTCAGCTACTACAATCTTCTTGTATTTACGCAATACGTCTGCTGTGTTCTTAGGCAGCGGATTGATGTATTGGAAGTGTGCAAAGGCTACCTTCTTTCCATGATCGCGCATAAAGTCCATAGCCAGACGAAGATGTCCGTAGGTGCCACCCCAGCCAACAATCAGTAAGTCTGCGTCTTTATCGCCCAGCACTTCAAGTTCGGGAATATAGTCTGCAATCTTGTCTACTTTGGCCTGACGCAGGTGAACCATCTTGTTATGATTTTCGGGTTCGGTAGAGATGGCGCCGTTCTCGTTGCTCTTTTCAAGACCACCGATACGGTGCATAAATCCTTCTGTTCCCGGGATTGCCCAATAGCGTGCACCCGTTTCTGCATTACGTTGATACGGAGTCCAGTTACCAGCCATGTCCGGAGTTACATACGGAGGCTTGATAGCAGGATATTCGTCCAGATTAGGGAGTTTCCAGGCAGCAGAACCGTTGGCTACGAAAGCATCGGTGAGTAATACAACCGGAGTCATATGCTCCAAAGCAATCTTAGCAGCCATATAAGCAGCGTCAAAACAATTAGTGGGGGAAGTAGCAGCGATGACCGGCATCGGGCTTTCACCGTTACGTCCGTAAAGTGCTTGCAGCAAGTCTGTTTGTTCCGACTTGGTAGGCAGACCTGTAGATGGACCACCACGCTGTACGTTGACAATGACCAAAGGAAGTTCGCCGATTACAGCAAGATTCATCGCCTCACTTTTCAGACAAACACCCGGTCCGGAAGTAGTAGTTACTGCCAGAGCACCGGCAAAAGCGGCGCCAACTGCCGAAGCACATCCGGCAATTTCGTCTTCGCACTGTACGGTTTTTACACCCAGTGATTTATGTTTGGATAATTCGTGCAGAATATCTGTTGCCGGAGTGATAGGGTATGAACCCAGATAGAGTTCCAGACCGGCTTTTTCAGCAGCAGCAATCAAGCCGTAAGATGTTGCTTTGTTGCCATTAATGTCTGTGTAAAGTCCTTTTGATTTCGGAGCTTTGCTTTCAATCTTATAAGTAGAGGTAGAAGCGTGAGTATTGGCACCATAGTTATAACCATCGTTCAATACCTTTATATTTGCTTCTGCTATTTCGGGTTTCTTTGCGAATTTCTCGCGCAGCATCTTTTCTGCCGCTGCCAGGCTGCGGTTGAATAACCAGCAAACCAGTCCGAGAGCAAACATGTTCTTGCAACGGAGAATGGATTTGTTGTCCAGTCCGGAATCTTTCAAGCTCTCTTTGCACATAGAAGAAATGGGCACTTCCAACACTTCTTGTTTAACGCCTAATTCTTCGAAAGGATTGTCGGTCTTGAATTGTGCTTTTTCCAGGTCTCTGGCTTCGAACGAGTCGGAGTCGGTGATGATAAGTCCTTGCGGTTTACAGAATTTGATTTGTGTTTTCAGTGCGGAGGGGTTCATCGCTACTAATACGTGGCAACGGTCTCCTGGAGTGTACACCTGTCCTGCACCAATGTGAACCTGAAAACCGGAAACACCGGTCAGCGAACCTTGCGGAGCACGGATGTCTGCCGGATAGTCAGGGAATGTACAAATGTCATTTCCTACCGTAGCCGACACGTTCGAGAAGATGTTGCCTGCCAGCTGCATACCATCGCCGGAGTCGCCGGAGAAACGTACTACTACTTCCTCCAATTCTTTAACCATCATTTCGTCTGCCATAACTTTAATTACTATATTTAATTTAAAAACTGATTTTACTTTCAATTTGTGAGTGCAAAGGTCGGAAAGTTAATCGAATTATCAAAATAAATCGTACTTTATTGTCCTATTGACGCCAAATATTTGAAATTGCTGAAAGGAACCTGCATTTTTATTCTTGTTAAATCGACAGAAACCGTTATCTTTGCAACCAAAATAAAAGCGGCCTTGTAGTTCAACGGATAGAATAGAAGTTTCCTAAACTTTAGATAGGGGTTCGATTCCCCTCGGGGCTACTTAAGAAGATCTGTAGGGAGCTGTGTTGTTTGCTTTCATACTGTACAAGTTTAAAGTTTTACAATGGTCTCTTTTAAGATTAACGTCTTATAGCTTCTATTTGTTTTAATAATCAATAGAAAAAGCCTCTTCCGAATATTCGGAAGAGGCTTTTTCTATTTCTGGATTGTATTAATCTTCCGTAGTAGTTGTTACTACTTTTTTGCTCTTCATCATGTTGTATGCAATCGGAGATGCAATAAACAATGAAGATAAAGTACCGATCACAACACCGAGGATCATAGCGAATGCGAAGCTGCGAATTGAATCACCACCGAGGATGAAGATACACAGCAATACGATCAACGTACTCAATGAAGTATTGATGGTACGAGCCAGTGTCGTGTTCAGAGAGTCATTGAACAACTGACGTTTGTCGCGTTTCGGATACAAGCCGAAGAACTCACGTACACGGTCGAAGATTACCACCTTATCATTAATAGAGTAACCGATAGCTGTCAGGATAGCACCGATAAATGTCTGGTCGATTTCCAATGAGAACGGAACGAATCCCCACAACAGTGAGTAAGCACCGATAATCATGATCGTATCACAAGTCAGAGCTACGATAGAACCAATACTGTAAGCGATGTTGCGGAAACGGATCAAGATATACAGACCGATAGCGATCAGAGCCAGAACAACTGACCATACGGCACCTGTCTTGATATCGTCTGCGATACTCGGACCTACTTTCTGTGAACTTACGATACTACCACCTGTGTGATTGTCACGGTCGATGAAAGTAGCCAGTGTGATGTTCTGTGTCAGCAACGGCTTCAGTGTTTCGTATAAGTATGATTCGATCTCAGAGTCTACATTGTTACCTTCGTCTGCGATACGGTAGTTGGTACTGATACGTACTGTTTTCTTGTCTGTACCGATAGCGATCACATTTACATTTACATCTTCACCAAACTTGTCAGCGATCAGTTCACGAACTTGTTCCGGTTCTACCGGATTCTCGAATTGTACCTTGAAGTTACGTCCACCGGTGAAGTCAATACTTTGACTTAAACCACGCAATGCAAACGAACCAATACAAACAAGAATAATAGCGCTTACGATGATCAGTGACTTCTTATTGGTTCCCATGAAGTCGAAACGGGTATTTACCAGCAAGTTTCTGGAAATCTTGGAAGTAAATGTCAGGTTCAGCCACTTGTCTTTATTCATGAAGTGTTCGTATACAATACGAGTCATGAACACAGCAGTAAAGAAGGATACAAGGATACCGATAATCAATGTAGTGGCGAAACCACGGATAGGACCTGTACCGAAATTGAACAGGATGATACCGGTGATAATAGATGTCAAGTTAGAGTCGAAGATTGCAGAGAAGGCGTTAGAATAACCGTCAGCCAATGCTTTCTTCACACCCTTGCCGGCCCGAAGCTCTTCTTTTGTACGTTCATAGATAAGTACGTTCGCATCCACCGCCATACCGAGTGACAACACCATACCGGCAATACCGGACATGGTCAGTGCCGCCTGGAAGGATGAAAGGATACCCAGCGTGAAGAAGAAGTTCAGGAACAATGCGCAGTTGGCAACCATACCCGGGATGAAACCATACATAGAACACATATAGATCATCAACAAGATCAAAGCTACAACGAATGAGAAAATACCTGCGTTGATAGATTCCTGACCCAGAGACGGGCCTACGATATCTTCCTGTACGATGTGAGCCGGAGCCGGCATCTTTCCGGATTTCAATACGTTAGCTAAGTCCTTTGCCTGTTCCGGAGTAAAGTGACCTGTAATCTGCGAACGTCCGCCTGTGATTTCAGAGTTTACGTTCGGAGCAGAATATACATAGTTATCAAGAACGATAGCGATAGAACGACCGATGTTCTGCTTGGTCAGCTGTGCCCAGCGGCGTGCACCGTCAGAGTTCATTGTCATGCTTACAGCTGGTTTGCTGTATTGGTCGAATTCGTCTTTTGCATCTGTTACTACGTCACCTTCCAACGGAGCTTTGCCGTTGCGTTCGGTAGACTTGATAGCATACAATTCAAACGTCTGTCCTTTCTTATCGAATTCAGAAGGAGAAACACCCCATTTCAGACGAAGATCCTTCGGAAGTTCTGACTGGATTTCGGGCATGCTCAGATATCTGTTGATATCGGCAGTATCCTTATAGTTAGCATAGCCGATAACTGGACCCTGACCGCTTGAATTCAACTGAAGAATAGCCAGCAACGGATATTGCTTTTTGATTTCTTCCATGTTTGCTCCAGCTTTTTCGTCTTTGGCATCTCCTTTCAGAGTAGCTGCGAGACTGTCGGCAACGCTTACGGCTTTTTTGGCCGGAGTAGCTTCTGTCAGTTTGGCTGCAGGGATTGTGTCTGCTGTTGTGTTAGTAGCTGTAGAGTCAGCAGCCGTTTCCTGTGACAGGATAGCACGCAATTTTGAGTCAGCCGATTGCATAGCCGGAAGAATCTCTTTTGCAGTATATGTTTCCCAGAATTCGAGGTTAGCCGAACCTTGAAGAAGTTTTCTCACACGTTCCGGCTCCTTGATACCCGGAAGTTCCACCATGATACGGCCCATTTTATCTTCGAGGCTTTGGATGTTCGGCTGAACAACACCAAAGCGGTCGATACGGGTACGAAGCACGTTGTATGAATTTTCAACGGCAGCCTTAACTTCTGCTCTCAATACTTTTTCTACTTCAGCATCTGATGATTTCTGGTTAACTTTATCTTTCAACTGTTGTGTTGCGAAGAGTTCAGAAAGTTTTGCGCCCGGAGCAGTCTTCTGGTATTCTCTGACGAACAAGGTAATGATGTCGTCCTGGCTGTTGACAGCTTGCTTTGCAGCTTCATTCAACGCTTTGTTGAAATTCTCATCTGGCTTGTTGTCAGCCAATGCTCTGATAACATCAGGCACAGAAACTTCAAGGATAACATTCATACCACCTTTTAGGTCCAAACCTAAACTGATCTCCATTTCACGACAATCTTTCAGCGTCCAGTTCCACAGCATTACTTTCTCATTGGAGAGAGAGTCAAGGTAGTCTTGTTCTACTTTCGGGTCACCGTTCGCAATCTCTTTCGCCTTATTTGTGTAATGGCGAGTTACGAAGGAGAAGGAGAGGTAGAACACGCATACCAGCGTGAGTAGTACCGCAAAAACCTTTACAAATCCTTTGTTTTGCATTTTACTTTTAATTTATGATGATTACTTTTTTAATTTAATTTTCAGTTAAATTCTGTCGTATACAAGTTCTTTTTGCCGCATACAAGGCTGCAAATATAGTTTTTTTTTCACATTCATATGTAATAAGCCCTCAAATATTTGATGTTTAAGGGCTTTTTTGCCGTTTTATTTCATTCCTCTGTTTTTCAGTAGCGGCTCCAGACTCGGTTCTGCACCGCGGAAATTCTTATAAAGTATCATCGGATCTTCGCTGTCTCCCTTCTCCAATACGTTGTAGCGGAACAGGTCGGCTGTATTTTTATCAAAGATTCCATGTTCTTTGAACGCTTCAAAGGCATCATTGTCAAGTACATTCGCCCAAAGGTAACTGTAGTATCCGGCAGCGTATCCGCCAATGATATGATTGAAGTATGTGACACGGTAACGGGGGGCTATTTCGGGGATCAGTCCGAGCTTGTCCATCGCTTCTTTTTCGAAAGCGAGCATATCCAGATTATTTACATCTGTTATCATATGAAGGTTCATGTCGAGAATGGCGGCAGCCAGTAACTCGGTAGTCATGAATCCTTGGTTGAACGTTTTCTGTTTCAGAATCTTTTCGATGATTTCATTGGGGATTACTTCGCCGGTTTGATAATGTTTCGCATACATTTTCAGTACTTCCGGTTCGGTGGCCCAGTGTTCGTTGATCTGAGAAGGAAGTTCAACAAAGTCGCGTACAACATTGGTACCGGAGGTTCCTTTGTATTCGCACTTTGTCAGCAAGCCATGCAGCGCATGACCGAACTCGTGGAATAAGGTCTCTACTTCGTCCATTGTCAACAAAGAAGGAGTGTCGCCGACAGGTTTGGTGAAACTGCATACGTTGCATACCAACGGGCGGGTTGTTCCCTGCTGTTCGCGGTAATTGCTCATCCATGCGCCGCCGCTTTTTCCGGAACGGGGGAAATAGTCAACATAGAAAATACCCAGTTGGGAGCCGTCGGCGTCTTTCACTTCGAAGACTTCCACATCCGGATGGTAAGTTGGGATACCTTCCAGTTTGCTCAGAGTGATACCATATAATTTGTTGGCGACTGCAAAAGCTCCTTCGCGTACATTTTCCAGTTTGAAGTAAGGCTTGGTGTCTTCTTCGGAGAGGTTGTATTTCTCCTTGCGAAGTTTCTCGGTGTAATACCACCAGTCCCATGCTTCCAATTTCTCGCCTTTGCCTTCTTTATCCATTAACTGTTGGAGTTCTGTGGCTTCGACTTTCGCTTTCGGCAAGGCATAGCTCCAAAGGTTATTCAGCAGACTCATTACATTGCTGTCATTCTTTGCCATTGTTTCGTCCAGTACAAAGTTGGCATAGTTATTGAAACCTAATAAGTTAGCTTTTTCCAGACGGAGGGAGACAATCTTCCGGATGGTTTCTTTATTGTCATTCTTGTCGTTATTGTTTCCACGGTTGATGTATGCCTTATACATTTTCTCGCGGAGCGGGCGATTCTCTGAGTATTGCAGGAACGGCAGGCGGCTGGCATTGTGAAGGGTGAACAGCCACTTTCCGGATTGTCCGGCAGCTTTAGCCTCTTCGGCTGCACTTTGGCAGAACCATTCGGGCAATCCGGATAAATCTTCTTTTTTGTCTACGAAAAGTTGGAAGGCATTGTTTTCATTCAGAACATTATTGCTGAATGTAATACCCAAGGTAGAAAGTTCTTTGTTGATTTCGCGGAGACGCGCCTGTTTCTCTGTATCTAAATTAGCTCCCGAACGGACGAAACTTTTGTAGGTTTTATCCAGCAGACGTTTCTGTTCTGTGGTCAGATTCATTGAATCTTTCTGTTGGTATACAGCGTTTACACGTTTGAAAAGTTCTTGATTCAGAGAGATGTTATCTTCGTGCTCGGAAAGGACTGGTGCCATTTTGATAGAGAGCTCGGTCAGTTCATCGGTTGTTTCCGCATCCGTCATATTGAAGAAAATGGCACTTACACGGTCCAGAATGGGTGCGCTGTTGTCCAAAGCTACAATCGTGTTGTCGAAGGTAGGTACTTCCGGGCTTTCGATAATTGCCTGGATATTCTGGTTCTGTTCTTCAATACCTTTCAAAAAGGCGGGTTCGTAATGTTCCAGTTTGATTTTATCGAAGGAAGGAACACCATACTCTGTTTGAAATTCAGTGAAGAAAGGATTGCTTTCTGTTTTTGTTCCACAGGAGTACATCATACAACTTGCTGCTAAAATGGTTAAAGTTTTTCTAATCATCATGGTATTTATTAAAGTTTTTTCTGTTTTATTGCTTGCCTATATAGCACCAGATCGGGTAATGGTCCGAATCTTTAATCGAACGGTCTACGGTACAGTTATAGGCTTTCAGATTGGGACTGATCAGAATATTGTCTATCCGGAAATAGAATTTATTCAGATTATAGGAGATACCCAGTCCCCTGCCGGATTGTGTGAAAGCGTCATCCAGTTGTTGTGTAAGGATGCGATGGGTGTACGAAATGGAAGCGTCGTTGAAGTCGCCACAGGCAATAATAGTGGGATATTGGCTGTTTGCAATGATGCTGGCTACGGAATCCGCCTGTGAAGAACGGATGGCTGATGCTTCCGCCAGTTTCTTTATTAATTGTCGGAGCCCCGTTTTTACTTTCTTTGCGTCCGGGTCTTTTATCATATCCTCATAGATTACCTTGTCTTCTTTCGTCAGTTTGTTGGATTCTAGATGGTTGTTTATGAGGGTAATGGTGTCTTCATTTACTTTCAGAGTGTACTGCATTGATCCATTGTAAGTACTTTCATATTGGATGGGACGTGCCGAAAGTATGGGAAACTTAGAGAAGCAAGCTAACTGGCTGCCTCCTTTTTCCGGATTGTGGATAGAGCGGTAAGGATATGCCTTTAATGCTTTCCTAATGTCTTCTGCTGTCAGATATTTCTTGTTTCCAGTTGAATTGTACTCTTGAAGGCAGATGATATCAGCTTTGCTGTCGGCAAGGTAGGATAATATTGGATTTTTTCCGTCCTTCTTTTCTAAATTGTTAAACCCCATAACGTTGTAGGACAAGAACTTGATGCTGCCGTCCGGTATTGTTTCTACCGTAGAATTAATGGGGATATAGGTCCGTATTTGCGGGATACATACCAGAAACCCGATGATCGGCAGTAAGGCATAGCGATAGCTGATGATGGTCCAAAAGATAACAAAGCATAGGTTGATAGCCAGAAATATAGGGAAAGCAAGCCCCAGACAGGAAGCTATCGGATGTATTTTGGGTTGGAGATATGGGCTATAGGCACTCAAAATCAACATCCCTACAAAGAGGGCGTTGATTGCTAATATCAAATAAAGGACAAATTTGCCAATGTGTTCCATTCTTTTATCTTTTGCTTGCGTCGAACAAGCTCTTCTTCTCTTCCGTCGTCAGGCTTTCATAACCGGATTTTTTCAGCTTCTCCAAAATACGGTCTACCTCATCCGATTGTGCTTTCTTACGGGCATTATAATCATAATCTTTCTCGCGACTTGTATCGCTTCCATAGTGTACTTTCATTTTGGGTTTGCGTTTCCATGTCTTTTTCTGAAACAGGGAAGCGAAGCCGTCGATGAACCAGTTAATGCCGGAAGTCAGATCTTTTCCTTTGCTCAGGCTGGCTGCAAACCAGAGTCCGGCAAGTGCACCGCCTAAGTGTGCGATATGTCCTCCTGCATTATTGGAAGTAATAAAGAGTAAGTCTGTTCCGATAACGATCAGTGCCAGATACTTTAAACGAACGGCGCCAAAAAGGAAAAGCTGTACCCGATAGTTCGGTTCTCTGTAAGCGGTAGCTGCTACGATGGCAAGCACGGAGGCAGAAGCACCAACCAATGTAGCGTGCGGTAATACCTCGCTAAAATAAGGGAATATCTTATAAGCTGCCATGTAGAACAACCCTCCACAGATACCTCCTAATACATATACCCCCCGCAAGTGTTTTCCCGAGAAGAAATAGAGAAACAAACTTCCGAACCAGTATAGCCAGAGCATGTTGAACAAGATATGCAGGAAACCTGCATGCATAAACATGTAGGTAAGTAATGACCATGGCTGGATGATAAACCGGTGAAGGGAAGCCGGAAGGGCGAATAAATCGAATATCCCCGCTGCACTAAGGTTGAACAACTGCAATACTACACTAATTAACGTACCGATAACGAAGATTCCTACGTTAATATAAATCAGTCGGATGAAAGTGTTTCCTCTTCTGAATGTTTCTTTTAAATCAGCTATAATATGTCCCATTATTTCTACTTTTTTTTCTCCAATACATAATCAGGATAAATCCGAATATCATACCTCCCAAGTGGGCAAAGTGGGCTACATTATCTCCGGGATTATTAGCAAAGCCGGCATACAGTTCGATCAAAGCATAACCGATAACGAAGTATTTGGCTTTGATAGGGAAAGGCAGCGGAAAGATGAATAGCTGGTTGTTGGGGAACAACATACCGAATGCGAGCAAAATGGCATATACAGCTCCCGAAGCGCCCACGGTAGTCAGCATATTTAGAAAATCTCCCATGGGAATGATGCCTGTTCCTATATCCACCTGTGAATAGTGGCTGTAGTCCACTACATATTTAATGTATTGCACTCCTTCTTGGATAAGTCCTGCGCCGATACCACAGACGATATAATAAAAAAGGAAACGTTTCGGTCCCCAGGTCCGTTCAAGAACAGTTCCAAACATGAAAACAGCAAACATATTGAAAAAAATGTGGCTGAACCCGCCATGCATGAACATATAAGTGATAAGCTGTGCCGGATTGAAGTCACTGGCGAGGAAAAAATGTAATCCCAGATAATTAGTCAGATCGATACCGTATCGTTGAGCGACAAGTGTCCCGAAAAAGACTAGTACATTGATAATTATCAGGTTTTTAGTTACAGTTGGCATAATTTTATATTCTGAATATTTAAGTAATGAACGCAAAAGTACGAATAAATTCTGTTTTAAAGCATGGAAAAGCTTCCCTATTAGCTCTTTTTCAATAATTTGCTGCGTTTTTTTTATGTTTTTATTTGATATATTGTTTTGTTCATCTATATTTGTAAAGTCGTAATGGGAAATCTTTTGTGTAACATATATATTAATTAATCATTTTACGTATCATGAATAAGTCTGAACTTATTAGTGCAATGGCTGCTGAAGCTCAAATGAGTAAAGCCGATGCGAAGAAAGCTCTTGATGCTTTCATTTCTTCAGTTACTAACGCTATGAAAGCTGGTGATAAGGTAGCTTTGGTTGGTTTTGGAACGTTCTCTGTAAGTGAAAGAGCGGCAAGAACTGGTATTAATCCTTCTACAAAGGCGGCTATTACTATTCCTGCAAAGAAAGTAGCTAAGTTTAAAGCTGGTGCTGAATTGTCTGCAGCTGTTGAATAAACATATAGTTGAAAGAAATTAGAAGAGGGAGGCGCGATACGTCTCCTTTTTTTGTATCTTTGCGCGCAAGAAACAACTTGATTATGAAGATAGAAGATAAACTTGTAGCGTCCGTCATCAACGGACTAAAAGCACTTTACGGTCAGGAAGTCCCTGAGAAGATGGTGCAGTTGCAAAAAACCAAGAAGGAATTTGAAGGACATTTGACGCTGGTAGTGTTCCCTTTTCTGAAAATGTCAAGAAAAGGACCGGAACAGACAGCTCAGGAAATTGGTGAATATCTGAAGGCAAATGAATCTGCTGTAGCTGCTTTCAATGTAATAAAAGGCTTTTTGAATCTGACTATTGCGTCGGCTACCTGGATTGAGTTGCTGAATGAGATTCAATCAGATGAACAGTACGGTTTGGTAAAAGCTACCGAGGCTTCTCCGTTAGTTATGATTGAGTACTCTTCACCGAATACCAACAAGCCGCTTCATTTAGGGCATGTGCGTAACAATCTTTTAGGAAATGCGTTGGCTAACATCGTTGCTGCAAACGGAAACAGAGTGGTAAAGACGAATATAGTAAATGACCGTGGCATCCATATCTGTAAATCCATGCTGGCATGGAAGAAATATGGAAATGGAGAAACTCCTGAAAGTACAGGCAAGAAAGGTGACCATCTGGTTGGCGACTATTATGTGTCTTTTGACAAGCATTATAAAGCGGAACTTGCCGAACTGATGGAAAAAGGCATGACAAAAGAAGAAGCAGAAGCTGCTTCTCCGTTGATGCAGGAAGCCCGTGAAATGTTGGTGAAATGGGAAGCCGGCGATCCGGAAGTACGTTCTTTATGGGAAATGATGAACAGTTGGGTGTATGCCGGATTTGATGAGACTTACCAAAAGATGGGTGTCAGCTTCGATAAGATATATTATGAATCCAACACTTATCTTGAAGGAAAAGAGAAAGTGATGGAGGGACTGGAAAAAGGCTTTTTCTTTAAAAAAGAGGACGGGTCTGTTTGGGCTGACCTGACTGCTGAAGGGCTCGATCATAAACTGCTTCTTCGCGGCGACGGCACATCTGTTTATATGACTCAGGACATCGGTACGGCGAAACTTCGTTTTGCTGATTATCCGATTGATAAGATGATTTATGTTGTGGGTAACGAACAGAATTATCATTTCCAAGTACTTTCTATCCTGTTAGATAAACTGGGTTTTGAATGGGGAAAAGGTCTTGTACATTTCTCTTATGGTATGGTGGAACTGCCGGAAGGTAAGATGAAATCTCGTGAAGGTACAGTGGTTGATGCTGACGACCTGATGGAAGAGATGGTGTCAACAGCCAAAGAAACTTCGCAGGAATTGGGAAAACTGGATGGTCTGACACAGGAAGAGGCAGATGATATTGCCCGTATTGTTGGTCTGGGTGCTTTGAAATACTTTATTCTTAAAGTAGACGCCCGCAAGAATATGACTTTCAATCCGAAAGAGTCTATTGACTTCAATGGTAATACAGGACCGTTCATTCAATATACGTATGCCCGTATTCAGTCTGTGCTTCGTAAAGCTGCTGAGTCCGGTATTGTGATACCGGAACAGATTCCTGTCGGTATCGAACTGAGCGAGAAAGAGGAAGGACTGATCCAGATGGTGGCTGATTTTGCAGCAGTTGTAAAACAGGCCGGAGAAGACTACAGTCCGTCTATTATCGCAAATTATACGTATGATCTGGTGAAAGAATATAACCAGTTCTACCACGACTATAGTATTCTGCGTGAAGAGAATGAGGCGGTAAAAATATTCCGTATTGCTTTGTCTGCCAATGTGGCCAAAGTAGTTCGTTTGGGAATGAGTTTGCTGGGTATTGAGGTTCCTTCCAGAATGTAATACCTGCTCTGAACAAAATACTCTTTTACGGGGTTTCTTTAATAGGTATATTAAAGGAATCCCGTATGTTTTATTCACCTCATCCCTTGCTCAGAAAGAGAGAAACGGAAACAGCTACCGTATCTTATTCTGAGTTGTTGTTCGACCAGATTTATGTCTTTTGGGTCACATGCTTTTACATTGTTTTGCTTGGATAAGATTATTGAAAGTTTATTATTGAGTAATTACTTTCGAATTATCAGGGTCTTTCCACCAATATCCATTCGAAGCACCGAAGCTGGATGCCCAAGCTCCAAATTTAGGATACGCTTCCAATATACTTGTCTTTTCTATTGGTACAAGAAAGTCGGCACTTCGCTTAGTTCCTACCCTGACACCGCTAATTTGTAGCCCGGTCGGCATATTCTCGCTATTTACGTAGTACAGTCCTTCATCTGGTTTGGATACATCACTGCCTGTGCCGAAATAAGAGAAGTTCATTTTACTGGTTGGAGGGAATTTTACAATATGTGCCTCTTTGTCACGTCCTGTGCCGGAAGAGATGATGATAAAAGGGTTCATATTAAATTTGCTGTACGTCTTTTCCCAATAATCGTTGTTAAAGAAAGGAATAAATGCGGTTTCTGTAAATTTTTCCTGAGTGACGTCTATTGTTACGGTAAACGTTTTGTTGATAGCTGTCTTTTGATTATCGAAAAGAATAATAGTGGGATAGTCCTGCCCTGGTTCCCTATCCTTTCCTTCCATAAACTGTGAAACTATTCCGCCGGATTCTATGGTTATTTTTTTTATATCACTATTTGATATACCTGTGAGCTGATAACCAAACCCATTCTGCCAGTTTGCACCATCATGTTTAGGTATAAATGTGTCTATAATCTTTTCAACTTTATTGGTTAGAATACTTTTGTGAATATCACGTTTGTATTCGACAATCATATCATTCATGTCATAATCCCCTTTGGATGGCCAGAAATCTTCAAATGATAATACACCTTTATAGGAAGTATGTATGTTCTCGATAGGTGCATCGGGGAGTTCTTCTACCCCGCCAGTTTCGATGGATGATCCATCTGAGAAATCAAGATAAAATACAGCATCTCCAAAGTTCCCTTTTCTGGTATTATCTGTTGGTTCGAAGTTGGTTGCATCTTCCATTCCGAACGCTACAACTTCCCCGGATTTGTTCTTTAGAGCAATGGTGCGGTGTTCTTTGCTCTTGTTCAAGTTGCGGATAGAATAGAAAGTGCGTTTGTTGTTGAGGACCTCCGAGGTCTTTTGATTAAAGGAAGATTCTATAAGAAACCATGCTATACTTACTCCCGCAGGGAATTCGTCCACGAACTTTGTACCATCCCAATATTTCAGCTCAACTCTGTCACCGGTATACATGCTCCCTGCTGTACTGCTGGAATTGCACACGGCGGTCGATATGCGTGGATAGGCAATAATCGGTGTAATTTGGTCTGCCTCAGTCGGCTTTTGATTGGTAGGATAGGTAAAATAGCCCACAGTATTTTGCTTGGTGCCTGTACTGTTAAGCATAACCAGCCCGATTTCTGTAGGTTTCTTGATATTGATTTCTATATTTACATTATCAGCTATATATTCAGGATAATGATCTTCCATCGCTGCGCTTCCACCCGGCTTAATGAAAACTTCGCGGATATTATATAAGAGTTGGCCATCTATCTCTGTGGGAGTGGAAGAAAGATAAGTAGGACATCCTATTACACTCCAGTCGCCTAGAACTTTAAAGCCTTCCGGGTATTTATAGCCGTTTTCTGTTACTCCTCTGCTTGTACTTTTGGCATTTCTTTTACTTTGTATAAAAGCTTTCTGGTCAAAAGATACTTTACCGTTCACAATCTGCAGCTGAATCGGACTGACTGTTCCCAGATAATCTGAATAGAGGTAGAGTTCTGTAAGATAAGACGGAATGGATATGAAATCATTGAAAATCCCTTTCTTATCGGTAGCCCCACGATAGACAGGCTCTTCTTTAGTTTTGATTATGTTTCCATCCGTATCTTCAGACAACGGATTTTCGGAATATAATTCAAAAACAACCTGATAATTTAAACCATAATTTAAATCAACTGTGCAACTGGAAGATGTTGTAAAGCCAAAATAGTTATCTGCAGTTTTTTCTTTTGGAGCTTCGTATAAATCCTTTTCCATACAACCGACTAACGAGAGTGCGCATAGTACCCCCACAAGGAGAAAATTGAATTTGTTTGTTTGCATAACTGTGTTCTGATAATTTGATTGTGATCTGCAAATATATGTATTTAATATATCAAAACAAAGCGTTTGAGAATAATTTGTTTAGAAAGAAATATATTGCATTGTAAATACAACGAAAGTCCGGTAACCAGTTGATATAGGTTACCGGACTTTTGATATCAGGGTTTGGTGCAAATATTATTTCTTCTTGGCAGTTCGTTTGCCTTTGGAAGAAGTGCTCGGACCCTTTTCGTCTTGTATTCTGACTAATTCCAGGCAGCTTTTCAGACTCAAATCCTGCGGAACAATATCTTTGGGAATCTTGTAATTATTGCCTTTGTAAGCAATGTAAGGTCCGTACCGGCCATTCAGAATCTCCATATCCGGTTCTTCATCAAACTTCTTGATGTGCCGTTCTGCTTCTTTTGCCCGTTTTTCCAGAATCAGTTGCTCTGCTTCTTCCAAAGTAACTTTCATCGGATCAAGTGTTTTCGGCAGTGATACATATACTTTGTTATGCTGGATATAAGGGCCAAAACGACCTATACCTACACTGACAGTCTTTCCTTCATATTCACCAATAGTACGTGGTAACTTGAACAGTTCCAATGCTTCCTCCAATGTAATTGTTTCCATGGACTGGCCTTTCTTCATTTGTGCGAAACGTGGCTTTTCTTCATCATCTACCGTACCGATTTGTACTACAGGGCCGAAACGACCGATTTTTACAGAAACAGTCTTTCCTGTGCCGGGTTCTTCTCCTAAAATACGTTCGCCAACTTTATGTTCTGTCTTTATAGATAATGTCTTTTCTACTGACGGGTGGAACTGATCATAGAAAGTCTTCATGATAGAAGTCCATTGTACTTCTCCTTCTGCAATCTCGTCAAATTCCTTTTCTACACTGGCGGTAAAGTTATAATCCAGAATGTCCGGGAAGTATTCGGTGAGGAAATCGTTTACTACTGTTCCGGTATCTGTAGGAAAGAGTTTGGACTTCTCCGCACCTGTAATTTCGCTATGATCTTCATCTTTGATCTGGCTGTCTTTCAGCGTCAGCACATTGAATGTACGTTCTTCGCCATCCTTGTTGCCCTTCTCTACATATTCACGTTGCTGAATAGTAGAAATGGTAGGCGCATAGGTTGAAGGACGACCGATACCCAATTCTTCCAGTTTGCGCACAAGGCTTGCTTCCGTATAACGCGGTGGACGTTGGGTGAAACGTTCGGTGGCAACAATCGGACCATATTCCAGTTTCTGCCCTTTCTTTAAAGGAGGTAACAGCCGGCTTTCATCCTCTTGTTCACTCTCGTCGTCATAAGATTCACGATATACACGCAGGAAACCATCAAACTTGATAACTTCACCGACAGCAGTGAATACTTCGCCGCTTTTACTTATAGATATGGTAGCAGTAGTCTTTTCCAGTTCCGCATCTGCCATTTGCGAGGCAATGGTGCGTTTCCAGATCAGGTCATACAATTTCTTTTCCTGTGCCGTACCATCGATGGATTGATTTTCCATGTAAGTCGGGCGAATTGCCTCGTGCGCTTCCTGTGCTCCCTTAGTCTTTGTTTCAAAGTGACGGGGATGTACATAACGCTCACCCATCATATGGATGATGGCATCCTTACTACTTGCTGTTGCATATTCCGACAGGTTGACGGAGTCTGTACGCATATAAGTGATGAATCCGGATTCGTACAAACGCTGTGCGATCATCATTGTTTGTGCTACAGTATATCCCAGTTTGCGGGCTGCTTCCTGTTGCAGGGTGGAAGTAGTAAACGGAGCCGGCGGTGTCTTCTTGACCGGACGGGTAGTTATATCTTCAATCGTGAAAGTCGCTCCCTGACATGCGTTCAGGAATGCTTTTGCTTCTTCTTTTGTTTTGATACGGCGGGATAGTTCAGCTTTCATTTCTACCAGTTTGCCGTCTGTATCGGGGACAAGAAATACAGCTATCACCCGGTAAGCAGCTTCTGATTTGAAGGCATGAATCTCTCGTTCACGTTCTACAATCAGACGGACAGCTACTGACTGTACACGACCAGCCGACAGAGAAGGCTTTACTTTTCTCCAGAGTACGGGAGATAACTCAAAACCTACAATTCTATCCAGAATCCGTCGTGCCTGTTGCGCATTTACGAGGTTGAGGTCGATATCGCGTGGTTGTTCGATTGCTTTTAAAATAGCGCCTTTAGTAATTTCGTGAAAGACGATTCGTTTTGTGTTTTCCGGTTTTAGTTTTAATACTTCATACAGATGCCAGGCGATCGCTTCTCCCTCGCGGTCCTCATCGGATGCGAGCCATACGGTTTCTGCCTCTTTCGCTTCTGCTTTCAGCGTGTTGACCAAAGCCTTTTTGTCTGCCGGAATTTCATAAGCGGGTTTAAAATTCTTATCTACGTCGATGCTGAATTCTTTCTTCTTCAGATCGCGTATATGTCCGTAACTAGAAAGGACTTTGAAATCTTTCCCGAGAAATTTTTCAATCGTTTTTGCTTTTGCCGGAGACTCGACAATGACAAGGTTTTTTTGCATAATTCTTTCTTTTATGATGGCTTGTACCATGATATTTCGGGGCAAAAGTAGAAAAAAAGATTCTCCCTACCTTATAATATAAGGAGAATCTAATATTTTTTTGGAAAAAAAAGATTTTACTTGAATTCGTGTTTCTTTTGTATGTGCAAGAATTATTGAGGAAATATTCCATAAAGCAGGAGATTTTAATATAAAACAGTTTTATTTAAATAGAATTTCCTATATTTACACCTCGATACAGTATTATGCGCTATGTATGAATAAGATTCTATTTAAAATATATCTATTGTCTTTCTTTATAGGAATTGCACAGCCTATCTGGAGCCAGTCTCCTTATTACTATTATAAACAACTCGGAATAAGGGAGGGGCTTTCACAGTCGAAAGTACAGAGTGTTCTGAATGACCACAGAGGTTATCTTTGGATTGGTACGGAGGCTGGTTTGAATTGTTATGACCGTGACCATCTGAAACAATACCTGCATCAGCCGGGAGACGAAAAGACGTTGCCTTCTAATAATATAACTTTTATTGCTGAGGACTCTTTGTGTAATCTCTGGGTAGCTACAATGGGAGGAATTTGTCTTTACGATAGAGAAAATGATAATTTTAGAACCTTATCGAATGGTGGCAAACCGATCTACGTTGCTTCCTATCTGTTGGTTGAAGGCGGTGTCTTGTTAAGTGGGTCGGGAGCGATCTATAAATATGCTTATGCCACTAACAAGCTCGAACCTCTGTATTATGCACAAGATCCGGCTTACTATACGCCTTTTTGGCAAATGATACGTTTTGATGATGAGAATATTCTGCTCAATTCGCGCTGGCATGGCATATACTCTTTCAATATGAGGACTTATGAGCTGAAGAAAATAGAGTCGTTTACAGAAAAAAACTATACCTGCATTTATCTGGACTCTTATCACCGTCTTTGGGTAAGCGTTTATGGCAGCGGATTGTATTGCTATCAAGACGATAAGCAGATCAAGCACTTTACGGCATCCAATTCTCCTTTGACATATGATGTCATTCATGACATCACTGAAAGAGAAAACAAACTCTGGGTGGCAACCGACGGTGGCGGGATCAATATTATTTCTTTAGATGATTTTTCATTTACCAATATTCAGCAAAAGCAGGATGATGTCCATTCATTTCCAGCCAATACGATCTACCGTCTCTATCTGGACCCTGCCAATAATATGTGGGCAGGCAGTATCCGGAGAGGATTGGTGGGTATAAAGGGGGTATATGCCTGTTCTTATCAGAATGTCCCTTTTGGCAATTTGTATGGATTAAGTAATCAGACGATAAATAGTTTTTTCCAGGATGACGACGGAATGATCTGGGTGGGAACTGATGGCGGCGGTATCAATCGTTTTGATCCGGCATCGGGAACTTTCCAACATTATCCTGCCACCAAATATGAGAAAGTTGTTTCTATCGTAGAGTATACTCCTGATGAGCTCCTGTTTTTTTCTTTTAATAAAGGGCTTTTCATCTTTCATAAGCAGACGGGACAGATACGCCCCTTTGTCTTGATTGATAAGGAAATGAATGATCAGACTTGTATCAATGGATTTTCTGTCAATATACAGCGGATTACGAAGAATAAGATTCTTTTTAGTGCCCAGCATATTTTTATATATGATATCGTTACCCGTAAGTTCGATATAGTGGCTACTATGGGAAAAGAATATGAACGGCAGTCTCCGCTGATTATAGCTACGGTAGGAACGAAAACATATCTTTCCGATCTGAAAAATATATGTGAGTATGATTCTTCCGAAGGCACTTTCAAGACGATTTATCAGGGGCAGCATATTATTAATGATGCTTCTATGGATAAGGATGGTGTCTTCTGGCTGGCTTCTACCGAAGGGCTGCTACGTTATGATCCACGCACCGGGAAGAGTGAGCTGATACAAACAAGCCTGTTTCAGGATGTAGCCTCTGTCGTTGCTGATAACCAGTATCGTATCTGGATCGGAACGCGCCGTCATTTATTTGTTTATTCTTCCCATACTCATAACTTCGCCACTCTGGATGAGGTAGACGGTGTCCTTCCCAATGAATATATTTTTCATGCTACTCTTCTGGCCAAGAATGGAGATGTTTTTGTCGGTGGTACCACAGGTATGACGGTTGTAAACTCTGCCGTTCATTTTGATACAGATTCGGATTATACGGTTGAATTGCTGGATGTATTATTAAATGGTCTTCCTGTCTCATTATCCGAAGAGCAGCAACATGCAACGGCCAGGACTATCCAGATTCCTTGGAACTTCTCTTCCCTGCAATTGAAAGTTTTGCTGAATGAAGGTGATGTATTCCGCAAGAATTTCTTCCGCTTCAATATTGAAGGCCTTCATCAGGAGCTGGCGAGTTCCAACTCGAATTCTCTGGTCATTAACTATTTGCCGATAGGCGAGTATACGATAACCGCTTCTTATTATGCCCGCAATGGGGGATGGAGCACGAAACAGCAGATTCTCCATGTCATTGTTACCCCGCCTTGGTGGAAGACAGGCTGCTTTTATATGCTGCTATATATATTGCTGGGGCTGGTGGCATATAGCATTGTCTACTACTTCTACCGTAAAAAGAAGGCCAAACAGAAACGGGAAATTATGCGTCTGAAAAATAAGATGTATGAGGAGAAGATTAATTTCCTGACGAATATCAGTCATGAGCTTCGTACTCCTCTTACGCTGATTTGTGCGCCATTGAAGCGTATCATAAATCAGGAGTCGGACAAGAAAGATGTGGAAAAGCTGTTGGTTCCGATTTATAAGCAGGCCTATCAGATGAAGAGTATCATTGATATGGTGCTGGATGTGAGAAAGTTGGAGGAAGGAAAAGATATGCTGCATATTCTGCCACATCCTTTGAATGAGTGGGTACGTTCGGTCGGAGATAAATTCGTCGGTGAATATCACGTGAAAGGCATTAAACTGCAATACGAGCTGGACGAAGAGATAAAAGACGTTCCTTTCGATAAGAACAAGTGTGAATTTGTTCTGTCCAACTTCTTGATGAATGCGCTGAAGTTTAGTGAGTCGGGTACGACCACTACATTGATTACCACTTTGTCGCCGGAAAAAGACAGGGTTCGGATCTCTGTCAAGGATCAGGGGATGGGACTGAATATGGTGGATACGGATTCTCTTTTCTCCAGTTTCTATCAAGGGGTACATGAGAAAGGAGGAAGTGGTATCGGATTATCCTATGCAAAGAGTCTTATTACTCATCATAAGGGAAAAGTAGGTGCTTCGAATGCCGATGGAAAAGGAGCGGTGTTCTATTTTGAGTTGCCATTATTCACAGATGCCTGTGGACAACTCGAACCGGTTTCTACAGAAACGTCTGCAGGCGTTGAAGTGAACGAACCCGATCAGGTTGATTATACCTTCTTAAAGAAATATTCGGTGATGGTGGTAGAAGATACTCCCGAACTGCGAAGTTATCTGAAAGAAACACTGAGCCATTACTTTGTTCGTGTATATGTCGCTAAGGATGGTAAAGAAGGATTGGAACAGATTAAGGACCGATTGCCGGATATCATAATCAGTGATGTTATGATGCCCCGTATGAATGGGTTTGAGCTTTGCCGGGAAGTGAAGACTAACTTGGATATCAGTCATATCCCTTTTATTTTGCTGACCGCTTATCACAATTCTCAGAATATGTATACCGGCTATAAGACCGGAGCAGATGCCTTCTTGCCGAAGCCTTTTGAGATAGACGGTTTGCTGGCATTGATTCATAATCAGTTGAGATTGCGCGAACAGATACGGGCGAGATACAAAGATGATAAACTGCTGACACATAAAGAAGTGAGCTTTAGTAATGCGGATGAAACTTTTCTTTTGAAATTAAATTCATTGATTGCAGACAACATGAGTAATCCGGAACTGGATGTCGCATTTCTGGCCACCAATATGTGCATTAGCCGGTCATTATTGTTCAACAAAGTAAAAGCCATCACCGGTATGGGGATTGTAGATTATGTGAACAAGCAGCGTATTGAGCAGTCAATCGTGTTGCTTACTACTACCACCATGAATATTACTGAGATCTCCGAAGTGGTCGGCTTCTCTTCTTTGCGTTATTTCAGTAAAGTCTTCAAGTCTATTAAAGGCGAGATTCCTTCTGCATATAGAAAACAGGATAAATAAATCGCATCTGTAACTTGAATGCAGTGCATACTAGAAATAAAAAAATAAATATTAGTCTCATACTCTCATTCTATATGAGATAAATGGCATATAATCAGTGTGATATGTAATGAGAGATACTTCTTTTGCAAGGTATCTCTCATTGTTTTCTACATAAAAACAGTAAGCGTCTCGGCGATGCCGTCTTTTCTTTAAT
>NZ_KV804459.1:0-332 GCF_001811315.1 Bacteroides sp. HMSC067B03 | reverse complement strand
TTTCCGTCTGCCGTTTCATAAAGCCCTTGATTACCGTTCCCGTAATTCTTAACGCCACGGATGTCCGTACCGTATGCCCCCCATTTGAAAGTACGTCCGCCTATATCGTCAGTGCAGTCGCTTTTCGCTATGACGAACTGGCGACGATCCGCACGGATACGGACACCTATACGCAAGTATTTTGAACGGTTATTTGCACTAAGGGAATTCCATTCTTCAGCAGTAAAGAACACGTTGACACCGTCTTCGATCCGGATTGTGGCAAAGGACAGGTCAAGCAGCCCGCCAGCCCATCTGATATATTTTGCAATGTCACTGGCAGGCGTATTTTC
>NZ_KV804458.1:47875-146397 GCF_001811315.1 Bacteroides sp. HMSC067B03 | reverse complement strand
CGTTACCTATGAAGTAACAGGCTTAAATTCAACATATTGCTACTGACATTGAGCGCTTTATAAAATCTACCACTTTTTTATTGGCTTCATCTATTTTCTTATTCTGAAAAGGTTTGAGATATGTCTCGGTCACCGTAATTGACGAATGCCCCATAGCTTCAGAAATAACGCCCGGATGAATTTCACAATAGTAAGCTGTCGTTGCCCATGTATGGCGGGCTGTATACGAACTTAGTTTATCTCCCAGTCCTAACATTTCACCAAGCAACATCAACTGCCTATTAAAGTTACGGAGAGCCAACTGATATTCATGATAAGCCTCCTTTGTTCCTTCCCGACTGCTTAATAACGGAAATAAATAAGGAGAGGAGCTATCACGGTCCATATACCTCTTTAATATAGCCATCGCTTCCGAAGTCAAAGTCACAGACAAAGGCCGGCCTGTTTTACGCCGTCGATAAGTGATTACATTATCACGCAAATCGCTTTTACGCAAATAAGCCAGATCGACAAAAGGCAGACCACGGAGCAGGAACATCAGAACGAACAATTCCTGCGCACGACGCATGGCAGGACTCACGGTAGATGACTGTGGTAATTTAGTGAATACCTTCTTCATGTCTTCTTCGCACAACGCACGTTTGCGGTCAGCACGTGTCCCGGTATACACCGAACGAAAGAGATGCGGCACATAAGGTGCCATACGCCTGTCTACCGCGCGATTGTAAACCGCACGAAATGTACGCAAATAAGTGGAAACAGTGTTCCAACTACAACCACGGCTACGAAGGTGAATCTCGAAGCCTTTTAACCATTCCGGAGTTACTTCACGAAAAGCAAAATCCCTTTTCCCACCATAAGCAATAATGGCATTGAGACTGCTGCGATAAATGTGAGCAGTTCCAAAGTTTCCCTCCATTTGTAGCCCCACTGCTACTTGCTTCATAAATGCTACTACTTTTAACATTTTACTTATTATTTATTAAATGACGCGATAAATATAACAAAATAAGGGGATAGTATGTTTTTATAGAAGAAATTTAAAAACGAAAAAAGAGGATGCCGTTAGGGAAAGGGAGGCATCCTCTTTAGAGGGACAGGAAAGATTCACTTTCACAAGCAAATTCTTCCACTGCTACCCCCTGTTATTTCTTCACATTAAGTGAAGAAAGGGTTCATTGCGGAAATACATACTTTCGCAAGCACGGATTCCCTTGGGGTATTCTCATGTGAGGCTCTTCGCGGGAAAGCGAAGAAAAATGGGGAACACCGCACATGAGATATCTTAAAAAAGGGTTATGCCTTTATACAAACATTATTCTACCACGCAGATACTGACACGATTTTCCGTAGGATTCGTGTTCGGTTGTACGGTATCCCCTTTAAAGTCAGTCACGATCCGGTCCGCAGCAATGCCTTTCGCTTTCAAGACGTCCGCCACGTTGTTCGCGCGCTTCTCTGACAAGGTCATATTGATGCCTGGGTTACCCGTTTCCTTATCCGCGTATCCGGTGACGGCTACCTTGGCAGTCGGATATTTTTCCAGATGCTTCACCAAAGATTCTATTTTGGCAAGCTGGTCATCCTGGATCTTTGCGGAATTCAGCGCGAAGAAGACGCTTTGCTTCATCGGCTCGACGGTCACCACCGGTGCAGGTTTCGGCTGCGGCTTTTCTACCACAGGTTCCGCTTTGGGCTGTTCCACTACAGGCTCCGGTTCGTAATAAACGGGAGCGGTCTTGGTATAACTCTTGCCCAGTTTGATGCTAAGTCCCACCAATACGTTAAATTGCCAGTCGCAGTTGCCCGCTTTCTTTGAATTGAACTTATCGGAAAGGATATTGGCGTTTCCTTCGATGTTGATCGCCAGACGGTCATTCAGGCGAAGGTCGCAGCCCAAGCCCAAACGTCCGGCTACCAGGTTCTGGCTGTCCTGCCACAGATACTCCATTTCATAAGCACGCGTATCCAGCGCGTTGGCTTCGTCATTGTCGAAAGCGTGATTAAATCCTACACCGGCAAAAAGATAACCATTGAATACACGGTCGGGGTTAAAGCCGCAGAACAAAGCACTGAGGTCCGCCATCAGGTCCAGGTTGCCTTGAAGATATTTATACTGATAAGATTGGGAGGGAGTCACCCAGCCCGCCCTAGCCTGCCAGCCGCTGACACCGATACGCGCCCCGAATGCCGGAGCGAACTTATAGCCCACGTTGAGGGCGGCTGCCGGAGAGATCAGATCGGTAAATTTGGCTTCGCCTATCGTATGAGCGGCTCCTACTTGCACTTGCATAAACCAGTGGGGATTAAAAAGGGTTTTACCCTCCTCCTTGATCCGCTGCTCTTGAGCGAAAGCCAAGGTGCTACTGACAGTCAGTATGGCTAGTAGTAAATTTCTTATTTTCATCATATGTTATGTATTTAATGTCTTTATCACAGAATGATCTGCATTGCATCCCTCACATTATCAGGAAGTAGTTATAAAAAGGGTGCTCTTTTGAGCAGAGCACCCTTTCGATTGTAGCATGTCTAAAAGTTTATTACTATCTTAGATTTCTTACTTGTTGTTGCCTGCCGGCTCAGCCGTAAGAATCAAGTCTGTCTTAAGGATACCCCAGCCATATTCTATAGAAGCAGGGATAGTGATGGTATATGAATAGCCAATATTCGATTCAGCATTTTCATACTTCACAGTGTTAGTAGCTCCTTGTGTCAGCACTGCATCATCAGGCAACTTATGATTGTTGTATTCCAAGCTTGTGCTAACATTATTTATATCAAGCACGACATTCTTGATCTCTCCGTAATAATCCCAGAATTGACCCGGAACCAGAACTTCGTGATCGTGCTCCCATTGATGCCATTCCCAGCAACCGGAAGTTTGTCCGTTCACTGTACCTGCGTAATGAGGTTTTGGAGAATGTTCATGACTGATTTCCACTTCTGTAGCCGGTACATATTCATATACAGCAGGCACGTAATTAACGCCCGTGATATTAGTAAAGGAAACTTCACTTGATGCAGTAATAACGTGTTCGTTGTAAGTAACATCATCGTTAGACACACATCGGGTCTGCACAGCTTGACTAGCAGCATACCGCTCAGCTTGCAATGCAAGTTCAACACGAACAGCGTCTTTACTTATCTTCACATCTGTTACATTAAACACCTTATTATAATCCATAGTCATCCAACCCCAATATTGTGTGCCGTCGGCGGCAGTTATTAGCCTATATTCTTGAACTGCATAACTTTCTCGACCGGTATACATCTTCAAGTCAGTTCCTGTAGTAAATGTAACTGTCTCTGTTTCAAGATTAAATTCAGCATCCTTTGTCTTATTATAATGTCCGTCAACATAAGTGTACTCTGGCACGCAAATTGTTTTCCACCTACCGTGTGTCTTTACAACCGATTCCCAAACAGGATGTGTGATCGCGTAACCTCTCCAGTCTGTCAACAAACCATCGTGCTGGAAGCTGACTTCATCACCACCTGTCGCACCGTCTTTTACAGTGATACCATCAGGCATAGTGAAAGTGACAGGACGGATAAATGTTACCTTAAATCTGTTCACGATATACGTATCACCACTCTCAATCATATACTTGTGAATAATAACAGCTTGCAATCCCTTTTCGCTATTCAACGCTGCCTTAACTGCAGTATTACTCTTGTTCAAAGAAATGGTCGTTCCATTCAACTGAACACCGGTAAGAACGTTTGCTGTTTTGACACCGTTGCTATAAGTTGATTCAATTTCGTACGTACTTTCAGTGCATACTCCAGTCGGTATATTAACTGTATAAGTACCATCAACATAAGCTTTCGTTATATCTTGTGAGATTGTACATTCCGAAGCCGGTGAAGTGATAGCACCCGGTCTTTTGGCATTTACTCTGAACGCGATATACTTACCGTCAGCATCCTTATCCCAGAAGGCATCATTTACCTTTGTCTTTTCCGTATCCAAAGCAATGACAGGCAAATTAACTTTCACTGCGAAATGGAAATGAATGTATTTCGGATATTTATTAGAAGAAACCTTATTGCGGAGTGTCAAAGTAGCATACAAGTTAGCTCCAGTTATACCTACATTTCCAACCTGTCCATGAGCGAATCGCCAAGTTACAATCTTAGTAGCTTTGCCGTCAGTTGCTACACCGTCAATCAGTCTCGGTGCATCAATACCCGGAAGAGCAACACCATTCTTAAGAACTGAGGTTTCTAGGTATTCATACGTATTCCAGAATTCCTCATGACTCATACCTTGTTCAGAACCGTCACCCTTGTTCATCAAACGATAGATATTATCACGCAGATAATCCTCTTCGAATTTATACAGTTTAGATTGCGTATTTGCACAGCCATAAGTTTCAGTACCTTCTATAGTCACGGCCATATCAGGAGTCTTCTCTGCTACGATTTCAACTTTCACGAAGCCGCGACGAACTACATTACCGGCCTTGTCTACCAACTCAACCTTGAAAATAGGAGTACGTCCTACAAATTCCGGGTTATGTCCATTATCAGCAATCGCCTCGAAAGTACCCTTCTCAGCATCTGTACATACCAAGTCTTTCTGCTGATTAGTTATAGTAGAGCCACTTTGTACATTATACTCAGAAGATGCTACAGCAAAGCGGTATGACAATTCATAATCTTCAACAGGGAACGCTTCATGTGAACCGTCCTTCACAAGACAAGTAGCTACCAATGACTTCAAGTCAAACACTTTGTCATATGCCATTTCGTAACGAACGAGTGTAGTCTTACATGCACTGAACGTTGCTGCGAAATGAGCAGTGTTTCCAGTTGCCAAAGTCGCTCCGTCGGCAATAAAGATGTCTTCAGGAGTGATCAGATCGTCATATACAGCTACATATGGAGAAGTAATTACGGGGTCTGCATCCTTCTGGGCAGGATCACCGGTCATAGTTGCCTGCAAAGCAATCATGTTTGTTTTATCTTCTGCCGGTCTGACATTGGCATGCTTACGACGAAGTGTAAAGTCAACAGTTCCTGTAGCGGTATTCTTGATCGGTTGCCCGATGATATCTACCAAATTGCTGCCTGCCGCGCGAGTTCCAGTTTCAATAATAGTTACAGCACGGTCAAGATAGCTATAAGTAGCATTTCCCAAATTAAAGCTCTTCGGATTGAAATGGTAGCTGGCAATTGCAGGAGCACCTACAGAGTAAGCATACTTAGTCACGATAGGAAGTGAAGCATTTTCATTCGGGCTCATTGCGCTATACTGCAAAGAACTGAATTTAACAGCTTCCACACCGTCTACAATATAATCCGGAGCAAACGCGATGCTGCTCAAGCGAGCGACGATCAATACATGCAAGTTGCTGATTTCTGTAGAGATGAGAGTTCTAAGAGTGGTATCCAGAGTAGTAATTCTTTCTCCAAGTTTACCCATATCTGCTTTGATTTTATCCAGCTCGCCATCGATTCTATCTCCCAGATCTTTGAGGTCCTTATTAGTTTGCACCAAATCACCTTGCAAGTCCTTAATATCCTTTGCATTGTCACCTATCAGTCCGCGCAATGCACTGTTTTCCTCTGTCTGCGCATCCCACAATTTTTGGTTTGCTTCCTGAGCGGCTTTCAGTTCATCCTCAGCTTTCTTAATAGCTTGCGCAAGAGCTTCGTCAGCTTCTATCTTGTTGGCGTCTATCATGCCTTTCAATTCCTTATCATAAGCTTTCAAGGCATCCAACTGAAGTTGAAGGTTCTCGTCCGCAGCAATCAAAGTCTTGATAGCGTCTTGAGCGGTCTGGATATTGTTCGCGTTGGTGACCACATCCCCCTTAAGACCGTCTACAGTGCCTGTCAGTGTACTTAATTCGGCTTGAACACCGTCAATCCTACCACCGAGCAACTGAATGACACCCTCAATGTCTTCATTGAATTGCACAATAGCGGCTTCCAGGTCTTTCTTGTCAGCCTTGGTCGCGTTGATTTCAGCGATAGAAGAGTCTACATACTCTTTCATCGCAGTTACTTCTTCCGTGATTTTAGCAAGCGCTTTAGCTTCGGCGTCGGCAGCGGCCTGTTTTGCCGCTTCTGCTAAAACTTTGGCTTGGGCAGCTTCGGCAGCGGCAGCGTCACCGGCAGCTTTGGCAGCATCGGCAGCGGCCTGGGCTTTGGCAGCGTCGGCCTTGGCAGCGTCAGCAGTAGACTGGGCTGTCTGCAAAGCAGCCTGCAAGGCAGTCAGCTGAGCAGTCAACTGTTCTTGTAGAGTGCCAACGGTAGTTCCGTTTTTGTCGATTTGTTCTTGTAACGCCTTGATGTCGTCATCGTAGTCTTTACAAGAAGTAAATGTACCTGTTGAAGCCGCCAACAGCGTTCCAAACAGGATTGCACTTAAATACTTTTTGTTCATGATAAAAAAACTTTTAATTTATAAATTAAAAAAATAATAAAAATATAGTTCTTGTTTTGGATTATCAATTCCCATAAATCCCATGTTTTACTCCTTTCATTCCTTGCATAACCTCCTTTTCTTAAATTATTTCACCTACATTTGCCTTATACAATATACTCTGAAGTATATAGTCTATGCACACTTTACCCGTTACTTTGTAGGTAACGGGAAAACCTTTGTACCTGCCCCAAAAGGGTAGTCAATACCGGAAAATGTCTGAATTGGTAATGAAACATCTTTACCCCTGCTTCTGAGAAGAGGCAGAGGGGAGGAAATTCTTTTATCTAAATTAGAAGGGTGAAACACTCTAATACTAAGAAAATCGCTGTTTTATCGTGTTATTTCTCTTTTTTTAGTAGTTTATCAGAAAAAATATCTTTTTTGTTTGCATGTTTTCCAAAATATCTCCATCTTTGCAACGCTATTTAGCTCCGTTACCTACAAAGTAACGGACTAGCTATCAGGCAGATATTCCTATCACCGAATGCTTTACATAACTGATTATTTGTGTGTTGGCTTCATCAATTTTCCTACTACGGAAAGGTTTCAGATACGTCTCCGTCACAGTGATGGAGGAATGCCCCATCGCCTCGGAGATAATACCCGGATGAATTTCGCAATGATAGGCGGTCGTCGCCCAAGTGTGACGGGCAGTGTACGAGCTGAGTCTGTCGTTCAGCGCCAGCCATTCGCCCAGAAGCATGAGTTGCTGATTGAAGCTGCGTAATGCCGATTGATATTCGCGATATGCTTCCTTCGTCCCCTCACCACTTTTCAACAGAGGAAATAAATAAGGAGATGTGTCGTCACGACTTATATACTTCTTCAGGATTGCCATCGCTTCCGGAGTCACAGTAACCGACAGAGAACGACCCGTCTTACGCCTGCGGTAAGTTATCACATGATCACGCAAATCACTTTTACGCAAATAGGCAAGATCGACAAAAGGAAGACCGCGAAGCAAAAACATCAGGATGAACAATTCCTGTGAGCGCCGCATGCCGGCAGGCACGACAGAAGACGAAGACACCCCAGCGAACACCTTTTTCATATCTTCATCACACAAGGCACGCTTGTGATCCGCACGGGTACCCGTATAGACAGAACGAAACAGATTGGGTACATAAGAAGCCATGCGACCATCCACCGCACGATTATAGACCGCACGAAACGTGCGTAAATAAGTGGAAACAGTGTTCCAGCTACATCCACGGCTACGAAGGTAAATCTCGAAGCCCTTCAACCATTCAGGGGTTACTTCATCAAATGCAAAATCCCTTTTCCCATGATAAGCAATAATGGCATTGAGACTGCTGCGATAAACGTGTGCAGTACCAAAGTTTCCCTCCATCTGTAGCCCCACCGCTACTTGCTTCATAAATGCTACTACTTTCAACATTTTACTTACTATTAATTAAATTACACGATAAATATAGGAATATTTTAGCATCTCTCCCAAATACCCTACAGACATATATTCATTCATCGGCAGGTTATCCAATCAGCGGATTTGACCATACCTCCGAAAGTAAAACAACAAAAAAAGAAACCGGTATGTTTTTTCGCACAAAGTTTTCGCTGCGAATAAACAGTTATTATAATTAACAAATAGTTCTAATTACAAATTTTATAAAGCAAGCATATACATATAAATTTACAGATATTAAAAACGAAAATAAAACTAAATAATTTTATACTATTCAATTAATTTATTTTTCATAACTTTGCAGAAAATAAGCCACAAATAGCGGTTTATAAAAACTAAATATAAGAATATGATAAAAGTAGAAAAAGAAGTATCCAAAGATTACATCATCAAGGGATTTAAACATTTTACCCAATTAGCTACGGAATACTTTCAAGGACATCCGGACTGCAATGCAGCCAGAAAAAGAATGCGCGACACAATAGACGCCAACTTGCAGCTCAAAGCAGAGCTCACCGCAGCAAGCTACACCGAACACACGACTTTGCTAAGTCCGAAGATGCAGCAAATCATTTGGGCGTACTGGGGACCACCCATCATTTCACTGTCGGAAAACCAGGCAAACGAGTCGGACAACAAACGAGTTTAAACGCCCAAAAAAGTGAAAATCGAACTATATATTTTTAAATATATAATTTATTAGTTATCCCTTATTATGGTTCCGCCCTGCGTTTCAACACATTTTTCTCAACAGACATAATTCATTAAATGTCAGAAGATTACCTCACTCCTTAGAGTGTTCCGCTGTGCGTTCCACAAAAATGCCCTTTTTTCACCCTCAAACAGAGGCTCCAAAATGACCGGACAGAGGCTTCGTTTACTATAAACAGAGGCTCTGTTTGCATCAGACGAAGCCTCTGTTTCACGATCTTCCTCCAACGTATACCGCACAAAAAAACAACACGCGCCAAAAGCAGCTATTTACGTCACCACGAGGAATATTACATCCCAACACGTCCAAGCACGTACATCCGTTTAGGATTCGAACAGCAATCAACCTACTTTTGGACAAAATTTAAAAAACAGAATATCATATGCAAAAAATGAATTGCCAGGCCATCGGATATGGCTACATCATCATCCCAAAAGCTCTGCTGAAAGAGCAACTTACAGGCTGCAGCCCACACGAAGGAGAAATAGAAGCTTTCCTGAAACTTCTTATAAAAGTCAACTACTCGGAAACAAAACTCACCGACCGCCAAAAACACACCATCGTGTGCAAAAGAGGTGAAAGCCTGCACAGCTACCGCAGCTGGAGCGCCATTTTCCACTGGCCAACGAGCAGAACTTACCGCTTCATACAACAACTGAAAACAAACGGAATCATCGAAATCATTCCTCACAACGACACCACCGCCCTGCATATCCGAGTGGTCAACTACGAAAACTGGACAAACATTTCGGCACTCGTCGGCGAGAAAAAAGAAAACGCCCGAAAAACCAGCGACGAAAAGTTCCGCCTCTTCTGGGACGACTTCCACAACATCCTGCAGCTTCCCAAAGAGAACATCGCCAAAGCGCAGCGTATCTGGAAAAAGCTGAGCGAAAAAGAACAGCAACTCGCCATCGACAACATCGAAGAGTATTATTATCATCAGACAAACGTGAAATTCATCCTACATGCCTGCAGTTATTTATCCAATAAAGCCTTTCTGAATGAATACTGACAACAGAGTTTCCCCACAGGCCCCGGAGATAGAAGAAGCCATCCTGGGGGCCTGCCTGATAGAACAGGAAGCCATGCCGCTCGCAGCCGACACACTGCGCCCGGAAATGTTCTACACCACGAGCCACCAAGTGATCTACGCCGCCCTGCTTGCCATGTACCGGGCAGGAATGAAGATCGACATCCTCACCGTCAAAGAAGAACTTGCCCACCGGGGCAAGCTGGAAGAAGCCGGAGGAGCATTCGGCATCACGCAACTGAGCAGCAAAGTAGCCACCTCGGCGCATATCGAATATCACATGCAGATCGTACACGAGAAATATCTGCGGCGAGAAATGATACTGGGACTCAACAAACTCCTCGCCTGCTCTCTGGACGAAACAATGGACATAGCCGACACACTGATAGACGCACACAACCTGCTCGACCGCCTGGAAGGTGAATTCGGACACAACGACCACATGCGCGACATGGACGCACTGATGACCGACACGATGAAAGAAGCCGAACAGCGTATCGCCAAAAGCGTGAACGGAATCACCGGCATCCCTACCGGCCTGACAGACCTGAACCACATGACATCCGGACTGCAAAACGGAGAACTCACCGTCATCGCCGCACGTCCCTCGGTCGGGAAAACCGCCTTCGCCCTCCATCTGGCGCGGCAGGCTGCCATGCAGGGACATGCCGTCACTGTCTACAGCCTTGAGATGCAAGGAGAACGCCTTGCCGACCGCTGGCTGTTGTCCGCCGGCGACATCAACCCTTACCGCTGGCGCACAGGCATCCCTAACCCGCACGAAGTGGCGGAAGCACACACCACCGCCGCAGAACTGGCACGACTACCGATACACGTAGACGACAGCACTTCGACCAGCATGGACCATGTACGCTCCAGCGCACGGCTCCTTAAAAGCAAGGGTACATGCGATCTGATCATCATCGACTACCTGCAACTTTGCGACATGAGCACCGGACAGAAGAACCGCAACCGTGAACAGGAAGTGGCACAAGCCACCCGCAAGGCTAAATTGATCTCCAAGGAACTGAACGTTCCCGTCGTATTACTTTGCCAGCTAAACCGCGAATCGGAAGGCCGTCCCGGTGGTCGGCCGGAACTATTCCATCTGCGTGAAAGCGGCGCCATCGAGCAAGATGCTGATGTAGTGATGCTACTCTACCGCCCTGCACTGGCACGAATCACTACCGACCGCGAAAGCGGTTATCCGACCGAAGGGCTGGGAGTAGTCATCGTAGCCAAACAACGCAATGGAGAGACAGGGAACGCATACTTCAGCCACAACCCTTCTCTAACGAAAATTACGGACTATACACCACCACTGGAAGTATTGCTGAAACAAGCAAAATAAAAAAAATCCCGGAACCATAACTACAATATTATATTACATAATATAAGATTAAATATTTTCCGATTTTATTCCATATTTGCAGTAAAATAAAGAGCATAATGCTTGACTTTGCCTCTTATATTTCGTATATTTGCAATGTCATAGAGAAACAAAATTATTATTACTTAAACCTTAACTTTTTAAAATTATGAATGTTTCAGTAGAACGCTATCAGCGTAGAAAGTACATGAGTCAAGAGAATTCTCCGATGCTGTATTACGTACGCCAGAAATCGGGAACAGTCAGAGTGATGGACGTCGAAAAACTGGCAGATGCCATCGAAGCCAACTCTTCACTCACAGCAGGAGATGTAAAACATGCCATCGAAGCTTTTGTAGAGCAGCTCCGCCTGTCACTCACACAAGGCGACAAAGTGAAGATCGACGGTTTGGGAACATTTCACATCACACTATGCAGCGAGGGGACAGAGAAGGAAAAAGATTGCACGGTCCGAAGCATCCGCAGGGTGAATGTCCGGTTTGTAGCGGATAAAGCATTGCATCTGGTGAACGCAAGCCACACCAGTACACGAAGTGAAAACAACGTGGAATTCGTACTGGCAAGCAAAGGTGACACGGAAGGCGAAAATGCCGGAGGAGGAGGAGGAAATACTGGAGGCGAAGAGGAAGCTCCGGACCCGACAGTTTAACAGGAGATACCATATCGAACCAACCTTAACATATAACTCACCCCCATTATCAATTATCCATTTAAAAAATGCTAGATAAAATTATCGAGATTATTATGACTATCCTCCCTTTTCTGGGTAATCGTAAAAAGCGTAAAGCGATGGCGCAAAACGTCAAAGAATTCAGCGAGCTGGTGAAAGACCAGTATACCTTCCTGATGGAGCAGCTGGAAAAGGTACTGAAAGATTATTTCGACCTTAGTGCGAGAATGAAAGAGATGCACGCCGAAATCTTTTCGCTGAGAGAGCAACTGACACAGGCTGCCGCATTACAGTGCATAAACAAAGAGTGCATACAACGTACTCAAAGCGAAGCATCCATCTCTGAAGCATAATGCCGGACAATCATGAGAACGATCAACTTAATCGTAATTCACTGCTCCGCCACACGCGAAGACAAGGATTTCACGGAATATGACCTGGACGTCTGCCATCGCCGACGCGGATTCAACGGAGCGGGTTATCATTTTTATATCCGCAAAAACGGGGATATAAAGTCTACCCGACCGATAGAAAAGGTCGGTGCCCACGCCAAAGGTTTCAACAGAGAAAGTATCGGTATCTGCTATGAAGGCGGGCTCGACAGCAAAGGTCGCCCCAAAGATACCCGGACCGAATGGCAGAAACATTCACTGCGGGTACTGATTCTTACTTTATTGAAGGATTATCCGGGATGCCGCGTATGCGGTCACCGTGACCTTAGTCCCGACCGGAATGAGAATGGGGAGACAGAGCCGGAAGAATGGGTGAAAGCTTGCCCTTGCTTCGATGCGGAAAATAACTGGAAAGCATGAGGCAGAAATCAAGTAAAGCTTCAATTGAATAGCTTATAAACAAGAAAACTCCAATTGCCCGACCAAACGAAGTCGGAGCAGTTGGAGTTTCTACATTTATAAAATAGATTGTCGGGATATCTCCTCTGAAGGAAATTAATGCTATCTTTGTAGAAAGTAATAAACCTAGAAACTTTTATATTTTAGCATGTATACTCCGCCTTTCACCATATCTCCCCGCACCATTCACTTAATAGCGGATATCTCCGCATTGGTAGAACGATATGCCATCCGTATGGAGCAGGAAGATGCCTTGCTATTGCGAAAAATCAACCGAATTAAGACCATTCAAGGTTCACTGGCTATTGAAGGAAATACCCTATCTGAAAGTCAAATTACAGATATCCTTGACGGGAAGCATATAGTAGCTCCCATCCGTGAAATACAGGAGGTACGAAACGCCATCAAAACCTACAATTCATATCACACTTTCGATCCCTACTCGGTAGACGACTTACTGATAGCACATAAAATAATGACGGAAGCACTGGTAGACAATACAGGACACTTTCGTCAAGGAGGTGTCGGAGTATTCGCAGGCACACAGTTGATCCACATGGCGCCTCCTGCCGACCGCGTTCCTTATCTTATCAAAGATTTGTTTGAATGGTTACGAAAGTCGGATGATCATTTATTAATAAAAAGCTGTGTTTTTCATTATGAGTTTGAATTTATTCATCCATTCAGTGATGGAAACGGGAGAATAGGACGTTTATGGCAATCGCTGATATTAGGCAAACTCCATCCTGTATTCGAACACTTACCGGTAGAGAATATGGTATTCGCCAATCAACAAGCCTATTATAATGCTATAAACCGAAGTACTGATGCTGTAAATAGTGGTATATTCATTGACTTCATGCTACAAGAAATATACGAAACACTAAAGAAACGGCAAGGCGATTCTATAGTAACAATGAAAGCGACAAAGGATGTCGGTATAAATGTCGGTATAAACGAACAAAAAGTTCTGGAACTTTTGAGAAAAAACAATCAAATCACCGCCAAAGAAATCGCCGGACTTCTAGGTATCAGTCTGAGGCATAGCGAACGTTTGATCACATCATTAAAGCAAAAAGGAATGATTCAGCGAGTTGGATCAAACAAAAACGGATACTGGGAAATTATAGTTTAAATGAAAGGTTGACCTCAATGTCAACCTTTCATTTAAACTATACCTTATCGTGCATCAAAAGCTGCATCAATCAGTGCCTGCAAGTTCAGATAGTGACTCCGGACAATCCCCGTAGAAGCACTTGCCGCACTTGCCAATGACCTCCTTAATTCGAGCAACTGTCCACGGGCAATTGTCGGTGCTTCGGAAGGAGAATCAGACGAGGATAAAACACTCGTCATCATACCCAGAAGCGATGAAGAGTTACCTTTCGGCTTATCAATCATCGAGATCAAAGCGTTGACATAAACTTTCTGCAAATTACGCTGGGCATAATCCGGTCTCTTACCGCCTTGCAGATCGCTCCAGATACCTTTCTTCAAGTCAGTAAACAGGTTATTGGCTGTATATGCCTTTGTACCGTTCAAGAATTCATCGTTTGTCATTTTATCCAACGTGTTCTTGCTTAAGAGTTGCTTCAGAATGCTGCTCTGTACACGGAATACAGCATTGTAAGTGTTGATTCTGGCTCTTTCGGCAAGCTTCTTATCCAGCAACCAGTTGGGAGTATTAAACAGTTCCTTATTCAAAAAGATAACTGCTTTTCTCTGAATATCTTTGGGTACATATTCCATTGCTTTGACGTCAGTCTGCTCTACGGAAACCGGGGTACTATAAATACCACCCACATTCGTCGCTACATGACGCATATACAGATTAAACTGCCCCACTATATTCTGATACAGACTGGATGCTTTAGCGTAGCCTTCGTTCGGTTCGTAAGTCCAGTTCATAATTTCAGGCATGATGCGTTTCAGATTTTTGATACCATAAGTGCTCGCCAATACAGCATCGTCACCCAAATCCTCATTCTGATTACGAGGATCGTTCCGGTCACTTTCCGTACCAAAAGTGTAACGTTTATCCTCTTGTAGTTTACTGATAATCCACTTGTTCATGTGAGGGATTTCGGCTTCGGGCGTCTTATATTCGGGCATCCAGCGATATCCCCATTCGATAGCCCACTCATCGTACATACCGATGCGGGGGAAGATTCCGGCACGGGATATGTTATCTTCGGGCTGCGCTACATAATTAAACCGTGCATAATCCATGATAGAAGGAGTATGACCGTTGGCTTCCACCCATGCTTTGTCTCGTAGCTTTTCTACAGGAACCGTGCTGGAAGAGCCGAAGTTGTGACGCAGTCCCAACGTATGGCCTACTTCATGAGAAGATACAAAACGAATCAGCTGCCCCATCAATTCATCGTCAAACAGAGGTTTGCGTGCACCCGGATCGACAGCTCCAGCCTGCACGATATACCAGTTGTACAACAGGCTCATCACATTGTGATACCAGTTGATATGCGTTTCCAGAATCTCACCGCTGCGAGGGTCGTGTACATGAGGACCGCTCGCATTTGGAATATCGGAAGGTTTATATACGATAGCGGAATGACGCGCATCCTCCAAACTCCATTCAGGATCGTCTGTCGGAGCTTCTTTGCCTATAATGGCATTCTTAAATCCGGCCTTTTCAAAAGCTTTCTGCCAGTCATTGACACCTTGAATCAAGTAAGGTACCCACTTCTTGGGAGTGGCCGGATCGATATAGATCACAATCGGATTCTTTGGTTCCACCAGTTCTCCCTTCAGGTATTTTTCTATATCCTCGTCTTTCGGCTCAAGACGCCAGCGGGTAATCTTCGCTTTATACTCCACCCCCTGAGGATTTTCGTCAAAATCCTTGTAGCTGACAGCAAAGTAACCTACTCTGCTATCATACAGTCTTGATTTCATCGGTTCTTTGGGGAGTAACATCATAGAACTGTTCAGCTCGTATGTCAACGGAGAACTTGGAGCGGAAGACACGGATGTTCCGGCTCCTGCAGGTGATGAGGCTCTCCGCTGAAAAGTACGTACCGTACGGACTTCGATATTACGCGGAAATGCCTTCAGAGTATCAATATAGCTGGCATCATCTACCATACCTCCTATTCCGGCATTGTTTTTCGCACGGCTTTCAAATGAAAACAGTTTGTTATCCCTGCGGATATAGTCAGTCATATCTATGACGTAATTGTTCGTCTCGCCTTCTTTACGGACCGTTTTCAGAGGAAAAGTGGCTATAATGGGCTGTACATTAGAATTCAGTACTGCCTGATACAATCCTAATGTATCCGAAGAATGTTCAATATAAGAGATTTCACGAACAAACAGTTTATCACCATTTCCCTTTTCGAAACGGATCACTTCATCTCCGATCTGATCTCCCGGATAACCGACTTTGCGCTTTTGCATATCTACGGGAGCCTTCACGATCCGATTCACTATCAGTACATCACGTCCGAAGAGCGAGTCGGGAATTTCAAAATAATATCTGCCTTCTACATTGTGCACTTTGAAGAAGCCATTCATCGTTTTAGCCTTGCCGGTAATTACTCTTGCATAAGGTTGCAAGGCATCTTTCTTCCTGTTGGCAACAGAATCGGTTTTGACTTTGGCTACTTCCTCTGTCTTTCCTTTCTTTTTCTTCTTCTTTTTAAAAATGTCTGTAGATTGCGCCCCGACTGATGGAATGAGCATCGCCAGAATCATTAGAGTTGAGACTAATTTCTTCATGTGTCCAATATTATATGTATTTATTTGAAATACAAAGATAATTATTTGAACGAACTATCCAAAACTATAATCATTCCGGCGTATGACCGTTTTTTATAATGCCAGGCGGTAGATCTCCTTACTGTCTTTCTTTGTCAGCTTCACATAGTTACCCACAAATTCACCTTTATTGCGATGCAGACTATCTGCAAGGCGGTCAATATCCGGATTTTCTATACCCAGTTCTTTGAAGGTTACAGGTAAGCCAATCGATTTGAAGAAAGCTTTCAAGCGGGCAATCCCTTCAAGTGCCACTTTCTTTTTATCGTCCGACTCTTCCACTCCCCACACACGAACAGCATATTGGGCTATTTTATCTACATTGTGTTCTGTCATCCATGTCATCCAGGCAGGGAAGATCACAGACAGACCGGCTCCATGAGTAACATTGTAGATAGCACTGATTTCATGTTCGAGGAAATGGGAAGCCCAGTCTTCTTCGCAACCGACCCCGCATGTTCCGTTATGGGCGATGGTTCCACACCACATCAGATTGGCACGGGCACCGTAGTTTTCGGGTTCTTTCATCACCGTTGCCGCTTCTTTGATAATGGCAAGCAATGTGCCTTCGCACAGGCGGTCGCCTATCTCTACTTCTTTTGTATTGGTAAAGTAACGCTCCATAATGTGCGCCATCATATCGGCAATGCCACAGGCAGTCTGGAAGGGAGGAAGTGTATAAGTCAGTTCAGGATTCATCACCGCAAATACAGGACGCAGCACGCCGGGCGCACGCAGGCTTAATTTCTGCAATCCGTCGACTTTAGTGATCACGGTATTGCCGGAACCTTCACTTCCGGCAGCGGGAATCGTCAGCACGACAGCAACCTTCAGTGCTTTGGCCACGATGGATTTTCCTATGTAGAAATCCCAGAAGTCACCGTCATAAGGTACTCCGGCAGCAATGGCTTTCGCTGTATCAATCACCGAACCGCCTCCTACCGCAAGCATCATGTCAACGTTTTCTTTCCGGCACAGGTCGATACCTTCATATACTTTCGTATCTATGGGATTAGGCTGTACTCCACCCAGCATACAATAAGGAATGCCTGCTTTCCGCAAGGAGTCTTCCACACGGGCAAGCAGACCGCTGCGCACTACCGAACCGCCTCCATAGACAATCATTACTTTTCGTGCACCGTACTTCTGTACCAGTGCTCCCGTTTGAGTTTCCGTATCCCGCCCGAATACAAATTCGGTAGGACTATAAAAGATAAAATTGTTCATTGTCGTACTTTTAGTAAGTCTTTATATAAGCCTCACAAAGTTATAAATTTATGTAATAATCCGTTCTATCCGCAATTAAAATTAGGGTAATATTTTCCGGATACCACTACTCTTTTACCTTATTCCCTACCTTCATAAGAGCAAGCCCGATAACGATCCAAACCATTTCGCGTACACGGGTAATCAACGCGGCATACACTCCGTAAGCTCCGGAAAGGGAAAGACCACCGACAGCAAGGGCAAAACCACCTTCACGACCTCCCAGCTGCATCGGCAAGAAAAATAAAAGATTAGCCAATAATGAAGAAAAAGCGGCAATCAGGCAACAGTCGGCAAAGCTGACATGGGTTGTCAGCACATTAAGAATCAGCCATATTTCGAGACAGCTGACCACACGCGCCATGTACTCTAAGGAAAGGGCTGCATAAAACGTTTGTTTCTTTTGCCGGTGAAGAAGGGCAATCTGTTGATCTATATTCTCCAATTGCTCCCGATGCACTTCGGCAAAGTGAATCACCTTCTTTTTCAGAAAAGGAAGACGGCTGCCCAAACGGACAAAAGCGACTGCCATCCCGTGCTGATAACCTTTGATAAACAACAATGCTATCAGCAGGCAGAAGATTGTAATAGCACCCAATATAATCCCCATTCCCCATCCTACCGGATACAGGAAGATATAAAGCAGTACGGAAGTCAGCCAGAAACAAAAATGAGAAAAAATGTGCATCATCACGTAAAGGATCACAGAAGAGGTCGCCCTTTCTACACCGATATAGGGTTTCAGCTCCATGATGCGGTAAGGCTCCCCTCCCATCAGTCCGACGGGAGTCACATAATTAAGAGCAAAGCCGGTAACGGTGAATTTGTAGAGACGGGCAAACGAGAATCCCGGTTTGCCGCCGCTACGGATGATGATATACCACGATACTGTATTAATCAGATAGACCAATAGCCACAAGATCAGTACCAAAGGCAAATATATTCCCGCACGTTTCAGATTCGTCCAAAGTTCCTGATAATCCATATCGAAAGTGAACATCATAATCAGGACGGCAACAATGCCGAATGCGAGGAATATATTGCGGTACTTATTCTTCACTATTTAATATACTGGTAATATCGTTCAAAGAAGTTTCTGAATCCCCGGATTTTCATTAATCCGTATTCGAACACCAACCAGCCTGTCAATGCGCAAGAAATTCCAAGCAACACGTCAATGATGTAGTGATGGCATGAATAAACAGCTGTTCCCCAAATACCCGCCATGATGATAGAAAAAAGAGTAATCACATACCATCTGCACTTGCCGATGATGGCATACACCAATGCAACTACCATATAAGCTGCATGGAGAGAGGGGACCGCCGCAAAGACATTCGCATTACGTCCATAAATGGAATCAAAGACAGACACTCCGAAAATCTCGTCGAAACGGCCCAGTCCTGCCACATTGCCCGGAGTATTCAGTATCGGTTCAAAACCGTAGTTGATGGCATACCAGGGCGGAGCAGCCGGATGGATATAATAACCGGCAAAACCGATCAGATTTACAAATAAAAAGACCAGCGCAAAGCGAAGATACGTCTTCCGTTCTTTTTTGAAATAGAGGCAAAGCCCGAACAGGATGGGAACAGGAACCCAACAAAGATAGAAGATACCTGCAAAGACGTCTGCCATCGCCCAATGATGCGCGGCAAAAAATTCACACGGAGTCACCAGTACCCCATTGTCCATCACTCCGAACAGAGATTTCTCCAGATTATAAAGTCCTTCTACATCAATCGGATTCACTTCGTAGTTAGGACAAATGCGCATCCAGTCATATGAAATACCGAATAGGGCAAAGGGAAGAAGAGCTACTGCCAGCTTCCGGGTAGGCAGCCCGGCAAAGAATAAAATCAAATAGAGTGCCGCTATCAGCAGGTGTTCGGAACGAAGTCCGATAAAGACTGTTGTCAGCAGCAAAAAAAGAGCCATGATCACAAGAACCGTCAAGGTTTCTTTCTTCGATGGCATTTTAGTTGTTTGTATCATCACGACTTATATTTTCAGTTATGCATTCTTCCGTTCGTCCGCCATCATTACTTTATAGCAATGTCTTACACGCGCAAAAGCGGTAATGTTAGCGAAAAGGGCTACAAAGGACAAAGGCACGATCAATATCAGCATCGGGTCGAAAGCCGTTATATCCTTAAATACGCCACAGAACAAAGCACCAAGACTCGTCAGCACCACACGTTCCGGACGTTGCATAAATCCTACTTTGCATTCAATTCCCAGACCTTCGGCACGGGCACGCACATAGCTCACCATCAACGAGCCGATCAGGGCCACAAAAGCGATAATCGCATAAAAGAAATAATCTTTCATCGACAGATAATAGCAGATACCGAAGAAAGTCATCAACTCACTGTAACGGTCGAGCACCGAATCATAGAGTGCACCGAACTTGGAACTCATGTTTCCCAGACGTGCCACACGGCCATCCATCATATCGAACAATCCGGCAAACAGGATAACGCCTCCCGCCCATCCGATAATAGCCAAATCGTCTTGTCCGCCATAGATACCGGCATAGACAAACATTCCTGCCGCCACTACATTCAGAATGAACCCGGTAGTAGTGATAAAGTTGGGAGTAATTCCTATTTTAATCATTCCATGTATCAGAGGATTGATTATCTTATAAATCACCTGCTGTAAGTAATCTCTATAATTCATATACCTTAATCTGTTTTTATCTAAATCTTCTGTTTTTATTTCAATTCCTTTTGAATAAATTCCTTATATCTATATTCCGGTAAACAAAGAGGCGCTGCATATTATAATTCCAGAACAACGCTACAATGACTGCTACTATCACTTTAGGGATAATAAAAAAGTCTCCGAAATACTGGCTGAGTGTATCGCGTACCCATGGAATTCTCGCTAACGATTCCGTCAAAGTATACGTTCCCCAAGTATTCAGCCAAATACTGCAAATCCATACAATAATGAACTTCACAGCAATATGTGTTTTCTTTCCTTTAGATTTAAAAGTCCATTTATAATTGATAACGCAGTTGACAATCCCCCCGTAAATAGCTCCTGCCAGAGTAGCATATACGTAGTAGACATCAAACAGCCTTACCAGAAGGATAGTCACCAGAAAGTCTGCAATAGTCGCCATCTGAGCCGAAAGCTGCGCCCTCAAAAACATGAAGACTCCACCCTTCTGCGAGATCATCCGCGCAACTCTTTTCAGCCAATCACCCATCGTGCCACCGCTAACAAGATAAAACTATACACGCCCGCCAATACATCATCCATCATCACTCCTACTCCTCCTTTGAGGCTCTCCATCTTGCGTACTCCCAATGGTTTGACAATATCGAAAAAGCGGAACAGAGCAAAAGCAGCTGTCACGTACCAATACCAGTGTCCATTATCGGGAACAGCCAGCAACGGAATCCACACTCCTACCATCTCGTCCACCACCACGCGTGACGGGTCTTCCCCCCAACAAGATTCAAGCTTATTGGCAGCCCAAATGCCTGCAAAGGTAAATACAATCACCAAAGCGGCAGTCGCCCATAATACAACAGTGAAAGGAAGCAGAAAATAGAGTGCAATCCAAATGATAGAAGCCAGCAACGCCCCAGCCGTACCGGGAGCAAAAGGAGAAAAACCGGAGCCAAAGCCCGTGCCTATAAAAACAGGTAGAAAGGAGGGTCTCTTCATTATTTCCAATAGCGTGTAGAATAATAAAACTTTCCCCTTACTGAAAAGGGGAAAGTTTATATATTTATCAGGAACATTTTCCCGAATTAAGCCAAATAATCAGGTTCTTTTTCACCAATCATGTTACGCAATGTCTGTTTTACCATTCTCCATTGAGTGAACAGGTCGTGTTCCGGCTGATGTTCGAAATCGTGCATCGGGCTCTTGCAGAAGAATGACAACCATGTCTGGATGCCACACATGCCGGCACGCATAGCCAAATCACTGAACAACACCAAGTCGAGTGCAATAGGAGCAGCAAGGATAGAGTCACGGCAAAGGAAGTTTACCTTGATTTCCATCGGATAGCCCATCCATCCGAAGATGTCGATGTTATCCCATGCTTCTTTGTTGTCCTTACGTGGAGGATAGTAGTTGATACGTACTTTATGATAAACGTCTCCATAGAGGTCCGGATATTTCTCCGGTTCGAAGATAGTGTCGATTACTGACAGCTTACTAACTTCCTTTGTCTTGAAGTTGTCCGGATCGTCCAGTACTTCACCGTCACGATTACCCAGGATGTTAGTAGAGAACCAGCCGTTCACACCCAGCATACGGGTCTTGAACATCGGTGCCAATACTGTTTTCATCAGTGTCTGACCGCTCTTGAAGTCTTTTCCTGAAATAGGTACATTCTTTTGTTTAGAGAATTCCCACATTGCAGGAGTATCTACACACAAGTTAGGAGCACCCATTACAAACGGAGCATCTTCTGCAATAGCAGCATATGCATAACACATACTCGGAGAGATAACTTCTGTATTGTTATCTTTCATTGCTTTCTCCAAAGCAGCGAGTGACATGTGTTCGTCAGACAGCGGAATGTAGATTTCGGTACTTGCAGCCCACAATACAACCACACGTTCGCAGTTGTTGGCAGCCTTGAAGTCGCGGATGTCCTGACGGAGTTGTTCTACCATTTCCCAACGGGTAGCAGCCTTCTTGATATGAGTACCGTTCAGACGTTTCGCCCAGTTGTGATCGAAAGCTGCCGGCATAGGCTTGATAGCTTCCAGTTCATCTTTCACACCATTCAGGTCTTTTTCTTTCAAAACCTCAGCATACATGGCAGCTTCGTATGCGTTATCCGGGAAAATATCCCAACCACCGAAAACAATGTCGTTCAAATCAGTCAAAGGCACAACGTCTTTGATGAGTTTTTCTTCGTTGTTTTCCATGCGCATTGTGGCTAACTGTGTAATAGATCCTATCGGTTTTGCCAGTCCCTTGCGAGAGGCTAGTGTACCTACAATCATTGTGGTAGCTACCGCACCACCTACTCCAACTACTAACACGCCCAGACGTCCGGTAGCGGGTTTAATTTCTTGTTTCATTTCTATTCTATTAAAATTAAACTAAAATTGATGCAAAAATAAGATTAATTAATTACTAATACGACCTTTGTTTGCTATATAAACATTGCAATTAGCAGGATTTAACTTTTAAAAGGTCATGTGGAGACTTATTCTCAAGCCGGACTTATCAACATCGGGAGAATCCCGGTATGTAAGCCGCCAGACATAGTCCAGACGTAATACCTTGAAAATGTTTTCAATGCCCACACCCGCTTCTACGTAAGGTGTTTTTCCCATTGTACGGGTGTTTGCTATCGGAAAAGCGAACAAACCATCGGTCATATCCGGATTATTTTTATCACTCAAATGCCCATAAAGTCCACGACAGGAAACTATTTCCCTCCACTTCAGTTTTTTCAACAAAGGTATGCGATTGAACAACCATCCGTTGAGGAAATACGTCACATCCCATGAGAAATATTCGTCATTCATGAATTCCATTGCGTTCATTAATGAATAAGATTCCGGCTGAATGGTATAAGAAAGGTTCGCATTGGGCATGATGAGCAGCGGAAACGGTACTTTGTCCCACACCTTCCCGGCTTTCAATATAATATCTGTATAACCGAAAGCGGAAAACCAGAAACGTTTCTGTATGCCTGCTTCAGTATGATTATAAGTATAGTCGCTTCCTAGCACTCCTTTTCCGGCAATGGTATGCGACAGCGTAAACACCGGAGCATCCAGCGATACGGGAAAGCGGTTCCACTGCGTCTGGAAAAATTTTTCATTCGGCGCATAACGCAGTTTTAATTCTGCCGCACTGGTAGAGAAGTCTTTGACCGGAGAATAGACCTCCCCCTCTTTCTTCAAGAAAGGGATAAGATAGGTAGATTCGTCTGTCCGCCGGCGTGCCGTGAGCTGGAAAGAAAAGCCGGAATAGAACTCATTGGTATAAGTCATTTCTGCTTGCTGATAATAACCGATACGGTCATCCTTCTCACGTTTCAAGGCAAGGAATACGTTGTCCTTACTTGTATAAAGGTAGTTCTGACCGTATTGATTAACGTCCGACTCATAGCGTACTTTCAACGAATGAATGGGGAACTCGTTGGCATATTCTTTCTTCTTCTTGAATGAGTATTCAATTTCCGCCAACCCTTTTACTCTTTCATCTTTAAATCCGTAAGCAATATATCCTTTGCCAAACAGATGGGGATTAAGCCATGCGGTCGTCATCCCACCACCACGAATACGCGGTCCTTCGAGGGTATTACCACTGATTGTCGCGTTCATCGGCCCGATATAGAAAAGAGGCGCTTCCTTAGAAGTAGGAATATATCCGGTGAAAAGAATGGATAATATCTTCTCCGTCCAATAGTAAACCGGATAGCCACGTAGCTGTGTCATCAGGCAATCTACCGAATTCTCCTGTTGGGAGATGGCTGCTTGCGGACGATTCTCCGCCCAGAAGGTTTCGGGACGTGACAAGGCTTCGGTTTCTTCGATGATGCGTTCCGGCTTGCCGAAAACTTTATCAGCTTCTGCGGTCGGAGCAAAAGAATAGTTACTGTAATCTGCTACCCGACGGGCAAAGATACCGTCTTGTCCTTCAGTCAGTTTAAATTCTACGGTGATGCTTTCGTGGTCGAGCAAACGGGTACCGTCTTCCGCACGCTTGAACTCTTGTTCGAGCAACATATAGTCTACGAAGTTCAGATTGATCTTCTTTGGGAAGTTCAGCACGGCACGTTTGACGAAATAAGTGGAGTCGAGTGTCACGTAGAGGTGTCCGTTAAAGCCGAAAGACTCGGAATTAAAAGGAGTGAAGGCAAGGTCTGCACATGTTTCACCACCTATCTGCAAAGTATCCATCAGGTAATATTTGTAGAATCCTGTACCGATACGGGACAAAGGACTGACAAACTTATTAGTGAACAGAGAAATGTTGTTCTCGTAAATATCTACGTCTTTAAAAACTTCATTGATAGCAGCCTGCATTCCTTGTTTGGAAAGAAATTCATCTACCCCCGCCTGTTTGCGCCCCTTTACCCATTGCTTTTCGGAATGAGGGGATTTACGGTAATAGTCGGTAGCAAGCAGTTCCCGTGCAGATACAGTCAGGATAGGTTTTCCGGTTACGGCGGAAGTATCCACATACTCTGTCAGGAAGTCGAATTTACGGTATAACCATTTCTTCTGTTTCTCCTCGTCGAAATTATTCAGGGCAAAGGTTGTCTTCTCATAACGCTCCCGTTGCCAGAAATCCTTTTCATTGGGTGAATGGTCGTCACGGTGTTCTATCATCCGGCGGACAAACTCCACGGCAGGATTGTCTTTCTTCTTGTAATGTTCCCGCTTGGGTTTTACCAGTACTTCATTGAGAGCATACGTAGCAGGAGAAAGAGCTACCTTATACGAAAGGTTACGGGCCGGATGAATCAAACGGCTGTATTCATTATAGCCTACGGTCGAAATAACAAGGGTTCCTTCGGAACGGTGTGTCTTGAAGTAAAAGCGGCCATCACTTCCGGTAGTTGTTCCTTCGGTCGTATTTTTCAGGCGTACGGATACATAAGATAAAGGTTCTCTTGTCAGAGAATCAGTCACCACGCCTTGCACTATGTACTGGGCATTTAGCGGAACACTGACAGCCAATAAAAGAAAGAGCGATAATGCACCTTTGATTATTAATCTCATACCTTGATATCCTATTGAATTGAGCGGGGCAAAGGTATGAGGGATTTTAGAACAAAAAAAGGTCTATATAGCGGAAGAACTGTTCTCCTTTGACGTTTGATCAGGGAAAAAGAATACGGAATCTGGTCAATCCGTCGGTATACGTCCGCAAAGAGAAGGTACAGCCATGACGCATCAGAACCTCACGGATAAAGATCAGTCCGATTCCCTGCCCATTGGGTTTAGTGGAAAAGAACGGGCTAAACAGCTTTGCCTCTGTTTCCTTGCTGATTCCCTTGCCATTATCTACCACTTCGATAGTGGCGGGAGAAAGGGTACGGACAATAATTTCTCCATCCTTTTCGATACTTTCCGCAGCATTCTTGATGATGTTCACCAGTACTTGTTCGAAAAGAGAGGCATCCATTTTTACTTCTTTCAACGTTTCGTCTATCTCCAGACGAAGGGTTATATTCCGGTCGGTACACATGCCCTCCATAAAACGCTTACACGTAAATGCGAGGTCATTCAGGTCGACCGAAGTAAGCGTTGGCTCGGGGATCTTCACTACATCGGCAAAACGAGTGATAAAACGGCTCATCGAGAAACAGCGTTCGATGCATACACGCATGACATCGCATATATCATCCATCTCTTCTTCGGTAGAAAGCGCCTGCTCTACTGTATCCAGTGTAGAGGTGATTCCGGCTGTGGTATTGTTCACCTCATGGGCAATCATGCGGATCACTTTCTCATAGGCTTTTTTCTCGGCCTTCATTACTTCGTCCGTCAGACTTTCTATCAGGAAGAAAGGATGCTGAAATCCACGGTCAATAAAAGAAGAATGCGTACATCTATAAATATTCGAGTCATTCAGGCGGACGGTCACTGTCTCTCCTTTTGGAACATTTGCCAGTTCGACAGCAAGCGGAGAGTCTATCTCGCTCATTTTCCTACCTTGAACATCTTCCTGACGGACACCCAGCATCTTCTGTGCCATCGGGTTAAGTTCTGAAAGATCATCATCCAGAGAGGTGATGATAACTCCCATCGGAGAAGCTTTAATCAGCAAGTCAAGGAAGTTGTTTTGTTCGCGGAGACGAAGACGTTCGTTCTTAAGTTGTTCCATCATCCGGTTAAAGACGTTCACGATACGGTCGGCTTCATATTGTCCCACAGGACTTAGCCGACTGCTGAAATTCTGTTCACGCAACAATTCCATACCGCTTCCGATAGAGTTCAGCGGCTTTACAATCTTACGATAGAAAAACTGGAGATAGCACAGGATAAAAAGGATCAGCCCCTCCCCTACATAGAAATAGATCAGGTTCAACCGGCTTGAAAGGAAAAGTAATCCACCCCCCAACAACAGAAGCAGGAAAACGAGTATACCAAAGAATCCTTTTATACGCATAATGATAGTTATCTGCTAAACACTGATTCCAAACTTCTCCAGACGCCGATAGAGTGCAGCGCGACTGATACCAAGTGCCGTGGCTACCTGACTCAGATTTCCTTTATGACGTTCCAAAGCCTGCAGAATTGTCTGCCGTTCTATTTCATCCAGCGTCATACCTGCCAAAGAAGCGCCTTCGGCAACTTTCTGATCTTCATGACGGATATATTGAGCATCAAAATCGGCAGCATCAAGTATCGGTTTCCCATTGACCAGAATCGTACGCTCTACCAGATTCTTCAACTCCCTGATATTTCCCGGATAGGGTAAACGGCTCAGGAACTGCATAGCATCCGCAGAAAATTCAGTGCGGGGAAGCCCATTGGCTTCTGCCTGACGATCGGCAAAGTGACGTGCCAGCAAAGGAATATCCTCCCGACGTTCACGCAAAGCCGGCAGTTTGACTGTTATCAGATTGATACGGTAAAACAAATCTTCCCGGAAAGTACGTTCACTCACCATCTTGCGCAAATCAGCATTGGTAGCAGAGACAACACGAATATCGGTCTTACGCGGACGGCTGTCTCCCAATACTTCAAACGTCTGATCCTGTAACACCCGCAAGAGCTTTACCTGACAGGAAGGATCGAGATCTCCGATTTCGTCCAGGAAAATCGTCCCTTTATTCGCCATTTCAAAACGTCCGATACGGTCGGAGGAAGCATCTGTAAAAGCTCCTTTCTTATGACCGAACATTTCACTTTCGAACAGGCTTTGGGATATTCCTCCCAGGTTCACTTTAACAAAAGGTTGTCTGGCACGCTGACTGTTGATATGTATCGCTTCAGCTATCAGTTCCTTACCTGTCCCACTTTCTCCGGTTATCAATACGGAAGCATTCGTCTTCGCTATACGGGCAATGGTATTCAGTACTTCCATCAGCCCCTGACTGCGACCGATGATATGCCGACGGTCAAAAGTTTCATTCTGCTCCTGCGTTGTCTCTTTGAAAGAGCCCGCCAGTTCCAAAGCTGTCCCAATACGCTGCAATAATGCCGCGTTATTCCAAGGTTTGGTGATAAAATCGAAAGCTCCTGCCTGCATACCTTGCACTGCCAGCTGTATGCTTCCCCATGCAGTCATCAGTATCACCGGAGTCTCCGGACGGAATATTTTCACTTGCTTTAGCAGTGTCAGACCTTCTTCGCCCGTAGTAGAAAGGGTGAAGTTCATATCCATCAAGATTAAATCCGGCGCTACGGAACGTACCACCTCCATAGCTTCCCGGGGACCGGGAACTGCCTGTGCTTCATAACCGGCCCGCTTCAGCATAAAACTGAGTGAAGAACGCACTGCACTGTCGTCGTCTATTATTAAAATCATAGCTTATATTTCTTATGACAAAGATATCGCAAATACTCAACACCGGCAACAGATTCTCTGATTAACAGCTATTGCCGTACTATTTCTTCAAAGTCAGCCTCTAATTCTGTGTTAGCCTGAAAATCCCAAAGAGTCAGACTACGAATCTGATAAAAGTAATACCAGTAATAATAAAGTTCGGAGATATGTTTCCGGCGCGCTTCATCTTTGGAGTTCTGTGCATCATTCAAGTCCAGCGTGTTGATTTTACCAATCAGGAAGGTTTCAATACTGGTCTTGTAACGTTGCTGTGCTATTCCGTCCGCTTCTTTGGCTATTGCCAACTGTTGTGCCTGGTTATTGAAATGCTCTACCAGCAAGAAAATATCCTGGTTGAAATTGATCTGTTCCTGCCGGATTTTCGAAAGCACTACATCCCGGTTGCTTTTCGCTACCCGTACCTTTCCACGTCTCTTTCCCCAGTCCAGAATCGGAATCTGAACACCTACCTGCACAATCTGATTGTCCTGCAAGTTTTTATAAACACTGGAAAGTTCACGACTCTCCCCCGTATACCCCACACTGGCAAACAAATTAATGCTGCGCAGATTGCCACGCGCCGTAGCTACCGCATAATCGGCCTCCAGCTGGCGGCGACGAATATTCTGAGCAAAGGAATTACGTTCCAGTGCCTTATTCAATACCATATTATATTCCATCTTGCCACCGTCTACGGTCTCGGGAACCACAGGACAAAGGACTTCATCCTCTCCTATTCCCAGAAAAGCACGGAGCTGAAACATTTTGGCATTCAGATCACTTTCCGCTTCAGTCAATGCGGCTTTCGCATTCAGAGCCGAAAGTTTTAATTGAAGAAGCTCATTTTCTGAAATCTGCCCCATCTTGCGTTTAGCTATAGCAACCTCGTAAAGTTGATTGGCATTCGTCAGATTCTGCCGTGCAGTTCCAAGAGTCTCTTTCGCCAACAGCAGATCAAAATAATAGGTAATAGTCCGCATCGTTACTTCTTCGGTAGCCGTGATAAACTCTGCTTTCGCTTCGGCATAGCGTACAGGTTCTATACGCCGGTTCCACTTCACGTTATTCACGCCAAGAATCGGTTGCGTCAGTTTCAAAGTGACGGGAACAGACATCAGGTGACGGTCACCATTATTACCTAACTGCTTCAGGTAGTCGAGAGAGGAGGTCAATGAAAGTTGCCCACCGGTAAGCCAGATATTCTGGTCGATGGAGAGTTCACCGGAAAGCCCTAAAGCACTGTTGCGGACAAAACTATAAGAGCCGTCAGGATTCTGATAGGAACCGTAAGACTTATTGTAATTAGGCAATGTTCCTTTCAGATTAATTTCCGGAAGAAGATCGGCACGGAAGGTCCGATATTCCCAATAAGATGTTTTTAACTCATTCAAGGCAACAGCAGCGTCAACAGACTGCACACGCGCCATAGCGATAGCTTCATTCAAGGTGATTTCCCTCTCCTTCTGTGCCGACACTGCCAAAGGCAGGCAAACTGCAGCCAAAACAAACAATATACTTTTCTTTTTCATTGTACACGGTATTTTCCATTCAGATAGAATCAAACCATGTGCCAAAAGAATAATACATTTACTATCAATCGTTTATAAAAAGACGCCAGTGTTCATTTTCGGACACTATGCACAAAAATGAACGTTCTGTTTTATTCGCAGAAATTCGGGATACGTACTGTGAAACGAGTTCCCTTGCCTACTTCGGAGGTCACAAAGATAGTACCTTTCAGACGTTCAACGATCGTCTGGCAGATACTTAATCCCAGCCCTGCCCCCTGAGTAAAGTTATCCACTTTATAGAATCGTTCGAAGATATGCCGGATACCCTCTTCGGAAATACCGACTCCTGTATCTTCTACAAAGATTCTGGTGTATCCGGGGTCTTCATCTTCCTCATATCCGAAAGTGATGGAGCCGTAACTCGTAAACTTAGCAGCATTATTTATCAGATTATTTACGACTTGTTGCAAACGGACATTATCTGTCACCAGATATTTTTTCTCATTGTCGGGCATACGAAGAACCAACTCTACTCTCGGTGGCATATTCAGCCGTTGCGAATCATGCACAGTCTTCAGCAGCAGAGGCAAATTATGATTGGCAAACATAAATTCCATTGTTCCCGACTCGATACGTGATAAATCAAGAATATCGTTAATCAATGCAAGCAACAGCCCGCAATTCTTATTGATCGTTGCTATAAATTGTGCTATTTCTTCTTCGGTAAAGCCACTTGTATCACTCAGTAAGTCGGAGAAACCGACAATAGCATTCAACGGCGTACGGATCTCATGGCTCATATTGGCAAGGAAAGCCGATTTCAGTTTATCTGCCTGGAGCGCTTTATCACGTGCCTCCCGCATCTCCTGTTCCGCTGTTTTATAACGCTGGATACTTTGACATACACCTAATATATTATACAACGAGTCTCTTGTCAGACCGGAAATGACAGAGGAACGGTATTCCCACCATTCATATTCTCCATTGGCATTACGCTGACGGAAATTCAAACGGGTATTGGTTTCTTTTCCCGCCAATGTTTTATCAAAGAGAATACGCATTTCCTTCAAATCCTCCGGATAAACCATACGATCCATTTCATCACGGGTAATGGAAGTGATCGATCCGTCATACCCAAAGCGCACAAGAAATCCTTGCGGAAAAATGAAGCTGTTACTCTCCACATCAAACTGCCAGGGGTAGATGGCACTCTCCTCCACAGCCATGTTAAAGAAACGTTTCTGCATTTCTTCATCTGATACGTTACGTGCTGAAAGAGCCATGCCTGTAATCTGTCCTCCGGAATGGATCGGAACAATCTCTCCGGAAACCGGGAAATAATGCTCACTGTGGACTTCTTTCATAAAGGAACCATCAGGAATAATAATACTTTGCCCGGTTTCTTCCACCTTCCTCAACATATTGTGAAGGATATCCTGACCATTATAGTATATCTTGAAAATACTGCCCGCCATCATTCCTTCATAATTCCGTCCTCCCGATTCCGATGGCAAATGAAGCATCTTCAGCAGAGAACGGTTCGTGAAGTGGATATGAAGATCGGTATCATACGTAATCACACCGTCACGTATGGAATGGAAGATATTATCAAATTCATTACGCTGCTCCACCAGTTTATTCTGTACCAACAAGCGAGTCTGGGCATGTATCCGCCGTTTGGCTTCACGTCGGTTAACGCGAATCAGCCACACAATAGAGGCTATCAGCAATGCCAGAATAGATGGATAGAGGAAAATAAATAATAATTTGTATCTTTCCCAATACGGGCGATTGACAATGACACCGCTGGAAGACACCTTATCCGGATCTATGTGAAAAAAGTCCAGCTGCTTGTAGTCGAAAATAAATCCTTGCTTTGTCTCCGTCACTCCCAACTCCAATGGAGATTCACCCTTCAAGACTCTCGATGCCTTCGTTGCAGCAGATACCGCAGAAGTATATGCATCCGCATCATACGCAGCAAATACACCGTTCATCAATCCCACATTCTGACTGGAAAAGACGGGAGCTTTGGAGTTCTTCCCAACAAATGAAAGGAATGGTGACCATTTCGGGGCAACAACAATACGCGCATAACTATTGCGGGGATAGCAGATAGCTGCAATAATATGATTGGTTGACTCGTGCTGGGTATTGTAGAGTTTCATGTTGTAATCCGGATTTTCCTCCTGAAAAAGCAACCACTCTTGTTTGAAGTCCTCACGCCCCTTGTTACTCAGAAAGCTGTTGTCAATCACGCATATCACTTCTTTCCGCTGGGGAAATACCTTTCGTGCCTGCTTTAAAATTACATGAAAATCAGGATTGGCGGTAAATCCACATACATTAGGGAGGCTCGCTATAAGTTCATTATCGGGATACTTGATTCCAAAAAACACAACCGGAACCTGATAAGGCAACGAATCGCCGGAAGAAAAAAGTGTGTAGAAAGCCTCATCGCTTGCTGTGATAATCAGATCCGTTTTCTTGTCACGGGCGCGCTGACAAAAACGGCGCATAATCACCTTCTCTGAGTTGAATGACCAAAAATCCGCATCCAGATATTCAGTAGTAATATTCACAGTCAGTCCATTCTCTCTGAACCCCTTTGCCAACCCCTCATTCAGGTCATTGTGCCAGGGAGTTTGAGAGGTATATGATTGAATAAAAAGTACGTTGTATGTGTGTTCCGCTGCCGCCACCCGGGCAAAAACAGCAAAGAGCAAAACTACAAACAAACAGTAATATTGTCGGTTCATAAGCTAAGAAGCTGCATTGTTTTCAACATTTTGCCTACAAAGATAAGTTATTATATTGAAAACAATGCAAATAGCTCCAGTTTTTTATTCCTCCCGCAAGGCTTCTGCCGGCTGCACGCGAATGGCCTGCCGGGCAGGGAACCAAATGCCTATGAGTATCATCAAAGCCATCAAAAAACAGGTCGCACAGAACGCTATAAGAAAACGAAGGATACTCCATTCTATACCACCTTCTGTCAGTTCCAGATATCCTATATTATAACAAAGAACAGCAGCAGGAACAGCAGCCAGAGTCAACAGCAACAATCCTTCTTTATTAAGACGGTGCCAAATCCCCATACGGGTGGAACCGACTGCAATACGAAGTCCGAGCTCTCCACGACGGTGCTGGGTGCGGAACCAAAACGTACCGACAATGCCCAAGAGTATATTAACCAGCAGGAAACCCATCATCCAGAACCGCGTCTGCATCTGATTGACATTGCTACGATTGTAGATTTCGCGTATCGCTTCGTAATCGTGTACTTTCAGTATGAAGAGGTTTCCTACACTTAACTGAGTATCCGAGAGTTCCATCAGACGTTCCGAAAAACCGGCAGCGGTATTCGGCTTTACACGCAGGCAAACTTCAACATTGACTGGATACAGGTCGTCATTATTCTCGGCTAACTCTGTCTCTGTAAAAGGTACAGCCATATATCGGTCACCATAATTAGACCAAAAGTCATTGTAACGTACTTTGGTAGATACGGCGGCTATTTTATAGACATTGGTAGAATCATCCACATTTATTACTTCTTTTCCGAGTAGTGTGCGGTCACCTTTATAATCGTCGGGCCATATATTCTCACCAATAACCGAATTTCCATTCTTTATAGCCTGCACCAAAGGCCGATAGCCCTGACCATCCGCGCTCTGATAACGGAATACCTGAAAGAATTCCGGCGTCACCGGACGTTTCAACGGACTACGTACCAACGTATCAAGGCGAAATCTGATACCGGAATTACTTCCTATATACGGACGTGCATTCACTGATATGGAGACTGCCTCCACTTCCGGCAAACGACGCAGGCGGTTAGTCAGCTCAATAATGTCTTGCCCTGTCGTCGTTTCTTTCTGTCCTTTCGGGATATAAGAATCACTCTTATTATTTTTCAGACTGAGTTCCAGATAGTAAGTATTGGTAATATCATATCCCAACGGTTCGTAATAAGTACGCGCCGTTGCATAAGTCCAATCGACAATGTACCACAGTACAACGAAAACAATCAGCAATTCTGCCCACAGCCACCCATTCGAACGGCGTTCATTCCATATTTGTTTTAACAGTTGCATCTTTTTTAAAATTAGTTTGTTGAATGTTCCGGTTATCTCTCATTGATGGCATCCACAATATTGGTCCGTGTCACTCTCCATGCCGGAATTGCCGCACTCAATAAATTAAGTGTGAAGCAAGCAAAGAACGCCAGCAAGAATACAGCAGGATCGAACAACAGATCCATACACATTGCACGCAAATCCGTCACACCATTATCCATAAAGTCTATAGAAAACAGCATACTTCCCAAGAAGAAGGTAGCGGCATAACTCAAAACTAATCCGAGCACTCCACCCAACAGTGAATAAAGCATATTTTCAGAAAGCACCTGCATCATCAGTTCGCGTCTAGGTGCACCAAAAGCTTTTCGAACACCAATTTCAGAAAGACGTTTGCGCATACGCGACAATGTCAGTCCGGAAAGGTTGACAGCAGGAACAATCAACAAAATGATTAAAGTTATTACATACTGACGGACAGCCTGCTTCACAGCCGGAGGATTATTGGCCGAATATCGTTGTGCCGCTACGAAATAAGTGTCCGGCTGGTCACGATAAAGTAATTTATAATCCGGATAACCTTCCATATATTTGTCCCTAAGACGTTCGGCTTCCATACGGATCGCCGGAAAATCATCCTGCGATTTAGCCAGAATGTAAACACTCACCATTCCCATAATTCCATAGTTTTCCCAACTGGCAGTAAACGCATCCGTAGAACTCAAAGGAATCCATATCTGGGCATAAGCATATCGTGCCAGTTTGGAAACAGGGCGCACTACCCCACAAATCATATAAGCAGAATGATTTAAAAGGAATGTTTTTCCGACTACATCCGTCGTTCCGAACAATTGGCGGGCTATATCCTCAGTTATCACTGCCTTTGTTGCACCGGCATCAAAAGTTGCCTTATCAAACGGATACCCCGAAAGGAAATCGAACTGGAATACTTTCCAGAAATCATCATCCACCTGCAATACGCTGCAACTAACCTTTTCACCCGCAGGCTTGGCGGCCAACATCGTTTCCGCAAAACTGCTAGTTATAGAAACGGCCTCGGGCGTAGTCATATCTTTAAAACAAGCTTTCGCTGTCTTATAAGAAACAGGGCCGTTACTCTGCCAGTTCTCATTAGTTTTATACTGAAAACCTGCATACCTGAAAATCAACATGCGGTCACGGTAACTTTCCGGAGCAAAAGGTGCAATGGTAGCACGCAATGTGATGACGATCACCATAATCATAGCGATAGCCAATGCCGTACCTATGATGGAGATAGAAGAAAGTAACTTATTCTCCTTCAACAGGTGAAATGCTTGTTTGAAATAGAGTTTTATCATTGTTGTTGCATTATCTTCTCATTCATTTTCATACTTATCAGAATCACCAGCCTTTAGTGCTCACATCCGGACATTTCAACTTTTTATGATTGATTCTCCCCACTCCGTCACGTTTCAGAGAAGCCCTGTCTGCCTTGCCGGACAAAGTGATATTCCCCACCCCATCCACCTTGGCTTTTATAGTATTACAGTTTACATTCATTTCCATATTCCCTACTCCGTCTACTATTAATTGCACCTCATCACAACGAAGATTTTTCACCTCACAATTTCCTACTCCATCAAGTTTAAAAGTAATGTTTTTCAGTTTCAAAGATTCTCTGGCATTGAAGTTACCGACACCATCTATCTTGACGTTGTTCAAATCCGGAGCTGTTATATAAAATGTCAGGTTCTTGACGTTTTTTACATTCTTCTGCTTATATTCGATAACTAATGTTTCTCCCTTTACGGTTACTTTGGTCTTATCAACATACTCAAAAGGTCCTTCCATCCTACAGGAATATGTGTCCGACTGAGTAAAGACAATGTTACCTACAGACTGAAGATTGATTGCGGAAAATTCGCCCACTTTACAGTCTTCACTCACATTTTGTGCCCAAAGCGGACAAAGTGCCACACTTAACAATACGGCCACTGCTGTTATAAAAATATTCTTCGTCATGATTATCTGTTTTAGAATTTTCAACTAGAGATTACTGCACCTGGCGACCGTCAAAGAAACGAATAGTCCTGGAGGTCTGTTTAGCCTGTTCTTCATTATGCGTTACCATCACAATCGTACGCCCGTCTTCCTTATTCAGCCGATGGAGAAGTTCCATGACTTCCGCTCCCATCTTAGAATCCAGATTACCGGTAGGCTCATCGGCAAGAATGATCTCCGGATTGCCAACGATTGCACGTGCTATTGCCACACGCTGGCACTGACCACCGGAAAGTTGCGTAGGGAAGTGATTCATACGATGACTTAATCCGACTTTTTCCAGTACTTCTTTTGCCAGACGTTTACGTTCACTATTGCTGATACGACGATAGAGCAACGGTAATTCAACATTATCCATCACATTGAGCGAGTTAATCAGATGGAAGGACTGGAATACAAAACCCAGCGTTTTGTTACGGAAAGCCGCCAGTTGCTTATCTTTCATTCCCTCGGTGTGCGTACCATTAATTTCAATCGTCCCCGTTGTAGGTGCATCAAGCAGCCCCATGATATTCAGCAACGTGGATTTACCACATCCGGACGGTCCCATAATACTCAGAAATTCCCCGCGTTCTACTGTCAGGTTCACATTTTCCAATGCGACCGTTTCGATCTCGTCCGTACGGTAAATCTTGGAAAGAGAAGTCAATGTTATCATAATTATAAGTATTTAATTTATTCTATATCATATTTCATTATACCCAACCCATACGAAACCTATTATCCGTTTTATCTCATTTTCAGCTTATTCTTGTTCTTGTAAGAACTCATATCACTGACAACCACTACATCTCCCGGCTGCAAACCACTCACCACTTCCACATATTCAAAGTTTGAATCTCCTAGTTGAACTTTACGTTTCACCAACTCATCGTCTGCCGTCTGAACAAAAAGCTCATACTCACCACGTCCTACATAGAAAGAAGCGTTCGCCATCCGCATTACATCTTCTTTCACGGCGTTCATCACATAAACGTCCGTTTTCAGCCCCGAACGTAAACGATGGTTATTATCATCTTTCAACTGCACTGTAAAGGAAATAACTCCGTTTTTAGACAAAGGTGTCACACTGCTGACCGTTCCTTCCAGTTTGTCATTACCTATCTTCACAACCGCTTTTCCTCCGGCAGCAACCCGGTCGCCATACGTATCAGCTATTTCACCTTCTACTTTAAAATGGCTTAAATCTGAAATGACAGCTACCTGTCCGCCTTGGGATATCTGGGCACCAATCTGATTATTAATATAGGTAAGAATAGCTTTACGCGGAGAACGAATCTGGGCATCGTCCAGTGTACGCTTCATTTCGGCAAGACTTTTACGAAAGATATTGAAATCCAGTTCCTGTACTTTCAATTCGGCTGCCGCTACTTCTTTTTCGTTCTTATATTGCTGTTGAAGCTGCTCGTATTCCAGCTGTGCTACGTTATAACTCAATTCTGCCTGACGCACTTTATCTGTGGTTCCTGCTCCCAGACTATCCAGATAATGTTCATTTCGAAGTTCTACTTTCATACGACTCAACTTCATGGCGGAAACCTTAATCTGCATCGCCATATCAGAAAGTTTCGTCTGATTATTAACACGGAGCTGATCCAGCTTATAGCGGCGCATCTGCTCTTCGTCAAGCAGTTTCTTATATTCTGTTTCCGTGCTCTGAAGATCGAGTTTCAAAATCGGAGTACCTACTTCCACACTGTCCCCACCTTTTTTGTACACCTCGACGATGCGGCTGTTGATAGGTGAATTGATAATTTCTTCAAATGCGGGAACTACTTTGCCGGATGCACTGACACTAACTTCAATCATCCCTTTGTCAATCGTAGAAAGTACCAGATCCTTCTTTTCCACTCCTGTCCGCATGATTGATATAAGTACGCCGACAAGAATAATACCTGCTGCTCCTATTGATGAATAACGGATGATTTTTTTATTGCGTTCTTTATTGCGCACCTCTTTCGGAATTTCTCTGTCCATATCTAAGTATTTACAATTTCACATTCAGTTGTTTTGCCTTTTATTATACCAAATCTATGCCAAAATCATAATCATCTGATTAACAATGGATAGTAACAAAAACAGGGTGTCCGATATCGGACACCCTGTACGAATTCACCGCTCAAAAATATAGTGACGCCATCCTGTTATCATAGCGTCACTATCCTCTTATGATGGCGTCACTATCACGACTAGATAGCGTCACCATCGCAAAACGGCATTATTCCTTTTTCGGTTCGGCTGACTGCGGCTCCTGTTTTACCGGTTGCGGCTCTTGTATGAGTTCTTTGCCCCAATGAGTTGTAGCTTCTATTGTTTCCCTGTCGCGGATTTCTTTCGCTTTACGGGCATAGACTATCATACGCATAGACTGATCGTACGTAAAGTAATTCCATACCCAGTTCAGCAATACCACGACTTTATTTCGTACTCCAAGAATAGAACGCAGATGGACTACCAGCCACATCACCCAAGCAAACCATCCTTGCATTTTCACTTTACTGAATTCAGCTACGGCACGATTACGGCCAACGGTTGCCATCGAGCCTAAATTGCGATAATGAAAAGGCTTCATCTCTTTTCCTTTTTCCAGACGGATCAGATTCTTTGCCAGCAATTCTCCCTGCTGAATGGCAACCTGTGCCAATTGGGGATGTCCGTTCGGATAATCTTCGTCACCGGAAAGGATACACAAGTCACCAATCGCAAATATATTATTCGTACCTTCTACCCTGTTAAAAGCATCTACTTTGATACGGCCTCCACGACCGATAGCAGCTGCATTCATATTTCCAAAAGAAACTCCGGTAACTCCGCTTACCCAAATGAAAGTACGGGTAGCAATCTCACTGCCATCTTCAAGTGTCACTTTATGGTTACGATAATCCGTAACACGCTTATTCAAAAGAATATTGACTCCCATTTCGCGCAGGAACTGCTCCGCATGGCTCGATGAGTCCTCCGACATTCCGGCGAGTAATCGTGGACCGGCCTCTATCAGATAAATATGCATCAGACTACTGGGCATATCGGGATAATCATTCGGCAATACAAATTTCTTCATTTCCGAAAGCACTCCTGCAACTTCCACCCCTGTAGCTCCGCCGCCAACGACCACAACGTTCAGTAATTCCTGTTGCTCCTGTTTGTTGGAGCAGGTTACCGCACGTTCCAGATTGGCCAAAAGAGCATTTCTCAATCCCATAGCCTCGGATACATTTTTCATAGGCATGGCTTCTTCTTCAATATGCTTATTACCGAAGAAATTGGTCGTAGTACCTGCCGCCAGCACAAGATAATCGTATTCTGCCTTACCTATGGAAGTCTGTATCAGGTTCTTTTCGGGAAAAATGGCACGTACTTCCGCCATCCGGAAATAAAAATCTTTCCGATGCTGGAATATCTTACGGAAAGGGAAGGAAATGGAAGTCGGTTCCATACCCGCCGAAGCCACCTGATAAATTAACGGAGGAAACTGATGATAGTTATTCTTATCTATCAACACCACTTGAAAGCCTGATTTTTTCAGCTTATTAGCCAGTTTCAAGCCACCGAAACCACCGCCTACTATGACGACACGTTTCTTACTGTCCTTTGCAATATTAAGACTCATATATTAATCATGTTTTATCATACATAATAACATACGGGCAGGACATTTAGTTTTCATACGGCAGTACTTTTGCAAAGAAAAAAGGCAGCAATTTCTTCCCCGGTGGCGAAGCACCTCCTCATCGGTGCCGAAGGGGGTGTTCCCCGGTGCCGGAGCATAGCTTCATCGGTGCCGGAGAAAAACGGATATAACAGCCTTCTAGCGAAGACGCAGACGATCTCCTACCTCCGGAATATATTCTCCGTCCTTACGGTTCATCTTATACAGATTTTTGAGACGGATACCATATTTCTGCGAAATGCCATGCATGGAGTCTCCATCTCTTACAATATATACGGTGTGAGGCTTGGACGCCTTCTTCTTTTTACTCTTCAGGTAAATAATATCTCCGTCCACGAGTGTATAATCACGCTGCAAATCATTATATTTCACCAATTTCTTCCAGCTGATATCAAATTCTTTACCCAAATCTTTGAAGGTATCTCCGCTACGGGCTACGATATAAGCGATATCATTGGCAATATATACCGGATGCGGACTCAGCAGCCAAGGGTTCTTTCGCAGTTTGCGCTCCGAGTAAACGCCTTTGCTGTCATATTTATATAAATCGTAATCTTCGATAATCGTAATCAGACGATTGGCATAGGAAGGATCGGTGGCATATCCCGCTTTTTTCAGTCCGCGTGCCCATCCCTTGTAATCAGTGATGTCCAGTTTAAAAAGAAAGGCATAACGAGCGCCTCTCCGCAAGAAATCAGAATGGTCTTCGTACGAATCACGGGGATGGCTATATGCCCGAAAACATTCATTACGCGCGTCATCATCATGACGAACGGTGCGCCCGCGCCAACTGCCACCACACTTTATACCGAAGTGGTTATTACTCTTACGTGCCAACTGACTGTTTCCAGCCCCACTCTCCAGCAATCCTTGTGCCAGCGTGATACTTGCGGGAATTTTATGGAGTTTCATCTGCTCCACAGCCAAGTCACTATACTTATTTATATATTCTACATAACGTGCATTCCGTCTTTGCGCCTGTACCCCTACGGCAAAGAAAATAAGAACAGTTAAAAAGACCAGTCTATACAATTTGTTCTCCATTTTGATTGATATGTGGATTATTGGTCACAAAAATCTGAAAAATAATTGGGATTATCAATCTCTTTTCTAACTTTGTAACATTAATAATGTAGAACTAACCTATTTACCTATATGAAGGACCTCACAATTACCGCTATAATTAAAGTATATCAATACGATGAACTGAATGAGGCTGACCAGTCATTAATGAAAACAGCCATGGAAGCAACTGCCCGCAGCTACGCTCCCTATTCACATTTCTCAGTAGGCGCCGCCGCACTGCTGAACGACGGGACCATTGTGACAGGAACCAATCAGGAGAATGCAGCTTATCCGTCAGGGCTTTGCGCGGAACGTACTACCCTGTTTTATGCCAACTCGCAGTATCCCGACCAACCGATCAAGACCCTCGCTATTGCAGCAAGAACCGAAAAGGATTTTATAGAAAAACCTATTCCTCCTTGCGGCGCCTGCCGCCAGGTTATTCTGGAGACGGAGAAACGCTACGGACAACCGATCCGCATTCTGCTATATGGCAAAGAATGTATCTACGAAGTAAAAAGCATCGGCGACTTACTGCCACTATCATTTGACGCATCAGCTATGGAGGAATAAATATGTTACAACAGTATCACACCAAACTAAAAGGAACACTCGCACTCACAGATTCATATCTGACAGAGAAGGCTTTGCAAAAAGAAAAAGGACTCTATAAGTTTATATGGGTCCGGCAAGGAAGCATCACTGTAGAAATTGACCATCAGGAAATGGTGCTTTCAAAAGACGATGTAATCTCACTGACTCATCTGCAACATCTTGAATTTAAATCAATAGAAGGTGAATATATGACTTTGCTATTCAACAGTAACTTCTATTGTATCTATGGAAATGACCACGAAGTATCATGCAGTGGCTTCCTGTTCAACGGTTCGTCCCATCTTGTCAGGTTCACTCTGAATGAAAAAGAACGCCGGCAACTGGATCAGATTACCGAAGCCATGGAAAACGAGTTTACCGTTTCCGACAGCCTGCAGGAAGAAATGCTACGTATCCTGCTGAAGCGCTTCATTATCCAATGCACACGAATCGCCCGTCAGCGACTGGATATCACGCGGGAAAAGGAATCCGGCTTTGAGATTGTCCGCCAGTATTACAATCTGGTAGACGAGCATTACCGGACCAAGAAGCAGGTACAAGACTATGCCGACATGCTTCACAAGTCTCCCAAAACACTTTCGAACATTTTCTCAACCTGTAAGTTACCTTCTCCGCTAAGGGTCATTCACGAACGCGTAGAAGCAGAAGCCAAACGCCTGCTGCTTTACAGCAGCAAAAGCGCTAAAGAGATTGCCGACATTCTGGGCTTTGAAGATCAGGCTTCCTTCAGCCGTTTTTTCAAAAACATGACAGGTCAGAGTGCCGTACAATTCAGAAATACGGAAGAAGGGAAGAATTGATAAGCGAAGCGGAAGTATTGCCATTTCGGGGGGATGCAGAAAGCACGATCTTTGCGGTGTTAAGTTAAACCATTAAAAAGACCGCAAAATGAAAGAGAAATTGATTGCTTTACTCACCTTCACCTCCAGCCTGAAGAATTTCGGAATTAAGTTTATCCGTGTAGCTATCCTGGTCGTATTCGTATGGATCGGCGGATTGAAATACTTCCATTATGAAGCCGATGGAATTGTTCCGTTTGTCGCCAACAGTCCATTCATGAGTTTTTTCTATGCGAAAGATACTCCTGAATATAAAGAACACAAAAATCCGGAAGGAGCTTTCGTACCGGAAAACCGTGCATGGCATGAAGCCAATAACACGTATACTTTCTCTTATGGATTGGGAGCACTCATTATGAGTATCGGCATATTGGTATTCCTGGGGATTTTCTTCCCGAAAGTAGCGTTGATAGGTGATACGCTTGCTATCATTATGACATTAGGTACCCTATCCTTTCTTGTTACCACGCCCGAAGTCTGGGTCCCCAACCTGGGCGGTGAAGAGTTTGGCTTCCCGTTACTGTCCGGTGCTGGAAGATTGGTTATCAAAGATATTGTTATTCTTGCAGGAGCCGTAGTGCTTCTTTCAGACTCGTCACAACGCGTACTCAAAACACTAAAAAAAGACTGATTCCACTGATGCAGAATGCCCTGACTTCCCGGAACTAACGCAAACAATATACTTTTTTATCTGTTATACTACTGAATATATATCGTTAATGAAAGGAAGTTATGAAACAATATGATGCAATAATTATAGGGTTCGGCAAGGCAGGCAAAACGCTTGCTGCCGAACTTTCCAACAGAGGATGGCAGGTTGCCATCGTCGAGCGGTCCAATGAAATGTACGGAGGGGCTTGCCCTAATGTGGCTTGTATACCTACCAAGAGTTTGATTCACGAATCAGAGATATCAACTCTGCTTTATCATGACAATTTTGACAAGCAGAGCAACATGTATACACAGGCTATTGCCAGAAAGAACAAACTGACCTCTTTTTTAAGAGAAAATAACTACGAAAGATTAAGTAAACGTCCTAATGTAACTATTTACACGGGAATGGGATCTTTTGTTTCGCCCAATACTGTGAAAGTGGTTCTCTCTGAAGAAGAAATCGAATTGCAGGGAAAGGAGATTTTTATCAATACCGGCTCCACAGCCATCATTCCGAATATAGAAGGTATTCAGCAAAGTAGAAATGTGTACACCAGTACTACTCTCCTGGATCTGGATATCCTGCCTAAACACCTGATTATCATAGGTGGCGGTTATATTGGCCTGGAATTTGCGTCCATGTATGCCGGATTCGGAAGCAAAGTCACTATCCTCGAAATAGGAAACAGATTTATGCCCCGCAATGACTCGGATATTGCCAAAAGTATCCGGGAGGTAATGGAAAAGAAAGGCATTGAGATCCGCTTGAATGTGCGTACACAGTCTATTCATGATACGCATGACGGGGTGACTCTGACTTATTCGGATACTTCCGATGGTACCCCTTACTTTGTAGATGGAGATGCTATTCTGGTAGCAACAGGTCGTAAGCCGATGATTGAAGGACTGAACCTGCAAGCAGCCGGAATAGAAGTTGATGCCCATGGCGCTATTGTTGTCAATGACCAGTTACGTACCAATACGCCCCATATATGGGCAATGGGGGATGTAAAAGGAGGCGCACAATTCACGTATGTCTCACTGGATGATTATCGTATTATCCGGGACCAACTTTTCGGAGATAAAAAGCGGGATATCAACGACCGGAATCCGTTGCCCTATGCCGTATTCATCGACCCGCCGCTGGCACATATCGGAATTACGGAAGAAGAAGCACTAAAAAGGGGGTATTCTTTTAAAGTTTCCCGATTACCGGCAACTTCCGTTGTCCGTTCACGTACTTTGCAACAAACTGATGGCATGTTGAAAGCTATCATCAACAGCCATAGCGGGAAAATAATGGGTTGTACCCTATTCTGTACGGATGCTCCGGAACTGATTAATATCGTCACGATGGCTATGAAGACCGGGCAACACTATACATTCCTGCGCGACTTCATCTTTACGCATCCCAGCATGAGTGAAGGATTGAACCAATTATTCGACGTATAAAATTGAATAGAGCCTCTAAACCACATAAACGGAGGCTCTAAAATATCTTTTTAACTGAAATAGAGCGATATTTATAAGAAAGTATTATCTTTGCGACCAAGTTAAACTATATACTTACCACAATGAGAATTTCTAAGTAAGACAACACTTCTAGTAAACATCACTTTTCATCTATGCTTTTTCATAACCGTTAAGCATCACGAAATTCGTGTTGTTTAGCCAGTATTGTGTTTGTCGTTCCCTTACCCCGTGATTATCTTCACCCAGTTTTCAACCTCAAACCCAATAGACCATCATGCCTATTAGTATTCAACAAATCAGCTATATCCATCCGGATAAAGAAGTATTATTCAGTGACCTTAACTTTGCCATCAGCAAAGGACAAAAATTAGGATTAGTCGGTAATAACGGCTGTGGCAAATCCACGTTGCTACAAATCATTGCCGGACAACGATCACCATCTTCCGGTGTCATTGTCCGTCCGGACGACCTGTATTATATTCCACAGCATTTCGGACAATATGATTCGCTGACCATTGCACAAGCTTTGCAGACAGACCATAAACAAGAAGCTTTGCACGCTATCCTCGCAGGGGATGCCTCAACCGAAAATTTCACAATTCTGAACGATGACTGGAACATAGAAGAACGTTCCATGGCCGCTCTTGATTCCTGGGGATTAGGACAGTTCACGTTATCCTATCCAATGAATCTGCTTAGCGGAGGAGAAAAGACACGTGTATTTCTGGCAGGTATGGACATTCATAATCCATCCGTTATCCTTATGGACGAACCAACCAATCATCTCGACTCATCGGGCCGGCAACGTTTATATGATTGGGTACAAAAATGGCGTTCTACACTGCTGATAGTAAGCCACGACCGTACAATCCTCAACCTCCTTCCGGAAATCTGTGAGTTAGAGAAACATCAGCTTACGTATTATGGTGGCAATTATGAGTTCTACAAGGAACAGAAAAACATCATGCAGCAAGCCTTGTTAGAACGAATCGAAGAAAAGGACAAAGCGCTCCGACTCGCCCGCAAAGTAGCCCGCGAAACAGCTGAACGCAGAGAGAAACAGAATGTACGTGGCGAGAAAGCGAACATGAAAAAAGGTGTTCCACGCATCGTATTAAATTCATTGCAGAGCAAATCGGAAAAGAGTACTGCAAAACTCAACAACGCCCATCAGGAAAAAGCCGGGAAACTGACAGATGAACGAAATCAACTCAAAAGTTCGCTTCCTTCAACAGCAGTATTAAAAACCGATTTCAACAGTTCCTCTCTCCATTCGGGAAAAATACTTGTTACGGCAGAAAAGATTAATTTCAGCTATCATCAGATGGATAATAAAGAGAGTCAAAATACTTCAGGCACCGACAACCCGGAACAATTTCTCTGGAAGACCCCTCTCAGCTTCCTGATAAAAAGCGGAGACCGTCTCTGTGTAAAAGGGCTGAACGGCAGTGGAAAAACAACTCTGCTGAAATTAATCACAGGACAACTCCAGACTCAGACAGGGACACTGACAAGAGCAGATTTCACTTACGTCTACCTAAATCAGGAGTATTCTATCATTGATGACCGGAGCAGTGTTTTAGAGCAAGCTTACGCTTTCAATAGTCGTAACCTGCCGGAACATGAAATAAAGATCATCCTAAACCGTTTTTTATTTCCCGCTGCCGAATGGGACAAATCCTGCCGGAAACTCAGTGGGGGAGAAAAAATGCGACTGGCTTTCTGCTGCCTGATGATCAGCAATAATACACCCGATATGTTTATACTGGACGAACCGACCAACAATCTGGATATACAAAGCATTGAAATTATTACTGCTACCATCAAAAACTACACGGGCACTGTCATAGCCATCTCACATGACGACTACTTTATCAAAGAGATTGACATTGACCAGCCTATTTTATTGCATTAATAAAACAGTTTTCATAACTTCGCAGTTCGAAGAATACAGAAAGAAAAAAATGAGTCAAACAGCACAATCCTGGTGGTTCGTCTTCTACAAAGACGAACTACTGCTTGAAAAGAAAGAGAACGGCACATTTGCCCTCCCTTATGGAGAGATACCTCCCGTCTTTATGATAGAAAAGACTACCGTACATGATGTAACGACTTTAGAAGGAAGTAATTGCAAAGCCTTCTCCCTGGCCCGTCCTATTGAAGAATCGGCCAAGTATGTATTAGTCGGGCTTAGGGCTTCTTATGAATGCCTGCCCGTAGCCCATTACCAGGCAGCAGGGAAAGCACACGAAATATTACATTGGGATAGAAACAGCCGGTTCTGTTCTGCCTGTGGCACACCGATGGAGCAAAAGGAATCCATCATGAAAAAGTGCCCTAACTGCGGTCGGGAGGTTTATCCGGCTATCTCTACCGCTATTCTTGTATTAGTGAGAAAAGGTGATTCTATCCTACTGGTTCATGCCCGCAATTTTAAAGGCAGATTCAACAGCCTCGTTGCCGGGTTTCTGGAAACAGGAGAAACACTGGAAGAATGTGTAGCCCGCGAAGTAAAAGAAGAAACGGGACTGGATGTGAAGAACATCACTTATTTCGGCAATCAGCCCTGGCCTTATCCCAGCGGATTAATGGTCGGTTTTATTGCAGATTATGCCGGAGGTGAAATCACATTACAGGATGAGGAACTCAGTTCCGGTGATTTCTATACCCGGGATCATTTACCGGAACTACCCCGTAAACTGAGTCTGGCACGGAAAATGATCGACTGGTGGCTGGACTGTTCCAATAAATAGCCAAAATGGATGATAAGTATCCCTATTATCTTTTGCATTACCATTGCACTTAGTTTATTCTCTTATTACTATTTTGAGAAGCCCGCTAACAAATGGGTAAAACGAATATTCACTAAAAAAACAATCATAAATCAACCCCATGGAATTATCAACAAAAACATCACGAATTGAGGTAGTAGACGCCCTCAGAGGCTTTGCCGTCATGGCTATCCTCCTGGTACATAACCTGGAACATTTTATTTTTCCTGTTTATCCGGAAAGTTCCCCCGAATGGCTGACTATTCTGGACAATGGCGTACTCAATGTAATATTCTCTTTGTTTGCCGGAAAATCTTATGCGATATTCGCTCTGCTTTTCGGATTTACCTTTTATATCCAATCACATAATCAGCTGCTAAAAGGAAAAGATTTCGGTTATCGTTTCCTATGGAGAATGATATTACTTGTAGGTTTTGCCACTCTCAACGCCGCTTTCTTTCCGGCAGGGGATGTACTGCTCTTGTTTGCAGTAGTGAGCCTTATATTATTTATTGTACGCAAATGGAGCGATAAAGCAATTCTGATTACTTCTATCATATTCCTGCTACAGCCTATTGAATGGTATCACTATGTGATGAGCCTTTTCAATCCGGGCTATACCCTACCTGACCTGAATGTCGGAGCAATGTACGATGAAGTAGCAGCCTATACTAAAGGCGGGAATTTCTGGGAATTCCTGACAGGCAACGTCACACTGGGACAAAAAGCCAGTTTGTTCTGGGCTATTGGCGCCGGACGTTTTTTACAGACAGCAGGACTTTTCCTTTTTGGTCTGTATATCGGACGAAAACAGCTATTCGTCACTACCGAATCTCATCTGAAATTCTGGATAAAGGCACTTATCATAGCAGCCATCTGTTTTGCCCCACTTTATTCTCTGAAAGAACAAATCATGCAAAGTGACAGCAGTCTGATCAAACAGACAGTAGGTACGGCTTTGGATATGTGGCAGAAGTTTGCATTCACCATCGTACTGGTTTCTTCCTTTATTCTGCTTTATCAAAAAGAAAGATTCAAGAAAGCCGTGTCCAACCTCCGATTCTACGGTAAGATGAGTCTAACAAACTATATCAGCCAATCTATACTGGGAGCTATCATCTATTTCCCGTTCGGCTTCTATCTGGCTCCTTATTGTGGATATACCCTCAGTCTGATCATCGGTATTGTCCTTCTTCTGTTACAGGTACAATTCTGCAAATGGTGGCTGGCCAGACACAAACAAGGTCCGCTGGAAACAATCTGGCACAAATGGACTTGGCTGGGAACTAAAAAGTAAAATACAGAAATGAAAGAATGCAGACTACGAAGTACACGCATACGACTATATCAACTATACACGTTCATTGAAAGTACCACACAATTGTGCAACTCAGTAGTCTGCATATAAAAAACGGTGCGTGACAGATTGCGCTTGTGCCTGCAATTCGCCTCCCTCGTTTCTCCCGTTATTTCAATATTTTGAATTTGCCGATAACAGGAAGTTCTTTCGCTTTCCCATTTGCCGCATTAATGATGCCGATAACGGCAAGCACAGCAAAGACAATGCTGACAAGACCGAGAAGGCTGACAACAAAATAAAGCCTCCACGAAATAGCTAAAACGACAGCACTCAAGATACTATACGCAACTCCGTATAAGACAGCGGCAATACACAGCACCAATCCTTGGTTGGAATGGAAGCGAGCGAACTTAGACTCCTTAGCTGCAAAAATCGGTATCAGTACCAGTATACCGAAATAAGCCAGCACCGCCATCACTTTGTTTTGCTCGATGTCCGCCTGATTGTACCCGCCGGCAGGTTGCTGTGATTGAGCAGATTGAGTCGCATTTACTTCTACAGGTGCTCCGCAAGCCGGACAGAATTTGATTCCTTCTTCAATTTTTTGACCACATTTTCCACAGAATGCCATAATTTGTTTCCTCCTATTAATTAGTTATTTTTTAGATTAGAAAGTGTATACCATCATTGTGAGATCGATATGTCTTTTGTTCCGGCTATTCGCCAAGACCGGTTGCCAGATTTTTCAGTGAATCCAGTTCACTACCGAAAAACAGGATAACGACCAAGACGATTATTCCCGAAAGTACCGTCCCGATTATCATCCAGACAAGCATGGCACGCGCCATATTCCGTTTACTTACTTTATGACAACCTCCGCATGCCCAGATAATAAGACATATCATATTGATGAGCGGGAGCATCAGCAACAAAAAAATGCCAATATAACCGCCTGTCGTGATAGGCTCTTCCGTGTAGACAGCCGCAGGTTGTTGAACAGGAGGCTGTTGGGCCTGAACCATATATATCGGTGGCTGTTGGACAGACTGCGGTTGCGACACTGGTTGCAGTTGCGGTGCAAGTTGCTCAGTTCCTTCCGCCGCCAATGCTGCTCCGCATGAAACACAAAACTTAATATCGTCGGGCACCTTATTTCCACAATTGGTACAAATAGCCATAATTTATTTCTCCTTAACAATTAAATAAATATTGTTGTTGTCTTATATTCTATCGCTTCCCCTATCGTCATTTACTGTTCGTTTCGATTTTATTTTTCTTCATCACTCGCCGATTGGAGTTCTTCAAGGGTTTTCTTCACCTCGTCGCCGGTCGATTTAACTTCTTCAAGGACCTTCTTCACATCGTCACCGGTCGTCGTTTCCACTCCTTCAAGCGCTTTCTTCACATCCTCGCCGGTTACTCCGCTTTCTTTCAGTTCTTTTCCCAATTCGTCGCCAACCACCTTAAACCCGGCACTTACCAATACGGCAGCCCATTTCGTCACTTTACCTACGATTTTAAGTTTATCAAGCGCACCCACTTCATCGTTTTCCAATGCGTCGTTCAGTACTTTCAGAGGTTCTTCCATCTCTTTGTCTAGAGCTTCAAAGTCCTTTTTTGTCATCTTGTCTTTGTTCTTCTCGACCTTTTCGATAGATTTATCAATTTTTTCCATTGCTTTGTCTACCGGAGACTTCGCGCAAGCCACAATTAACAGAATGCTTGTCATACATGCCAGAACTACAAAAAAATTTCTCATATCCATCAGTTTTTAAAGTATTAATATATCATAGAATCCCTTATTCATAGCCGTTTGTTTATATTCGTTGACGTTCCATTATCTCCCCATACGCATCGAAGAAGATTCGTCCTTCTCCCATCGCACCGAAGCACTTCACGTCGGTATACCACAAAGCAGAGTATCACCTTTCTCCACCTCGGGCAAGCGGACAAGTTTCACTTGCGCCTGTTTTTTCTTATTTTGTCTCCACACACGGTGCTATCTCGTCGTCCGCCTCTCTCCCTGTGGCGAAGACATCGGAAGAAAGAACATCTTCTGAGAGAAAAAAGGGAAAGAGGGGACAAGAGAAACAGCGTGTTTATCGCATCAGAACTTGTAGGCCACTCCTGCCGAAATAAGCAGGCGACTCCAATCACCACCAACCTTGTACTTCAGCTCGGCATTGATAACAAACTTTTCGGAAAGATTGAAGTCCGCACCGGCACCGATGTTAAATCCGAACTCCGAATTGGATGCGCTGCCTCCACCATAGTTTCCGTATTCACCCAGATCCATCTCAGGAACGCTTACTTTGATTCCCCAAATACCTGCTCCTGCCACAGGATACAATGTGATGGCATCGGCAACCGGGAATAGGTAGTGTACGTTTACACCCGCATTCCACATATTGATATTATCTTTTTTCAGGAAGTAAGTGAACGATGGTTCAAGACGCAATCGGTTAATCACGTTCCACTGGAATTTCGCCCCGATACCGATGTTGGACAACCCGTCACCCGATCCGTATACCACTTGAGCACCCACTGCCGTTTCACCTTTCTCCTGAGCACTTGCTACTGTAATGCAGAGCACGGCTACCATCAATAATAAAATTCTTCTCATAATTACTTAAATTTAAAAATGTTTCCTACTCTATAAGCTTTTCGGTTTCGCTATGTGTTCCTCCTTTAAAGGTCGATGTGCAAAGTCTCCCGTTCCATCAACCCATACCTCCCATGGCCTGCATCGCCCTTTTGATGTCGTCTTTGTTCAGATCGATATAATAGTCCAGTTTGTTGCAAGTCAGCGTTTTTCCTGAAAGTTTAAACAAGACTTTATCTTCAGCGTCCAAATTTTCGTATACCATCTGTGCTATTTGCTCAGTCGGGCACGTCACGGAACAAGAAGCACCGGTACATGAATTGCCGTTGAACTTGAACGTATACACATAAGCGACCGTGTACTTCGTTCCCGGAACCGTGTAGCTGTATTTAAACGTAGCCGTGTTCCCATCTTCACTCCATCCTGTTTTTACGTTTTCTACCCCACCCGGTTCCTCTTTCTCTTCATCATCGTCACTGCATGCGGGGAATGCCAAAGCAAACATCAGGCAGAGTCCTGCCATTTTCAACCAAAGACCAAATGTTTTCATAATTATCACTATTTAATTTTTTTCCCTACTCTATAAGCTTTTCGGGTTTCGCTTGTGTTTTTCCTTCTAACAAACCTTTGATATCCTATACTGTCGGATCGGGTGCTTCTTCTTCACCTCCACTTTCGCCCCCGCCTTCGCTACCTCCTCCGGAAGAAGAGCCATCGGAACCCTTTCCTCCCCATTCTTCCCAAAAGATTTTATCACTAACAAGAGAGCGGGTGACAGTACGGTTTCCGTTTGTACGGGTAGACTCGGGGATAAAACGGATACGGACACCCGTAATTTGCGCCGCTGTCACCTTTTCGGGAGAGTCTACCCCCTGTCCGTTGGCTGCGGCGGTATAGTAAAACGTTCCCAGTCCTTCGAGTTTGACGGTACGCCCCTGCGCCATGTAATCGCTCAATACATCCGCCAGATCTTTCAGCACAGCGTACGTGTCGGCACGGCTGACGGTAGAAATCTTAGAAAGGCGGTCCGCCACTTCGTCCGTGGTGACAGGTTTGCCCACGGTAACAACTTGCGGATACCACTTGCCGTTAATCTTCTTTTGTTGTTTCTTAAAGAATGCCATATCATTTTGTTTTTTGTCATTAATGCATTTCTTGACTATGTTGCTCCCTGATGAGTCCGAAACTGAACAAAGTTCAACCTAGGGGTGAACCTAGTTGAAGCCAAGGGTGTACCGGGTTGAGCCCAGGGGTAAACTTTTCCTGCTCTGGAGCGCTTGTGGAACGACCGTCGTTTCATGCACCTTTGATAGTTAATAATTTGTCAATAAATCATTGATCGTATCGTTTTTGTCGGGCAAGATACTTACCTCAGTATCTACGCCCACCAACTTGGAGAAAACATACAGGTCTTTGTTCGAAAGACGTATGCACCCCATTGTAATTCGTCCGGGTATCAATTCAGGCTTGGATGTTCCGTGTATCCCGATGCCCGTGAAGCCGGGTGTTTTCAGCCGGAAGAACCGGGGACCATATACCTCGCCCGGACTCTCTGTCTTTGCCATATCTTTCTGCCAGACCGAGGGGTCTTCCACAGATGCTATGACAAACCGTCCTTCTGGGGTTCGGCAGTCCCATTCGCGCTGTTTGTGACCATAGTTTCGCCCGCATGCGATACGAAAAACAGCAAGCGTATCGCCTGTCGGACGAAGAACGATCATTCGCATATCCCGTTTGGATATCACCACTTGGTTAAGTTTCACTGCCCGTCCAGTGCTGTCCGTACTCACGTCCTGCGCCGATACTGTCGCCATCGGTACCCCAATTCCGCCAAGGAGCATCCACAGGAGCAATATGCATACAATCTGGTTATTGTCATAGAAGAACACAATCATATTGTTTTTTTATTTTATGGTTACTGCTTCCTCTCATATGGGTGCACAAAAAAAGCGTGCAAACCTTTAATGATTGGTCTACACGCTTTAAAATTCTATTGATGTCCGCTCGGCTTACTCTATAATACTGCCGCAATCTTTCGGATATTGGCAAGCCTTTCGAGAAAGGATTTATCTGACTTGGCTACTTGAATGTTATAATCGACTTGCAATTTAATCAACGGCTCGGCATCAATACCGAGTGCGGCCTCAAACAGCAGAGCGTATTCTGCAGAAACAGCACGTTTGCCGTTCAGTATCTCATTGAGTAACGTGGGAGAAATTCCCATCTGCGCAGCGAGTTTTCTTTGCGATATGCCGCGGTATTCGATTTCATCTTTCAAAATCTCACCCGGATGTATCGGTTCGGATGGAGTCAGATTGTTGGCAATCATCTTCGGGTCAACACCTTCTATTTTAATCATAACGCTATTGTTTATAATGGTTCGACAAATCTATTATGTTGCATACGATAATAATCGGTTCTTCCATCGTTTCCCTCACGGTGAACTCAACCCGGTATTTATCATTCACCCTGATGGATGAAATACCATTTTTATCGCCTTTCAGCACTTCGTAGTTCAACGAATTATATTTTGCCAGCGATTCGATGTCCGGCACTTTTTTCATTAACTGAATACATTTTTGATAGCGTCTTACGATGTCGGGCTGATAACGGTGCTTCTTGTCACCCGTCTTCCCTTTCTCGTAAAGGTCCTGCAAGTATGTCTCTTCAAATGTAATGAACATATTATTCTCGTATTATGTTGCAAAGATAATCTCTTTTGCCGATATTCACAAATAAGTGAACACGTTTTAAGGGGCTTTCCTTCATTTTAAAGCGTGTAAACCAATACGTCAAAGAGCTCTTTTTCTATACAATATATATAGTCGTACAAAATTATATTTTCACGAACTCTACCCGACGGTTCTTTGCCCGTCCTTCGTCTGTCGCATTATCTGCGATGGGATTTGCCTGACCCTTGCCTGCTGAAGCGAGGCGATCGGCAGCGATGCCCATTTCTACCAGTTTATCTACAATCGCTTTACTTCGGGCTTCGCTCAACGTCTGATTGTTGGCTGCGTTGCCTGTACTATCAGTATGTCCTTCTACGGAGAATTTCAGATCAGGATTTTCGGTCATTAACTTGACGATACGGTTAATTTCCCCCATTGATTCAGGTTTGATTACTGATTTACCTACATCGAAGGTGATGCCATAGGTGATGAATTTGCCGTCGGACATCATGCGGTCATAGAGGGGGACAGCGCCTTTGGCGATGCGGACGTTCTTAATAAAGCGATTCTCTTTTTCCCCCTGATAAGCATAAATATTAAAACTTGTAGGGGCATCACAACGAGGAATATTCACCACCCGAGTTTCATTCAGATATACTTTCATCGCACGTTTATTGAAAGAAATAGATACACGATTGAAATCTCTGTACTTGAAAATATACTGCATCTCTCCTGTGCTTCTTTCTCCGCCTGAATACCATTCCCAATTTACGCTGGTAGTTTTATCCCCAAGTTCGAAGGACCACGGATTATACCAATAAATTTGGAATACATTCTTTCCATTCGCCCCTATTAAATCAATATTATAACGGCTATTGCCGCCTGCGTAGTTGCCGGTTTGTGCATTATTCCCATCACCTTTACGACCGGTAGGCACATAAACTTCAAATTCGATGGTAAATACATCAGGCAAGTAGTTCTTCTCTTTCATGAGAGGCATGATCTTTGTTGCTTCGGTCATATAGATAGCATTCTTTCCGTCTATCTGTGCAACCTCAGCATAACCACTCTTCAAATCCCACTGTGAAGGAAACTCTCCCAACTTCTCACCAGCAAGTTGATCGTCAAACATCACCTCATCGCCTGCGACAAAGTCGAATTTGTTCCAATTCATCGTTGAAGATTTCTTTGCTTGTTTTCCACCTTCTTCTGCATTCTCGTTCGTATCTTCCGTCTCACCGCCTGTGGTATTATCACTTCCCGTATTCCCTTTTCCCGTCACGGCATCTTCCGCCTTACCGAATGCCTTATCCACGGTCTTGTCCGCAGCTTCGTTCACTTTGTCCTCGACTTTCTTCTTAGACCTCTCTTCCACCCGCTTCGCAGTCTTTTTGGCTACCTTTTCCAGCCAACCCTGCGAATAAACTTCCGTTGTTCCTGCAAGTAGCAATACGGTAAAAACAAATAGTAGTCTTTTCATCTTTCCTTTATTTTTTAGATTAACAATACATTTTTTATCCATTCCGTCTCTTTATCCTTTCCGCATCTCCCTCCCGCTTCTTTTCAAACATGCTCATATACTTGCGGGGAGTCATCTTTTCGTATCCATTGAAACGAGTAAAAAAGACGGAACGTGAACGAAAGCCACACTGTACTCCTACTTCTTCAATCATCAACCGACTGTTTGTTACAGCCATCTCCCGCAACATCTTTTTTGCCTCTTCTATCCGCATCCGGTTGATCAAATCATAGAAATTGCGCCCCATATACCCATTGATTGATTTAGATATAATCTTGGTCGAAATACCTGTATCTCTCGATAACTCCCACAGCGAATATCCCGGTTCCCGATAGCGCTTTTCTGTTTCCAAATAAGCGACAATCCGTTGACAGTATTCCGCCATTTGCCTTGTAGAAAGCGTAAATTGCGCCGTATCATCCAAAGACCGGATCTCTTTCTGTATATCCTTATTTGCCATTATTCTTCCATCTTTATTTCCGTTCATTTCATCCCTATTTACCTTAACGCGTCCGAATACGCCAATACAACTCTGCCCAGAATCTCTTAAAAGACCGGAACATGCCTCTCATACCTTTTTCCTTTCTGCGATCAGCTTCCATTCGCGCAGCCGCTTTCTCCATACGCGCTATGCGCTCGTCGCGAGCAATCGGTTCATCGCGTGAAATACATTCGTCAATGATTTCTATTACCTCTTCATACGAAAGCAATGGTCTCGTGTCTTTATCTTCATCCATGTTCTATACAATTTAATGAATCATTGATTTCTATGCTCACAAAATTAAGCTTATCGCACATTACCCGTTTGTACTATTTGCGCATTTATTTTATATAATTCACCCACTTTTAACTATCAGAATTTGACTTATATGCGCATCATCCGAATGTAAAGCACTGATTATAAACAGATTTCAGCCACAAATCGGACAAACAAAAACTATTTACAATATTATATCAAGTAAAACCGGTCGGAAGGTATAAAACCGGGGCATAGGATCTAAAATGAACGGAAAGATTACAGAATTTTCTTACGATATTGCGAAGGTGTCATCTGAAAAGTCTGCTTAAACATCCGTGAGAAATAGGAGATTTCAGGAAAGCCACATTTCATTGCAATATCACCCACCGGAGTATTGGTAGAAGCAAGCAGGCGCTTCGCTTTATCCATCCGCATCTGGAGGATATAACCGGAACTGCTGAAACCGGTAATCGCTTTCACCTTGCGATTCAATTGCGACAGGCTCATACACATTTTGTTCGCCAAGAGGTCCGAATTCAGATTATGATGTCCCATCAAAGAGTAAATCAAGTCATTCAGACGAGTTAAAAACTCTTGGTCAGCTACCGACAGCTCGACAGCCTGATCGGTACCTTCATGCAAAGCATGAGAATATTTCTCGCGCAGCAGACGCCGTTGCTCCAACAGTTTGACTATGCGAACTTTCAATTCGTCGGCATTGAAAGGTTTTTGCAGGAAAGCATCAGCACCCGTATCCAATCCACGCACCCGATCTTCTTCCTCACTCTTCGCCGTTATGATGATAATAGGTATATGGTTCAATATATCCGAATGGCGAATCTCACGGCAAAGCTCATAACCGTCCATCTCAAGCATCATCAAATCCGTAAGAATCAAATCGGGCATATACTCTTTTGCTTTCTCCAATCCTTCATTACCATTGCGGGCATACAGTAAATGATAGTCTTTCTTCAATAATTGATCAATATAATAAGACACGTCTTCATTGTCTTCTACTATTAATATAGAAGAGTGCATGGAGTCATTTATTTCTCTGTTTTCACCGGCTCTCTCTACATCATAATCCTCAGCAAGCATCACTCCTCCACCGTTGACCGATAAGGGCTGGAAAAAGTCAGACTTTTCGTCAGGCAAGTATTTCTCCCACAAAGAATTTCCATGCTGCAATGGCAAAGTGATCATAAATTTGGTTCCTTCTCCCAATCGACTCTCCACTTTTATATGACCATACATACACTCCGTCATTTGCTTTACCAATGATAATCCGATGCCTGACCCGGTATCGGAACCACCATTATTCTCTCCCTGATAAAAGGTATCAAATATGTGAGGCAGATCTCCCGCATCTATACCTACTCCCGTATCTACGACGTAAATCATCAGTTTATCTTTATTTCGTGACATCAACAGTGATACTCGTCCTTCCTTAGGAGTAAATTTAAGAGCATTTGACAATAAATTACGAATAATCTTGCAAAGGTATTCGGGTACAAAGTCCATCATGATGCTCATCTCTTCCGGAATAAAACGAAGGTCTACCCGTTTTTGCTGCGCATATACCTGGTAGTTCTCTATGAGCATTCGAATATAGGCAACTACATCCCCTGTGCGCCACTCCGGCTCTCCGACCTCCGATCTGACTTTTGAGACTTCCAGCAACTGATTGACCAGATCCAACAGACTCTGTCCTTGCCGGCTGATCGTTTCAATACTCTTTTGCAGTTCTTCCCTGTTCATACCACCCTTCTGTAATTGTTCCAACAGTCCCAATATCACCGTCAGCGGTGTACGAAACTCATGTGTTACATTCGTAAAAAAGTTACTTCTCACCTTCTCCATCTGTTTCATGGCACGGTTATGACGAGACTTCATCCGCGATACATACCACAAAAGTCCTGCCGCCGCTCCTACAAGTAACAGCGCAAACAGGCTGACTAACAGATATATATTTTTAGTGCGTTGTTGCATCTCATAGGTGCCACGCAATAAAGTCATCTCGCGCAGACTCCTTTCCCTTTCATAATTGACCCTCAGGTTCTGAATATGATTCACATTATCCACATTCTTTACGCTATCGGCATAAGCGCGACTTCGTATATAAGAGTCGAGTGCTTGCCTACAATCACCTGCCTTTTCATAACAAAGATACCTCAAGCGATACACCTCGCTGAGATGTTCCCAAGCATGAATGGCATCAGCAGTTCGTTGAGCCTTATCCAAGTAAACTTTTGCAACGCGAATATTCCCTTTCGAGATATTAACACGAACCAATGAAAGACACGCTTCGAGCCAGTGCCAGTCATCTCCTGTTTTTTCCATCAGATCATAAGCATTCCGATACTCCCGAAGAGCATCGTTCCATTTCCCTTCTAGCGCAAACAATCTTCCAAAGTGATTATGACATAACGAAATACCCAAATCGGAATGGGCTTTACGATTATGTTCCATAGAAAGTTGATAATACACCAATGCCGAATCAATCATTCCCCGTGTCTCGAATACCGATCCTAAATTTGCATAATTCATAGCTTGACCTAAATCGCTGTGCAATTCCTGTTCCCCGGCAAGTGTCACACGAAAAATACTGTCGGCAGCATCCAAATTATCCAATGTCAGGTAAACATTACCAATGCCGCTCAAAGACATCACACGATTCTTCTTGGCTATGAAAGTAGTCTTATTAGAAGATCGTTCACAAAGCATCAATGCCTGATAATGGTAAGAAGACGCCTCGTCCATGATACCCAGCCGGCGGAAATTAGTGCCTAAATTATTCAAAGCCTGAATTATTTCAACTGTATCTTGCAGCTGCATAGCATACATCAATCCTTTGCGATGATAATCAATCGCCTTATCAAAATGGGCAGTCTCCCTGTAACGCTTCCCCAGTTCTTTACATGTGAGAATCATTCCCGATTTGTTTTTTATATATTGATAATGCTCAAGCCATATAATCAAGGAGTCCATGGATGGAGAAGTTTTTATAAGACTATCGATAGTCTCCCGTTGTATAACGGATCTTCTTTCCGAAGTTACCTGATGACAGGCAAGCATCCAAAAACTACCTATGAGTATAAGTAGCAGGAAGAAGACATTTCTATAGGTAATAATAAAGTTATCCATCACTATTGTCATGTATGTGTATAAAAAAGAAAGCGTGGGACTATCAGCTGATTTTAAGAGATAGGCTCTGGTAAACCCATGCAGTAAAATAAGCAACAGCCCACGCCTTTGACTATATACTTATTGCATATAACAATGACGTGAAGAGTACAGCTTATTCTCCTGCGAAAAATTTACCAGATTTTATCTCTGAGAACAAAGCTAAACACTTTCCATGTGTTTAAAATGTCTGCTATATAAACGATAGCGTTGCAAATATAGCAAGTTTTTCAGACTTACAATGTGTGTTTGCACTCTTTTTAGGGCTGTTGCTCCTTTTTTGTCAACCAAAACAAATAGAACTTCTATAACGAATTCTTTTCGCAGCAAAAGAAGCGCAAAATAACGAAACTTCCTAACTTTTGAGATACATATAAATTCAGATGCACGGATTTAAGACTAAAAGTCCTACTATAGGCGATGTTATCTGTAAAGAAAGCAGGCCACGAAGTACACACAAACTACAAACGAACAACTTATGAAAATGAAACGTTACGTATCACTCTAAAGCATCAACAAAATCGTGTATCTCCGCAGCCTGCATGTTTAAATTGAGATGATTTACATAGAACAAGATTTCTGTAAGAAGGATTAGAAAGGGAACTTAAAGAATGCAAAGGAAATGAAAGACCGATGAGAAGCCGGATACAGACAATCGAAAAAGAAAGAAACAATCTACAGAATATCCATAAAAAGAAACGCCTCCATAATCTTCACATAAGACTATGGAGGCGTTATTTATTGATGATCTGTTTTATTCTGAAATATCAGTAATGCGACAGAGGATCAGATACCCAATGATTTCTTCACTGCTTCAATCTTTTCCATTGCGGCAGCATCAGCAGATGCGAAACAGTTGCGGCAGCCCATTTCTCCCTGTACTTCCATATAGAACTTGATCTTCGGTTCTGTTCCTGACGGACGAACGGAAACTTTGCTTCCGTCTTCTGTGAAATACTGGAGTACATTAGATGTTTCCGGCATATCAAGAGCAGTCACCTTACCTTCAGCATCTGTCTGCTTCAGTGTCTTGTAGTCTTTGCTCAGAATCACTCTGGAACCACCCAGTTCTTTCGGAGGATTAGCACGGAAGTTTTCCATCATAGCCTTGATCTCCTCAGCACCGCTCTTACCCGGTTTCACTACGTTCACTGTGAATTCTTTTGAGAATCCATATTCTACATAGATATCCAGCAGCAACTGATACAACGACTTACCGTTATCTTTTGCCCATGCAGCTACTTCTGCAATCAGACAGCAAGCCGATACGGCATCTTTATCACGTACGAAATCTTCAGCCAGGAATCCGTAGCTCTCTTCACCGCCACCGATATATTTCTTTTTGCCTTCACGCAGACGGATTTCACGTGCGATCCACTTGAATCCGGTATAGCAGTCAAGCATCTCAATGTTGTTCTTATCAGCAATCTTCTTGATAAGTTCGGTAGTAACGATAGTCTTCACACAGAACTCATTACCCTGAATCTTACCCAGTTGCTTGTATTGAGTCAGAATATAGTAAAGGTACATCATACAAGTCTGGTTACCGTTAATCAGTACCCATTCGCCCTTGTCATCCTTACAAGCGATACCTACACGGTCAGCATCCGGATCGGAAGCCATAACAAGTTCAGCATCAATTTCCTTAGCCAGATTCACGGCCATAGAAAGTGCTTCCGCATTTTCAGGGTTTGGAGATACTACAGTCGGGAAGTTACCATCCTTGATCATCTGTTCGGGAACAGTAAATACGTTTTCAAATCCCCACATCTTCAATGCACGCGGAATCAGCATCATACCTGTGCCGTGAATCGGAGTATAAACGATCTTCATATCTTTATGACGGGCGATAGCTTCGGGATCGATAGAGACAGTCTTCACCATATCGAGGTAAATCTTATCGATATCTTCACCGATGATCTGAATCAGATCCGGGTTGCCCTGGAACTTGATATCAGCAGCAGAAGCAATATTATTCACTTCATCAATGATACCTGCATCATGCGGTGCCAATACTTGTGCACCATCATCCCAGTATGCTTTGTAACCATTGTATTCTTTCGGATTGTGAGAAGCAGTCAGGATAATACCGCTCTGACAGCCAAGGTGGCGGATAGCGAAAGACATTTCCGGAGTCGGACGCATATCATCAAACAGATATACCTTAATGCCATTAGCAGAGAAGATGTTGGCAGAAGTTTCTGCAAACAGACGACTGTTGTTACGGCAGTCATGCCCTACCACCACAGAAATCTGCGGCAGATCTTTGAAGTTCTTCTTCAGATAGTTGGAAAGACCTTGTGTAGCCGCACCTACTGTGTAGATGTTCATACGGTTGCTACCTACTCCCATAATACCACGCAGACCACCGGTTCCAAATTCAAGATCCTTATAGAATGCTTCGATCAGTTCAGTTTTATCTTCGTTCTCCAACATCCGTTTCACTTCAGCCTGAGTTTCGGCATCATACGCCGGGGTCAGCCATTTTTCGGCTTTCTCAGTGACCTGCTTAATGAGTTCCTGATTTTCCATTTCGATTATTGTTTATTGGTTAATGATTATTTCCTTGTTCTCTGTCAATCCTTGATTATATGCCAAGTCTTGAGCACACAAATGTAAAATAATAAGTTTATAAATCCTAGTTATTTAATGAAGAATTAAGAATGAAGAATGAAGAATTAATGTTTTTGAGATATACTGCGCCAGCCAATTCTTCATTCTTCATTCATCATTTCACCAAGTACCTGTCTCCGGTCTGCTTCACATATTCCTCCAGAAATTCTTTCGGGTATCCGGGACGAATGACTCCGACAGGCTGCCCGATAGAATTCCGTTCAAACTGTCCGTCCTTCATACGTTTCACTACTCCATCATTGTATTTCACAATCAGGAAAGTACCCAGCTGCTTCCAGGTATCGAAGGTACTTTGAGCAGTCATATTGGTATAGTTAGTCAGGAAAGCGATTGCAGCATTCTTATCTTTTGCCAGCAACTTGGCAGCCATTTCTTCAATGCCTTCCTGCGCATTGTTAAAGGTTGTCTCCATCTCTTTCTGAGCTGCACGCACGTCACCAATCATCAGATCATAACGCGGATAGACCATATTAGACACCCAGTTGAAAATCCAGAAAGCGGAATTCCAGGAGAAAGTGATATAATCTGCTCCGTCCACTCGCGTATAGCACACCGGAGCTTTCGTGGCACAGCAATATACAGGAGTAAATACCGCCATATTCGCATCATCCACTCCAAACCAAAGAACACCGCCTATAGGGTCCGGCTTGTTGGCACGCATTTGTGCAACAAATACAAAGCCACTTTGTTGAGTCGAAATCGGGCGCTCGTTGAAATATTCCTTGTCTCCTACTTTAAAATTCAGCGGAGAAAGGCGATACGGAGTTTTATAAGGACCGGCACCGAAGTCATTGGAAATATCAAGCGGTGTTCCTTCATAATGGTCACGCATCATATCTTTCACATCCTGTACGGAAAGTTTGCGGTTCGGCTTCACGAAAAGAGGCATCGGAGTGTCCGTCTTTCCTTCAATATAAGGAAGATAGTCATTGCCATGATCAGTAAATTTATTGAAATAGCTCCACACACGTGCTTCGCAGAAACGGCGTGCACCGAAATCAAGCGGTGCATAAGCCTCCGCAAAGCTGAAATCCTTATTCACGCCATTGAAGTATCCTTTCTCACGGGCAAAGGAAATCACATCCGGAGAAGTGATACAGTTTTCCTTGTCGTTCATGTCAAACTGGTGGATACGCGACTGATTGGCATGAGCCGAGATACAGTCATCCGGCACACGTACAGCCACCCAGACAGCCCCGCGGATGCCCGGTCCCTTACCGATCATTTCCATAATCCAGATTTCATTCGGGTCGGCAATCGTAAAGGATTCACCTTCGCTATAATAGCCATATTGCTGCACCAAGTCGGTCATGATGCGGATTGCCTCACGTGCAGAGCGTGAGCGCTGCAATCCTATATAGATCAGACTTCCATAATCGATGATTCCGGTAGAATCCGCCAGTTCCGGACGTCCGCCGAAGGTTGTTTCGCCAATGGTTACCTGAAATTCATTCATATTGCCCGTCACATTATAAGTCTGGCGTGCCTGCTCGATTTCTCCCAGATACTTACCTGTATCCCATTCATAGACTTTCAGCATGGTCCCTTTGGGATAAGTAGCAGCCGGATAATGATAAAGCTCACCGAACAGCCCATACGAGTCGGCTGAATAAGAAACAATAGTCGAACCGTCGGTAGAGGCATTTTTGCCGACAATCAGGTTCGTACAAGCGAAAGAATTCGCAAGAGCCGCCAAGGAGAGGACAGCAGATAGAATGATTTTCTTCATATATGATACATTTTATTAGTTTACCAAACAAAAGTCTCTTTCGAAACGGTCTGATTTCCACAAGCATCCGTAACGGTCATTTCTACGATATGCTTACCGCCTTTCTTCACATGCTTCGGGTCGAGTACACATTCCCAATAGGACTTAACAATATTAGGACGTCCGAAAAGTGCATATTCACCGTCAATCGTTCCATGATAGGAAGCAATCCCCGTTCCTTCATCTTTCAGTCGATAGACGATCTTCCCGTTTCGCCCCCACAGATTCTTATTAACAGGTATGATTTCCGGAGGAACCGTATCTACAGCCACCGTATAAGTTCCCAGTTCACGAATAGATGCTTTCATAAATCCATCTTCGTATGTTCCTTCTACACTGTATTTAGTCCCTTTCGGAGTCACGCGTGCCACATAATATTTCGTAGTATCCGCCACTGGCTTACGCCGCAGTCCGATTCGCAATTCACAGCCTGCGTGCAGTGAAACCGGCTTATCATTCAGCTGATAAGTAAATGCGACAGCCCCACTATCTGCTTTCACCTGATATTGAAGAGGCACATTGTCATATAGCATTCCTTTCGGAACAACGAGACTCAATCCCGGTTCCTGCAGATAATTTGTCTTATCCCAGGCAAAGTAATACTTCTCCCGATGATTTAACGGTTCAACCGGCTGTTTCTTGCCACGTACCGTAAAGTGATAGCGGGAAGTATTGCCAAAGGCATCCTTCAAAGTATACTGAAACTGATAATCCCGTTCTTCATCAATCGTAATCAGGCCCCGATTATTGTTCGACGCCTTCAACAGCCGCAACGTATTTCCCGGGTCGATAAACGATTTCATGTACTGGCCATGCGTCCAAGAGTTTATCATTCGGTTTTCTTCCTGCGAAAAACGGTCTACCGTACTTCGGAATACTTCGGTTCCATCCACCTCAAGCACTACAGAATATACTCCATAATGATTGCTTACCCCGTCCATATAGTCATACGCCTTGATGCCCGCACCGATGATTCCCCACGCTTCCACGGGCCGTTCAGTATTTGGAAGAATTGTTTTATTCTCCTGACTTCCGCCGACCACTCCTTTCCCCGGTTGAGGAAAAAGCATGATGCCATCCGCTTTCGGCGCACGGGTATCTTTGAGATTCTTTTTAAAGAAAGGCATCGGATCGATATAATCTCCCGTCTCTGTTTCGAACACATCCAGATGGAGATGCGGACCGAATGAATATCCGGTATTTCCACTTAAGGCAATCTTCTGTCCCGCCTTCACCGGATATTCACCGGGTTCGGGAATAATCTCCACCTCCCAGTTCTCATTTTCATATTGAAGTTTCTCTACCCTTTCGGCAATGGGAGAAAGAAAAGCGCTCAGATGGCGATTGATAGTAGAATAGCCGTTGTCGTAGCAAACATCAAGCACATAGCCCGAACCGTTGGTGACACGTACACGAGAAATATACCCGTCAGCAAGCGCCCGAACCGGTTTGCCGATCGTTCCTCCCGTCTTAAAATCTAATCCGCCATGAAAGTGATTGGAACGAATTTCTCCGAAGTTTCCACTCAATGTAAGGGGAAAGTCAAAAGGTGGCACAAAAGCAGTCTGCTTTGTTTCCTGTGCATACCCCTCCACGCAACAAGCCAACAAGAAAGCAGCAATATATCTTTTCATTATCTTCTTCACTTTTTTACTTCCGCAAATGTACATTATTCCAACTAGATTACGAAATATCCGGGAGAAATGATAAGCTAAGAAATGTTTTCAAACGACATTCTGCTCTAAAACATCTGTTGATGAATAACAACCTAAAGGGATTATTCGTACATTGGACCATGTTAAACTCTTAATATATAGCAATATGATCATCGGAGTACCCAAAGAAATCAAGAACAACGAGAATCGGGTAGGTATGACGCCTTCCGGAGTTGCCGAGGTGGTGAAGCAAGGTCACCAAGTATATATCCAGCATACCGCGGGTATCAATAGTGGTTTTCCGGATGAAGCGTATCTGTCTGCCGGTGCACAAGTGCTTCCGACAATAGAAGATGTCTATGCCACGGCAGATATGATTGTAAAGGTAAAAGAACCTATCGCCCCCGAATACAATCTGATCAGAAAGGGGCAGTTATTGTTCACTTATTTCCACTTTGCATCCGATAAGGAACTGACGCTGGCCATGATTGCCAACAAGTCCATCTGCCTTGCATATGAGACTGTAGAAAAAGCGGACCATTCATTACCTCTGCTTATCCCTATGAGTGAGGTAGCCGGACGCATGTCCATTCAGGAAGGAGCACGCTTTTTGGAAAAGCCGCAAGGAGGAAAAGGTATCCTTCTGGGAGGAGTCCCCGGTGTGAAGCCTGCCAAAGTATTGATTCTCGGAGGTGGTATTGTCGGAAGTAATGCAGCGCAGATGGCTGCGGGGATGGGTGCGGATGTTACAGTTGCAGATATTAATCTGTCACGCCTCCGCTATCTCAGCGAGACATTACCGAAAAATGTCAAGACACTGTACGCATCCGAATTAAGGATAAAGAAGGAATTGCCGGATGTTGATCTGGTCATCGGTTCCGTGCTGATTCCGGGGGATAAAGCACCTCATCTGATAACCAGAAAGATGCTTGCGATGATGCAGCCCGGTACGGTACTCGTGGATGTAGCAATAGATCAGGGAGGATGTTTCGAAACGTCTCATCCTACGACTCACAGTGCGCCTACTTATGTGATAGACGGTATCGTTCATTACGCCGTAGCCAATATTCCGGGAGCGGTACCTTATACTTCTACACTGGCTTTGACCAATGCTACTCTCCCTTATGTCATTGCTTTAGCAAATAAAGGATGGAAAAAAGCTTGTAAAGACGACCCGGCACTAGCACTCGGACTGAATGTAGTGGAAGGAAAAGTGGTATATAAAGCAGTAGCGGATGTATTCGATCTAAAATATGAACCTATAAACTGATTAAGCAGCCAACTTTCTGAAGTAGTTTAGTTCTGAAGTAGTTAAGTTTTTCCAAACCCGACTGCTTCAGAACTTCTTTTTCTATACATATTTCTTTTCCGCTGCCCGCTGCATAGCCTCCACCAATTCATTCATGACTTCCGCTACTGATTGCTGACGGGAAACAATAGCCGACACCTGCCCTATCTCCAGTTCACCTTCTTCCAGATCCCCTTCAAATATTCCTTTCTTCGCACGGCCTCTCCCAAGCAAAGTCCGCAACTCTTCGGCAGAAGCCCCACTATCTTCAGCTTTCTCCACAGCATCCCGGAAATTATTCCTTACGAGACGTGTCGGAGCCAGTTTCTTCAGTAATAATTTAGTATCTCCTTCTCCCAGGCTCAGACAGTATTCTTTAAAGACCGGACTTGCAGAACTCTCGTCTGTCAGTGCAAAACGAGTACCGATTTGTACTCCTTCCGCTCCCAGCACCATTGCAGCTAATATACCTTCTCCCGTACCGACGCCTCCCGCAGCGATCAAAGGCAAAGTGGTCGCATTGCGTACCGCAGGAATCAGACAGAAAGTGGTCGTTTCTTCACGTCCGTTATGTCCGCCGGCTTCGAAACCTTCAGCAACTACCGCATCCACTCCTGCCTCTTCACACTTCACCGCAAAACGGGAAGAGGAAACGACATGAGCCACGATAATTCCACGTTCGTGCAACCATCCGGTCCATGCCTTAGGGTTTCCGGCAGAAGTAAAAACGATCTTGACGCCTTCTTCCGCCACAATCGCCATAATCTCTTCTATCTGGGGATACATCAAAGGAATGTTTACGCCAAAAGGACGGTCTGTAGCCGCACGACACTTACGAATATGTTCGCGAAGAGTTTCCGGATGCATAGATCCTGCGCCAAGCAGTCCCAATCCTCCCGCATTACTTACCGCGGAAGCCAGACGCCAACCGCTGCACCACACCATACCACCTTGAATAATAGGATACTGAATACCGAAAAGAGAAGTAATTCTGTTCATAAATGAATCGTTTTTCAATGTGTTAATTCGCTAATATGGAACATGACACATGTCCACATTTAATAAAACAATTTCAACGGGCAATCTGTTCAATGGGACGGTTTATCAATACAGTTGTCGAATCTCCATAAGCTCTCAACACTTCCAGCGTACGTTCCCGACGCTCTTTTCCTTTTTTATCCCAGAAGTTTTTGGTGAAAACCGCCATCAGGTCAAGTCCGCCTATTGTTCCTCCATTTATATATACGCCGCTGCCTCCAAACAAAGGAATCGGACTATCCATCACCACCGAATTAACCATCATTCCGTTTGCCCGTTCGGTCAACTGGCGGAAACGCACCCCACTCGCCCGTATCTCTTCCAATGACTTACGGACACCACCTGCCATCGGGTTACGCGCCCAGTTACTGTATGATCTCTGGTGACGCATTTCGTAGTGAGGATCTCCACGCCATGTATTCTTATCCATTCTTATTTTCTTCTGAAAAACAGGGTCCCAATTATAAGGAGTGTTCGCTTTATAAGGCATCAGGCTCAGCACGACTTTCGGTTTGGGCAATGCTTCGGGAAGAGATTCGTCGGGCAGCATCCATTTTTTCTCCACCGACATGCGGGGCGTACCTACGGCACTGCCAAAATCAATCTGCTTGACCACATCCTGATTCAAATGCAGCTCCCGGTCACTGTCCAGCAACTTCCTCAGACGCAAGGAATCTTCCTTTGTCCATTCCTGCGCATATGCCAGCAAAGCTGTCAGACACAGTACGGTAGCTGTAATAAAACGTTTTATCAATTCACTCATCTTTTCACCTCTGTTTTCTATATTCCTCACGTACACTTGCTGTGCGTGCACGCATTCGCTTCTTTTTGGACATGGCACGCCCCCTGTCAGTAGTCCGAAGACTACTGATACCAATAAACGTTGCCTCATGTTTTTTAGTTTCTATGCCCCGAAGTTTTTTTCTTTTTTTACCACCATCGGTATCCAGTGCCACAGAGCGGTTCGTCATAGCACGGATCGATTGTCCAGGATGTCTTCGGATATTTCCGGCCTTCCCACCATCGGCGATAGCAGGCTGCTGCGTCCAGCACTTCGTCATCGGTCAGAAAAAAGATTGCTTCGTAATTGTCGGCATTTGCCAGTACCATTCTGCAACCCAATGACGGGGCTGTCCCCTGACGGATAGACTCTATTACCCAAAGCATACATTCGCCTAAACGGATTTTACCGTTATTGGTATTATAGACTGAGGGGAAAGAAGGAATAATAGTCAGATCTTCCGCATATTTCAATAGTTCGGGAATGTCCTCTTCTGTAAAGTGAGGAACTTCCACCACTCCTTTTTCATTCTTCATATTATATGTGCCTGCCTTCAACTGTTTCACAAAGAGGCTCACATTGGGATTTTCATAATCCATTTCTTCGCTGGTGCATCCTGCAAAGGATACTACCATCAGGCTAACAGCCATCCATAGCATTATAAGTGTTTTTTTCATTTTCATAAGGATTAATACGTCATACGAAGTCCGCAAAGTAAATTAAAGTTAGTTGGCCGTTTCGTGCGTACCGTAGCCAGTTTCGAATCTGTCTTGAAATGATGGGAAACACCTGGCTCGGCAAAAACTGCCAGTCGGTCATTAATCTTATAAGTGATTCCGATGCCGGCAGTCACTGCCAGCTGGATAGGCTCCTCTTTAAAACTGTTGTCCGGCGCACCGGCTATGCATTTATCTGCCACACCGCCTACTGTAGCGTAGAGATCGACTTTCTTCGTGTCCATCAAAGTGACGTTGGCTTTTAGCGGAATGCCCAGATAGTGCAGATGTTGTCCGGCTGAACGCAGGTTTGAATAGAGCAATCCGGTTTCTATTCCCAGATAGTCGTTCAGTTTCCGCTCTACAGTCACTCCCGCGGAAACAGGCATCTTGTAAGTACCGTCCTCAGCCGGAAGTGCGGTCCCCATCTGTGCTTTCAGAGCCCAGCGATGTTTCTTTACGTTTTTCACCGGAGCAGACATATCGGCCGTATATTTTTCTCCTTGCGCGTCAGCTGGTTCTGTGTTACCATTATTCGCCTGCCAGTAACCGTTGTGGCCCTGGTTACCGTATCGGTTACCATTCCCGGTAGTAGTCGTTGCCGAGAAGGAGAATGACATGGAGAATGAAATGGAAACTGAATCCCCTTCTTCCGGATACTGTGCTAACAATCCGAATGATTTAGGTGCCGGTTTCGGCAATACAGGTTCCATTGCCGTCGGCAATTGATTGGCACGTACCCCATCTCCATCCATTCTTCCGCTGTTTGCCACCACGATTTTGGTAAATGCCTCCTCCATCTCCTCCTTTGGAGAGAAATACCAGAAAGTAGCCGAGGATGCAGCCAATACCAGCAACACAGATGCTGCCGCTGCCACACGGAAGAATATCAACCGACGGCGATGTTGGCAAGCCACAGGGATGTCCTGCGAAAGCTCTTCCCAAAAGCCGTCCCGAACAGCCATCCCGGCATCAGCGAGACGTGTGCGAAACAGATCGGTTATTTCATCATTTTCTTTCTTCATGATTTCTATACTCTTTAATTCTTTTTGCTAATAAATACTTGGCCCGGTGCAACTGCGAAGTAGACGAGTGCTCTTTAATATGAAGCATCTTGGCTATCTCCTTGTGCGGTTTCTCTTCAAACACATAAAGGTTGAAAACGGTTCGGCACCCATCCGGCAATTCGGCGACAAACGCCATTAATTGTTCTTCGGAGATCCCTACTCCTCCTCCCGACGAGGAAATATCCGGTATGTCGGGAAGCTGCTCTTCATGCACTACCAACTGACTGACTCGTTTCTCCCGTCTCAGATAGTCGAGTGACTGTGTCACCATCACCCGCGTAATCCACGTACAAAGCGAGGATTCTCCCCGGAACGAAAAGTTGGTAAAAATCTTGATGAAACCGTCATGCAGTACATCGTGCGCCGCATCCATATCGCCCGTATAGCGGAAGCAAACCGCCAACATTTGTTTGGAATAGAGGGTATAAAGTTCCTTTCGGGCCGAATCCTTTCCTGCCCGACAGCCCTTTATCAGTTCTATCTCGTTTTCCAATGTCAATTGTCTTTTTAATCGAACGTATGTCTGCGCCGTTTGTCCTTTAGACGCAAGAATGTGAGGAATGCTGCAATGAATATTGCTAAAAGAAGTTAAAGAAACGATGATTCACAAAAAAGAAACGGTGAACACCTGCAGCACGATAGCAACAGTACTGTTCACCGCTTATTTTTAATCATTCATCGTTTGTGCGATCAGCATGCCTTGAAACTCATATCCAGTCCTTTCACCGAATGAGTCAAAGCTCCTACAGAAATAAAGTCTACACCACATTCGGCATAATCGCGCAGTGTATCGAAGGTAATGCCTCCGGAAGACTCGGTTTCATATTTACCGGCTACCATGTCAACGGCTTTCTTCGTCATTTCGGGTGTGAAGTTATCAAACATGATACGGTCTACACCACCCAGGTCGAGTACTTGCTGCAGTTCATCAAAGTTGCGGACTTCAATTTCTATCTTCAGGTCTTTGCCTTTTTCTTTGCAGTATTCCTTGGCGCGGTTGATTGCCTTATCGATACCTCCGGCAAAGTCTACATGATTATCTTTCAGCAGGATCATATCGAACAAGCCGATACGATGGTTGACTCCGCCACCGATTTTGACAGCCATCTTTTCGAGGATACGCATCCCCGGTGTTGTCTTGCGGGTATCCAGCACACGGGTGTGAGTGCCTTCCAGCTGTTTGGCATATTTGCGGGTCATGGTTGCGATACCGCTCATGCGCTGCATCACGTTCAGCATCAGGCGTTCGGTCTGGAGCAGTGACTGCACTTTTCCTTCTACCACCATTGCTACGTCTCCCGGTTTCACCTCGGTTCCGTCGTTGATGAATACTTCCACTTTCATGGTGGGGTCGAAACGGTTGAAGATTTCTTTGGCTACTTCGATACCGGCCAGTACTCCGGCTTCCTTAATCAGTAGTTTTGATTTTCCCATCGCAGTGGCTGGGATGCAAGAAAGGGTGGTATGGTCACCATCACCTATATCTTCTGCGAAAGCAAGATCGATTAGTTTGTCGATCAGTTCTTTTTCCTTATTCATTGATCTTGTCAATTCTTATTTGATGTATTAAACATTGAATCTGCACTTTCTTCAGGAAGCAGTTCACACGGAATTTTCCTTTGGTAGTTGTCAGCGTACCTATGACAAAACTGGATTCATCCCGTTTTCCCTGGTGATTCACGTCAAAACCATTGACCTTGTTTTCTGTGAAAAACTCCTGCATCATAGCTGTAGCTTTCTTCTTGTCAACGTTCGTCGAGTTGCCTTGGAGAACGAGGTTTACCTTGTCTCCCATGTACTTACTCAGCTCTTGCGAGCTTCCTCTTTTAAAGGCCGTAATCACTCCTGCCGGTATCTCCTGCGCCATCAGCAATGAGACAGAAAGAAGCAAAGCGGCCATTCCTAAAAGCACTCGTTTCTTCATAAATCCAAGCTTTTGGGTTGAAGTTTAAAGGATTAAACTTTCAACTAATGATAGGCAAAGGTAAGCATTAATTGCAGAATAACATAAAAAATGCCTATTTTTGTGCACGAATCAGAATGGTAGACGCATGAAAACAACTTTGCTCGTCGTTGGACGAACCGTAGAACAGCACTATATTACAGCGATTAATGACTATATTCAGCGTACAAAACGCTTTATCACTTTTGATATGGAAGTGATTCCCGAACTGAAGAATACAAAGAGTCTTTCGATGGACCTGCAAAAGGAAAAAGAGGGGGAACTGATACTGAAAGCGTTGCAGCCGGGAGATGTGATCGTACTGCTCGATGAACATGGAAAAGAGATGCGTTCGCTCGAATTTGCCGAATATATGAAGCGGAAAATGAATACGGTGAATAAACGGCTGGTGTTTATCATCGGCGGACCTTACGGATTTTCGGAAAAAGTGTATCAGGTGGCTAACGAAAAGATCTCAATGTCGAAGATGACTTTCTCTCATCAAATGATACGGCTGATCTTTGTAGAACAGATTTATCGGGCGATGACAATATTGAATGGAGGGCCGTATCATCACGAATAAAGAATATTGTTATCCTGTTAAAAGAGTTTAGCTATTTGGCAAATCTAAAATAAAACCCTTCCTTTGTAGAGGAATAAAGCAGAATTTTAATAAAATAATGTCGCAACAGGAAGAATATATATCAAAACTATCTCTCTATTTATTTTGGGATATAGACATAACAAAAGCAGATATGGATACCTGTCCGGCACAAATCATACAACGTGTATTAGAATATGGACAATGGGAAGATTGGCAATTAATTCGTTCCTATTATGGATTGGACAAAATCGTATCAATATGCAAGTCATTACGCACCCTTGATCCAAAAGCCTTAGCTTACATCTGCTGTATCTCAAACACCTCTAAAGAAGAATATCGATGCTATCATGAAAGTTTGCGGAATCCTACAATATGGAACACTGAATAATAATCAAAATATCAATACCTTAAATCCGCAACTAATTTAGAAACAATTCAAATAGTTTTTTAGCCACTTAAGGTCTCTTTTAGCTACTTATCTTCTCTCTTTTTCCTTATTTTCTACACAGTTGGTCGCACCTCCCCCCTTTCCCCTGCCAGGTAAAAGCGTAAGTAATCCCACAAACAATTATTTTTATGAACTCCGAAGTAACTTGTATGGTTTGTCGGAATAAATATTGAGTACCCATTGTCTTCCTGACTTTATCCATTTTGCAGGAACTGTAATAAATCGAAAGAAAATCATTAGTGAATATCCCTAATAATTATACATCAAAAAACCATCCTCAAATACGGCTCCATTATAACCATATATAGTTCTGTTTGCTTCATCCACGTCAAAGGTATATAATAGGATGTCTAATTCGTATCTGGCAATAGAATGTCCCGAATAGTCATATACTTCTATAAAACACCCTCCTCCCTTTTTGAAGCACCTTATATAGAAATAGTGTTTACCCGCAACCAACTCACGCTGATGAAATATTGTTTCTTTGAAATTTCCCATTACTATATGAGGGATTACGGTATCGTCAACAAGCCTTTTGCAGAGTATCATGTCATTTATTCTATAAAAATCTATTTGTTTTTTATAGGTATAAGCATAGATTATCAGAGAATCGTTAGCTGCAAGATGTCCTCTGTTCTTATCGAAGAAATTTTCTTTGTGGTTTTCTTGTTCAATTAAAATTCGCCCTGTTATCTGCCGGGTGTTTAAATTGACTTTTTCTATATCAAGCTTATTGGGAACTGTACTGTATATCAATAAAGAATCATTGACCACATTCATGTGGTTGGGTATTTCGTCATAAACAGGTAATTCCAATTTTTTCTCAAGTGACAGATGGTTGTTGCTGTCCAATGTAAAACTTTTAATGAGGAATGGAGTGTATCCAAAAATATAGACTTTATCAGAAACAGTCTTGCATAATGTAGGAGAAATTTGGAATTCATCTTCTGCCCCTCCTTTTCTCCCTCCTTTGTAAATACATTGAAATTTTGGGAGTGAATATTGATACAACAAAGTGTCAGTACTTTTTGAATCTAGAGCAAAGATACTTCCCTTTTTTACCTTTATACCATCAAGGAAAAATACTTCATTTACTTTTATTTTCTCTGCTTGAAGGGATTTTTCTACAGGAAATGGCTCTATTTTTTCCTCTGATACTTGCTTTTGTGCAGTAACTTGTACTGTACATGCACTAAACAAGGCATAAGCCAGTAATAAATAAATGCTTTTTCCCATTATAAGATTATTTTTACAATCAGTTTATTTAATAGATTATTTGTGACCCTGCACAATACAGAGAATTAATATGTGTGGTAGACTTCACTGTATAACATCCATAACATGTTGTAACATACTCTGCGGGGTAATCAGGTAATAAAGTTGTACTAGTAAATGTGTAACACTGTTTGAATCTTATAGGGTCAGCATAATCTGATTCATCTACTGCCAAGGCTTCTATATTGAGAAGCACCAAATCCGTTAATTGATGTTTAGTATTATACGTTGTATATGTGGCATAATAAGCCGCTGCCAAAACTAGGACAGCAAGTGTAACAAATTTTATTTTTTTCATTTTGATAATTTTTGATTGTTGTTTTATGTGCTTTTTACAAAGATAGTATTTAAAAAATATAAACGGAAAATCTGCTATATGTTATGCAGCAGATTATGTAGTCGTAACCCACATTGCACCCCACCCACTTCTGTTTTCCTGATAATCAGCATTGTTGTTTACATTTTTCCATTAGCCACACACACGAATTTTATCGTTTTGCAAGGTGCTACAAAGCGATTTCAGTTTTAGATGCTATTCTTTCTCCTGAATGGGAATATCACTTTTATGCCTATAATTCGCAATGGAGTGAAAATGAAGAATTTTGCAAATCTTATCAAGTCACTTCCATTCCCTTTACTTCCTTTCTGGAAGAAGAGCACTACCACTTAATCATACAAAGGCAAAAACGAAAAGATGCGCAGAGTAACCTTTAAACAATGGGGAAAGGGGAAATTTTGCCAGCATGTAAGATAGTTATATCGAAAAGGGGCTCAAAAAGACAAAAATCAGGAGAAGCAGCCAAACTAGAATCAATAAAAAGAAAACATACTAAAGATTGCGGATTTTAGGCAATATACTTTCTTCCTCATATAATTGATCAAACACCCTTCTTATTCTTTCCTCATTGGTAATCAACTGACGCAGCTCCGCCAACCGTCCGGCATTATCAGATTGGGGTATCCACAACTTCAGATACCCTCCTTCTGCATATTTATCGGCAAGATGTTTCCGGAAACGTTCATACTGATGCTCTTTATCCATCTCCGGATAATGAGACAAACCATATTGTACGGTACGGCGCAGTGTTATTTCCGGATCAATAATCCGGTCTGCCTCAGCAACAATTTTCCCGTAGATACTTCGCGGAGCTTGTTTATTGGAGGCACGATGATCTTCTATCGCTTCCTTCATCTGCAACATTTGATCATCGGTAAACCACTGCCACAAAGTTTCATCCGCAAACAGAATTTTCCCCGAAACGATATGATGAAACTCACGTCCCTCACATAAACCCAAATCATGGTAAGCGGCAATCGTATAAACCATTGCTGAATTGACTTCATAATGAAGAGCCAGCTTCATACTTTCTTCGATTACTTTTTCGACATGATCTATCCGGTGCGCCTTATCAAAGTTGACATATTGTGGGATAATCCTTTCGCGGATATGCTCGCATAACTTTATAGAAATATTCATTTTAAAATCGCTTTTCACTTTCTTATTTTATACGCAAAGATATCAAATTATTGGAAGCACAAGAAACTTTTCTTATATTTGCAATGTTCTTCATTTTAAAAGAAAGGAGATATTTATATGGATACAACATGGTCGGCTGACGAAATCTTCAATGATAAATTAGCCAATTTAGGAAATGAAGCAAAAAGGCGTTTAATCGAACTATTAGCAGCTTCCCTGACTTTTTCAGATAGCAAACAGGATGACGATCGTCTATTTGAAGAAATTTGTGGTTCATGGGCAGACGACGGTCTGACTGCCGAAGAAGAAATCAAAGAATTACAAACGGCTCGCCGACAAGATACGACCCGTAATATAATTAATCTATAAATGAAGCAATATTTATTAGATACTAATATCTGTATTTATTTTCTCAAAAATCAATACGGAGTTGCCGAACACATTAAAGCTGTAGGCAACAAAAATTGTTTTATCTCAGACATCACACTAGCCGAATTATATTTTGGTGCTTCAAATAGCGGACAAAAAGAACATAAGATAAAAGGAGTAAAAGCCATAGAGAAATATTTTACAGTAATACCTATACAAAAAGCATTAGAATGTTATGGGGATTGCAAAGCTGTACTAAAGAAACAAGGCAAACTGATTGATGACTTTGATTTACTTATCGGAGCAACCGCAGTGACTTGTAATTTAATAATGGTTACAGAAAATGTAAAGCACCTCGCCCGCATCCCCAATATTAACATCGAAAACTGGATAAAAAAATAAGGGCTGTAAAGTATCACTCCCGATTCATCAGCCGATGTTCCGCCATCTGTTCGAACTTCGTTCCCGGACGGCCATAATTGGCATACGGATAAATCGAAATACCGCCACGTGGAGTAAAGATACCCGTAACCTCGATATATTTGGGATTCATCAATTTTATCAGATCCTTCATGATGATGTTCACACAGTCTTCATGAAATGCACCATGACTACGGAAGCTGAACAGATAGAGTTTCAAACTCTTGCTTTCCACCATTTTGATGTCGGGGATATAGCTGATACGTATTTCTGCAAAGTCCGGTTGCCCGGTTATGGGACACAGGCTCGTAAATTCGGGACAGTTGAAACGTACCCAGTAATCATTTTCCGGATGCTTATTATCGAAAGCCTCCAATACTTCAGGAGCATAGTCTTGTTTATACTCCGTTTTTCTTCCTAATAAGGAAAGTTGGTCTTTTAATTCAGCCATTGTTTAATGTAGTTTTAAACTCTCTACACACAGAAAAAAACGCAAAACATCTTTCACCTGTCACCATATTCACTGAAACGGCTTATCCATCGATAGTTCAGTGATGAAAGATTGATTATTGCAATCTATCACCGATCTTTCATCTTTCACCATCCGGTACTCATATTATCAAAACGACCGTTGCTTTTAGTCATTTCCTATAAAGGAATGAAGTGTTTCACTAGGATGAAACTCTAGTTTCAAAGCCTTGAAACTAAAAGTTTCTAGCGTATGAAACTATGGTTTCAAGTAATAGAAACTAGAGTTTCAAGCGTATGAAACCAAAGTTTCAACCGCTTGAAACTTCTTGAAACAACCGGCAATGACTCTTTACCCTTGTACATCTTGAAATGAAATGAACGCCAATAATACAATGGCAAGCATCTGTCAGTCACAATGAAGGTGACAATAAAAAAGCATTCATTAGTTATTATCACCCTATTATCACCATCTATTATCACCGATTATTCATTTGTAATCAATCAGTTACCCCTCAAAAGTGACAAGTGACAATAAAAAAACACGTTTTTAGTCTCTATGTAGAGATATTATTGATTCTTATTTTTCAAATACTTTTCCAGCCCCTCACGGCGTAACGTACAGGCAGGACAATGCCCGCAGCCATCCCCCTGAATGCCATTATAGCATGTCAAAGTCTCGTTACGAATCAAATCCAGCACTCCCAGTTCATCTGCCAATGCCCATGTTTCCGCTTTATCAATCCACATCAGAGGGGTATGGATCACAAATTGTTCATCCATTGCCAGATTCAACGTCACATTCAAAGACTTGATAAATGCGTCCCGGCAATCGGGATATCCGCTAAAGTCGGTCTGCGAAACTCCCGTGACCAAATGACTGATACCACGTTCGCGGGCATACACTGCTGCAATACTCAGAAAAAACAGGTTACGTCCCGGGACAAATGTGTTGGGTACGCTGCCTGCCGGTTTTTCCTGATCCATCACCATGGCAGTATCAGTCAATGAATTATGCCCCAATGTCCCAATGAAAGACACATCCATGACCTCAAATTCGACTTCCGCCTTTCGGGCTATTTCTCTGGCAAGTTCCACTTCCTTCTGATGCTTCTGACCATAAAGGAAACTTAAAGCATATACTTTCTTAAAGTTGCGTTTCGCCCAAAACAGGCAAGTAGTGGAATCTTGTCCGCCACTGAACACAACCAATGCAGCCTCTCTGTTCATCATAAAATACTCTTTATACTCTCAGCCTTCGAAACAGGCTTGAAGAAGTTGTTATATTAGATATCTTTTACTTTCAGCACGTTATAAGAAATGTCGGTATCATATACATCGCTGCCGTCTATCTTCTTGATGACTTTTACCACACGGATCGTCACCGGAAGAATGATAACTTCGTACATAGATTTCAGAACTATCTGAAGTCCCATCATGATTAATAGTTCTTTCCAGGCAATGATGCCTCCGAAAGCTACCGGGAAGAAGATCAGTGAATCAGCAGTCTCGCCGACAAGCGTCGACAAAATAGCGCGGGCAGAAAAGTTCCGGCCCTGACTGGCTATCTTCATCTTGCTCATCACATATGCATTGAGGAATGAACCGACAAGGAAAGCCATCAAACTGGCTGCCACGATGCGGGGAGCCATGCCGAATACAAAATCGAAATGCTCTTCACCTTCCCAAAAAGGAGCGGCAGGTATCGCAACGGCTATCAAACCAAGTCCTACCACAAAGAAGTTCATGGCAAAACCGCTCCATATAATAAGGCGCGCTTTCTTGAATCCCCAGACTTCGGCGATACAATCGTTGATAATATAGGAAATAGGAAAAACCAATAATCCGGCTGTCACGGTCAAACTACCGATCTGGATGACTTTCGTCTCGAGAAGATTGGCTGCAATGAGGCATACATTAAAAAGAATGCCCAGCAACATAAAAGGTACTGATACTTTTTCTTTCATAACTCCTGTTTTTTACGTGGTGTTCTAGAATACACGACCGCTATTCACGGCATCATACGTCTTTTTTTATTCTTTCGGGGTGCAAAGGTAGAGGAAAAAAGTGAAAAGGCAAAAAGAAACGTAGCTAAAGTATAGGCTTACTATCTTTTATAGCCCCGAAAGATACTCTTTCAGCGTCTCCACATACTCCTCCATCGCTTTCCGCCCGTCCTTAGTAATCCGGCAAGCGGTTCGCGGCCTTTTGCCCACAAAACTTTTCTCGACTTCGATATACCCCGCTTCGCTTAGCTTATCCAACTGTACACTCAAGTTACCGGCTGTCGACTGGGTTTTCTCTTTCAGATAGACAAATTCCGCCTCCTCAACCGTGAGAAGAATAGACATAATAGCTAGACGAAGCTGTGAGTGCAATATTGGATTCAGTTCTTTAAACATTGTTTCTTCATCTGTTTATTCATTATATGCCCCGGGATTATCATCATCACTATAAAGATAGCGGCAAACACCAGATATACTCCGCTTCCATGAATAAAAAGCATGGAAAAAGAAAGGGCGATACCAATGATTCCTGCTATGCTAAGTGGCTTGTACTTACATACCAAACCAGTGAGAGTAGCTCCCATCCCCATCAGTAAGGAAACGACAAACAGGATATCAATACGGACAACAAATGCCATGCAGGACAGGCAGAAACCCACTACTCCAAACACAGTCCATATCTGGGCGGTCACCCGGTCTATATAATTCTTCGCTCCTTTATTCTTGTCCTTCCTATTAAAGAAGATTGTCAGCGGTCCGGCAATGGCAGGCAAAGCAAACCAGAGATAATTGATCTGCCACATTCCCGTCTGCAAATAAAAATACCATACCACAAGCGATACGATAACAGTAGTATACCCCCATATCAACAACGGATAGGCTGCATAACGGGCTGCATTGTCCTGTGTCTCCCGAATCATACGGGCAATCAGTTCCAAACTCTCTTTCTCGGAAATTCTCTTGTCTTCCATGTTCTATCAATTTTGTTTCAAAAATAATATTGTTTACGTAATAAACCAAAAATACCTGTTTATTTTCCTTCGATACGGCTTCTTTCGCTTGCCGATTTCTTTTCTACAGTCACTGCACCCGATTTCTTTCCATGATTGAAATTCCAGGTGAATGTGAGTTTCATCAGCCTTCCGCTCGAAGCCAGCTCAAAACGGTTCTGCGATGAATAACTCGGTACATTGCTGAAATAAGAATTATACCGGTTGAAGATATTGTCTACTCCCAAAGTGGCTACGCAACGCCCGTCTTTCCATTTCTTGCGCAGATGCAGGTTGAATGTATGACGAGGATCGATCCCGCTATTGCCGGAATACAACCGGCTAACTCCGTTATATTGTGCTTCCAACGAATAGTCCGACGGTAAAAGGACTGTAGCATTGGCATTGGCAAAATAAAGGAAGTGCCCAAAGTAATCGCCCTCCCGATACATGCGGATATCTTGTCTTACTCCAATAAAGCTGGCATTCAGATTCAGCCAGTTGAGCGGCTGCCAGGGAGCAGTAACAGCTACGAACCAATGGTTCTCACGATTGTGATTCTCGTTGATAACGTACGATATATCCGAATTTTCCGCATCTTCTTTACCAAACTGACGAATCAGGTCATGATGTAAATTACCGCCAATAGTCAACGTATACCGGAAGTTATAGACCAGTGTGATACTAAACTTATTAATATAGGTAGGGCGCAACATCGGGTTACCGACCAGATAACTGTATTCGGAAGTCTGAATCCGGTTCGGATTGAGAGCCGAGAAAGTCGGACGCTCTATATATCGCCCATATTGCCCAATAAGCATCCACTTATGGATTTCATCAAAATAGAAACTTCCGTCGATATGCGGAAACCAGTCCCAGTATCTTCTCGTCTGACGTTCCGTTTCATTGGAGGTCTGCGTATATTCTCCCCGAAGCCCAATATGGACAGCTCCTCTTTTCATATCCAAAGAATAAGTGCCGTACAAAGCACCGATATTCTCATGGTAATCGAGCTCATATCCATAAGCAGCATTGGGTTTCCAACTTTCGTCAGGTTCCAGCCCTTCGTAACAGGCATCATCCTTCATTCCCGTATAGGTATATTTCATTCCTACCTGAAAAAACGATTTCTTATGCAGTTGTTGTTTCCACGACAGATCGGCAGTCGCAATCTGATAAGTGGCATTAGAGCGGGAGCGATAAACGGTATCTTTATTTAAAGTACCTATCTCCTGAAAAATCTGATATTGATTTCTGCCATGCAGATCCTTAGAAATATAATCGGTGACAAGTTTCAGCACAGAACCGTCCTTATCCAGTTTATGTATGTAGTTGGCAGTAGCCGTATACATATTATAAGTCTCTTTCTGACGATACACACCCTGACTTTCCATCCCCAGCGGTCCGACAGACAGAGTAGAGTAACTCTGAGACGGCCAGATATATCCGCGACGAACATACTCCAGTTCTACTCCCAAACTATTGGAAGAATCCATCGTATAGACTGTTCCCATCCGAATCGTCCCGTAACGGGAAGGCTGCTTCATACGGGTCAGACTGGAAAAACCTTTGTCTCCCGCTGCATAATCACGAGTAACGTATAAATCTCCTTTATTCTGCGGAATCAACGTGCCGGAAGCAAATCCATACGTATCCCACTTCCCACTGTGATAATTCAAGCTTCCACTAGGCTGATAAGATTGCAAGGAAGAAGCAAAAGAAGCATTCATTGAAAGATTTCCCTGAAATCCTTTATCTGTATGACGTCTCATTATAATATGTATAGCACCTCCCTGAGCATCGGCATCCTTATCGGCTCCCGCCATCGGAAGCACTTCAACACGGGCAATATCGTCCGACTTCAAAGAACGGAGATAGCCTATCAGCATTTCTCCGGTAAGTTTTATCTCCCGATTATCTACATACACCTTCGTGCCGGAAGAACCATTAATGGAAATCCGCTCGTCGGACAACCATACTCCGGGTGCTTGCTGAAGGAGTTCCACTCCGTCTTTGTTCTGTGCAGGAGGAACGGACAGGATAAAGCGGTCCGCCTTCCGCTTCACGGGACTTGTACGTACTACTACTTCCTGCAACGCATAAGTGGAATCTTCTGTCAAAGTATCATTGGCAGCCGTCGGATGAGCAGCCACTGGAGTCTGTCCCCAAGCAGCAATTCCGGCAAAGCCGGTCAGTATCGAAAATATCAGGCGTCTCATGCTGTCAGTCATTTACCGGATAATACATTTTCACCTTAACGGTGGCCGAAGCTTCCGGCTCTTTCTTGCATTTTTCTCTGGCATATCCTTCTACCGGTATCCCCTGCTCATTCTTATCGAGTTCCCAGTTTCCGTTCTCATCATGGAAAAGAGAGATCAAAAACTTTTCCCACGGCACATCTTTCAAAACAACAGTCACTGTATCTTTAACAGCAGTTGCCATCGCATATACCGGCTTTGATTCCGAATCCTGTTGAGCCATGACCATAATGGCACCTTTTGCGCTACGAATACCCCGAACTTCTACTTTTACTTCTTGTGCAAAAGTAACAACGTGGTAACAAACAATCCCTAAAGCAATGAGTAACAAGCGTTTCATCTTTTTCTTCCTCCCGATCAATTAGTTGATACAATTTAATTAGTTTATTTTATAAACCATATATGGATTAAAAAAAGTAAGGAGCTGCGCATCTCTCTTACTCGATGCAAACATAAATAGGTTTATTTTATAAACCAAATATTTCGGAAGAATATTTCAAAAAAACAAGCCTTCCTGTCATTCGTCGTAGTTTGACAGGAAGGCTCTACTTTGACCTTAAAACACATCACTCAATTAGAAAGTGCATCAGGAGAAGTCTTTCAGTTCTTCTTTCAGACGCTTACGGATAAAGAACAAACGGCTCTTTACCGTCCCCATCGGCAATCCTAATTTTTCGGCAATTTCCCTGTATTTAAATCCAGCGACAAACATCTGGAAAGGAACTTTCATATCTTCGGGGATGGAATGTATCACTCGATACAACTGCTTCATATCATAAGCAAACTCAAAACGGTCGCCATCTTCATCTTCTATCATACTCTGCTGATTGATAGAGTAGGTATCATCAATAAGATTCATCTCACGAACAGTGCGACGGTAGTTGTTGACAAAGATATTGCGCATGATGGTAAACATCCATCCTTTCAGATTCTTGGCATGCGTAAACTTCTCATGATTGTCTAATGCCTGCAATACACAATCCTGGACTAAATCGTTGGCTGATTCACGGTCTGAAGTCAACTTATATGCGAAACGATGCAGGTCTGGCTCCATCGCCAATATTCCTTGAGTAAAATCTACTTTTTCCATTCTCGTATTTTATTTATCTAATTAGTACGGTACAAAGATCTGCTTTTTTAGAACGATTATAAATAGCAATTCTTCCGATAAGTTTGGCAATTTTTCCTTAGCCCCTCTCAACCATTTCTTTTTTTAGTTGTTCATTGGGCATTCACCTAAAACTTAACTGATAATGAAAACAAGCTTTAAAATGGTAGCTATGCTACTGGGGATTGGAATTTTCCCCGTTTGTGCCCATGCACAAAAGAAAGTAGTCATCGAAGATGAGGAACCCAATTCCATCATGTTTGTCTCACGGGACAAAGCCGGTGATGAAATCATCCGGATTATGAACGACCGTTCGCAAATGCGTTTCCATGATCCGAATGCTCCCCGCTTCTTGCTGACTGACCAGAAAGGGAAATTCGCCCTGGGTATCGGAGGCTATGTACGTGCTACGGCAGAATATGACTTCGGTGGTATTGTAGATGATGTAGATTTCTATCCGGCATTGATTCCACAACGTGGTAGTGGCAATTTTGCCAAGAATCAATTTCAGATGGACATCACCACTTCTACCCTATTCCTTAAATTGGTAGGCCGAACTAAACATCTGGGAGACTTTGTAGTTTATACCGCCGGTAACTTCCGTGGCGACGGGAAGACTTTTGAACTACAGAATGCGTATGCACAATTTTTAGGTTTCACCATCGGATACAGCTATGGTTCATTCATGGACCTTTCGGCTCTGCCGGCTACTATCGACTTCGCCGGCCCCAATGGTTCCGCCTTCTATCGTACTACCCAGCTGAGTTACATGTGCGATAAACTGAAGAACTGGAAATTCGGCGTTGCTATGGAAATGCCTTCAGTAGATGGTACCACAAATAGTGATGTATCTATCAGCACTCAGCGAATGCCGGATTTTGCAGCTTCTGCACAATATAACTGGAATAGTAACAGTCATATTAAACTGGGAGCAATCGTACGCAGCATGACTTATTCAAGCAATGTACACGATAAGGCATTTTCTACTACAGGATTTGGTCTGCAAGCCTCTACTACATTTAATGTCACCAAGAAGTGGCAAGTGTTCGGACAGCTTAATTATGGAAAGGGAATCGGTTCTTACCTGAATGATTTAAGTAATCTGAATGTAGACATTGTTCCCGACCCAGACAATGAAGGAAAGATGCAGGTCCTCCCGATGCTGGGATGGTATGCGGGCTTACAGTATAATATTTGCCCGAATGTCTTTGTATCCGGAACATATAGCCTGTCCAGACTTTACTCTGAAAACAACTATCCGAGTACTAACCCAGAAGCTTATCGGAAAGGTCAGTACTTTGTTGCAAATGCCTTTTGGAATGTAACTAGTAATATGCAAGTGGGCGTTGAATATTTGAGAGGCTGGCGCACAGACTTCAGTTCTTCCACCCGTCATGCAAACCGATTGAATATGCTGGTACAATATTCTTTCTAACCTAATATAATATATAATATGAGAAGCCGCCTCAAAACAATGTTTGAGACGGCTTCTTTTTATATAAAATCGTAACGGATTTTAAGATCAGAATTTGTAGTCAACGCCCAAGCCGAACACTTTATTTGTACGACTATATGTAGTTGATCCAGTTGCGGTTATTTTATCATAGTCACTATAGTTTGTCCAAAAATAAGCAACATTCATCGTCAAATGCTTTGTCATCTTGATTGCGGCACCGAAACCAAGTGAATAAGAATCACACGAGAAGCTAATATCACTTTGGAAATCATCAGCCAAGCCATAATCAGTACGTTGGAAACCGCCACTAAGAGTCAGTTGTTTTGTTACATCCCATTCTGCACCTAGCAAAAATTCATGTGTACCATGCTTCAAAGCTTTCTCTTTACCACCTGCCATACCAGCAGCTTTATCAAAGAAATGGTGATATTCAACAGATGCACGAAGAGTAGGAAGGATTTCATAACCAACAGCAGCAGTCAGCAATGCAGGAATATCACTTGGAGTGTTTACACCGTCTTTAAAACTAGCTAATGGATTAAGTTCGTCATCCGGCATTGCAACTCCACTAGCACGTACTTCCGCCTTCCTAGTCTTATTTTCGAGATTCAAATTTGTCAGAAACTCATACTTCAAACCAATATTCCATTTACCAAGTTTCACGTCAGCACCTAGAATAGGAGTGATTCCCCAACCTGTCTGATCACAGTCTAGTTCGATGGCAGCCAATTCAGTACCACCTAAGTTCGGTATATTACTGTTTACAGTTGCAGTCAGAAATCCTTCATAACCACCGCTGAAATAGTTCATACGCCCACCTGCAAAAACGCTCAACCAATCGTTTATTTTATATGACAAACCCAATTGTACACCATAAATAAACTGGCTGCCATCCATTGCGCTATTAATCGAATACATACTGGGAGTTATTTGTCCACCTGAAGCTTGGCTAATATTTCCCATAATCATTGAATCGAACATACCTAAGCCATCATCAAAAGACGCTTTTCCACCGCCACCTACAACAGCGAAACTACCGGAAATAGTCCAGTCACCTTTTTTATATGCACCTTGGAAACTAGGTATAAAAGGAGCAGAAGCTGTACCCTTATAATAACGTCTGTTTCCTTCTTCTGGGAAAAGTGGAAATGTAGTGCTTATATTACGCGTTTGATAGGCGCTTTGTCCATTCAAAGAAAGATAAAGACCGTCACCCGGCAAGAAAGCCAAACCGGCTGGATTAGAGTAAACACCGTCAATATCAATGGAAGCGCCACGTGCCAACATTCTAAGGAAAGATACGTGTTGATTAGTATTTGTCAGAAGACCTCCGGCAAAAGTTGGAATTGAAACGATTAACATTACAAATCCAATCAAGGAAATTTTTCTCATCTAAATCTTTTTTAAATTATTTCGGGCGCAAAGATACAATATTCCTGCACACGCAATATATATTTGTGCATTTATTTTCGCTTACCCCTCCATTTTAATTGAAAATTAAAACTGTTTCTAATGAAACAATCTATATTTAAGACAAGACAAAGGATAAACAAATCACTTCACTTTTACGTTTATTAATAAGAATAAAAACTGAAAAAGATTATGGCCTATACAATTGCATTTTTCGGGACAAAGCCCTATGACGAAGCGTCCTTCAATGATAAGAACAAAGAGTTCGGATTTGAATTCCGTTATTATAAAGGACATCTGAATAAGAATAATGTGTTATTAACACAAGGTGTAGACGCTGTCTGCATTTTTGTCAATGATACAGCCGATGCTGAAGTAATCAACGCTATGGCAGCCAACGGAGTAAAACTTCTGGCACTCCGATGTGCCGGATTCAACAACGTAGACCTGAATGCAGCTGCCAATGCCGGAATCACCGTTGTGCGCGTTCCTGCCTATTCGCCTTATGCCGTGGCCGAATATACCGTAGCCCTCATGCTCTCTCTCAACCGGAAAATTCCACGTGCTTCGTGGCGTACGAAAGACGGCAACTTTTCTCTTCATGGTCTGATGGGATTTGATATGCACGGTAAGACAGTTGGTATCATCGGCACAGGAAAAATCGCCAAAATACTGATTCATATATTAAAGGGATTCGGAATGAACGTACTGGCTTATGACCTGTATCCTGACTACAACTTCGCACGCGAAGAACAGATAGTCTATACTTCTCTGGATGAACTGTACCATAGCTCCGATATCATTTCCTTGCATTGCCCGCTTACCGAAGCCACTAAATATCTGATCAATGACTATTCTATCAGTAAAATGAAAGACGGAGTCATGATTATCAATACCGGTCGCGGACAGTTGATCCATACCAATGCCCTGATCGAAGGTTTAAAAAACAAGAAAATCGGCTCTGCCGGATTGGATGTATACGAAGAAGAAAGCGAATACTTCTATGAAGACCAGTCCGACCGCATCATTGATGATGATGTACTTGCACGTCTGCTCTCATTCAATAATGTGATTGTCACTTCGCACCAGGCCTTTTTCACGCGGGAAGCAATGGGAAATATTGCAGTAACAACCCTGCAAAACATCAAAGACTTCATCAACCACAAGCCTCTGCTAAATGAAGTGAAGAGATAGAACTTTTACGTAACTTCCCTTGTTACAGAAGTATATAAACAATTAGAAAAGGAGAAAATTATGAAGAAAGTAATACATAAAGCAGATACAAGAGGACATTCCCAACATGACTGGCTGGATAGTTATCATACTTTCAGCTTTGACGAGTACTTTGATTCTGACCGTATCAACTTCGGTGCCCTTCGCGTATTGAACGACGATAAGATTGCTCCCGGAGAAGGTTTCCAGACGCATCCGCATAAAAATATGGAAATTATTACCATCACATTGAAAGGACATCTGCAACACGGTGACAGCAAAAAGAATAGCCGGATTATCACTGTCGGAGAGATTCAGACAATGAGTGCCGGAACCGGAATCTTTCATAGCGAAATGAATGCCAGTCCTGTAGAACCGGTAGAAATCCTGCAAATTTGGATTATGCCGAAAGAACGGAACACGCACCCCGTCTACAAAGACTTCAGCATCAAAGAGCTGGAACGTCCCAACGAACTGGCAGTAATCGTATCACCCGACGGCAGTACGCCCGCTTCACTTTTACAAGATACCTGGTTCTCTATCGGAAAGGTAGAAGCCGGAAAGAAACTCGGCTATCACATGCATCAGAGTTACGGAGGTGTATACATCTTTTTGATTGAAGGAGAAATCGCAGTAGACGGAGAAGTACTGAAACGTCGTGACGGAATGGGTGTCTATGATACGAAAAGTTTCGAACTGGAGACATTGAAGGACTCACATATCTTACTGATAGAAGTACCGATGTAAACTCTTTAAAATTTAAAAATAAGAATTAGATATTGCTTGATACGTATATGGTAAAAACAAATATTGCTGATATCCGGCAAGAATACAGTAAAAGCGGGTTGAGGGAAAGCGAACTTCCCGGCGACCCGCTTTCGCTTTTCAGTCGCTGGCTGCAGGAAGCCATTGACGCAAATGTAGAAGAGCCGACCGCCGTCATCGTAGGCACCGTATCTCCCGAAGGCAGACCCTCTACCCGCACCGTATTGCTGAAAGGGCTGCATGACGGAAAGTTTATTTTCTACACCAACTACGAAAGCCGCAAAGGAAAACACCTGGCACAGAATCCATACATATCCCTTTCCTTTGTCTGGCATGAACTCGAAAGACAAGTACATATAGAAGGAGTCGCCACGAAAGTTCCTTCCGAAGAATCGGACGAATACTTCCGAAAACGTCCTTATAAAAGCAGAATCGGTGCACGCATTTCACCGCAAAGCCAACCGATAGCGAGCCGGATGCAACTGATACGCGCCTTCGTCAGAGAAGCTGCCCGATGGATTGGAAAGGAAGTGGAAAGGCCTGATAATTGGGGAGGATATGCCGTCACCCCCACCCGAATGGAATTTTGGCAAGGACGCCCCAATCGGTTACATGATCGCTTCCTGTATACACTAAAGACGGACGGAAAATGGGAAATCAATCGACTTTCTCCTTGATTTCACTGATTTTTCTTGCCAACTCCAACTAGAATACGTAATATTGCAACTGTAAAAATAATCAGCCTACTATGACACTGGATTATATTTATCACAGCGGTTTCGCCATTGAAACAGAAAGCGTGACCGTCATCATCGATTATTACAAAGACTCTTCGGAAACTGAACATAACCGGGGAATCGTACATGACTACCTCCTGCAAAGACCGGGTAAACTCTATGTATTAGCTACCCACTTCCATCCCGATCACTTCAACCGTGAAATATTGACTTGGAAAGAGGAACGTCCTGACATCCGGTATATTTTCTCCAAAGATATTCTGAAAAGTCACCGGGCAAAGCCCGAAGATGCCATTTATATAAAAAAGGGAGAAATCTACGAAGACGACGCCATCCGCATCGAAGCATTCGGTTCGACTGATGTCGGCAGCTCATTCCTTATTCATCTGCAAGATTGGAGTATCTTCCATGCAGGAGACTTGAACAACTGGCACTGGAGTGAAGAATCAACCGAAGCAGAGATACGAAAAGCCAACGGAGACTTCCTGGCAGAAGTTAAATATCTAAAAGAAAAAGCGCCTGAGATTGATTTAGCGCTATTCCCAGTGGACCGCAGGATGGGAAAAGATTATATGAAAGGTGCAAAACAGTTCATCGAACAAATAAAAACTACTATATTTGTACCCATGCACTTCAGTGAAGACTACGAAGGCGGAAATGCCCTCCGTGATTTTGCCGAAAATGCAGGATGCCGGTTTATCAGCATCACCCATCGGGGCGAAAGTTTTGAAATAACCAAATAAACACAATAATAATTATGAATAAGTTAACAATCCTGTTTCTTACCATGCTTCTCACATGCCTGCCAATGGCTATGAGAGCTGATTCGCACAAAGAAAAAAGAGATGATACCAGATACCTTGCGGGAGCTGTTCCGGTAGTGGATGGTAAAGTAGTATTTTCCAAGGAATTCCAAATTCCGGGAATGAGTCAGAAGCAAATCTACGACACTGTAATGAAGTGGATGAACAAACGTCTGAAAGAGAATAACAATCCGGACAGCCGCGTCGTTTTCAGCGATGAAGCACAAGGAACAATCGCCGGTGTAGGTGAAGAATGGATCACATTTTACTCCAGTGCATTATCATTAGACCGCACTTGGGTTAATTATCAAATTACCGTTACCTGCAAACCGGGCAGCTGTCTGGTAGAACTGGAGAAAATCCGTTTTACCTATCGCGAAACAGAAAAATATAAAGCAGAAGAATGGATCACAGACGAATACGCGTTGAACAAGTCAAAAACCAAACTGGTACGCGGCCTGGCTAAATGGCGTAGAAAAACGGTAGACTTTGCCGACGATATCTTTATGGATGTAGCTGTAGCCTTCGGTGCTCCCGACACTCGTCCGAAATCTGAGAAGAAGAAAAAAGAAGAAGAAGCACAGAAACCATCAATCGTTGCTGCTGCCGGTCCGGTGGTGATCGGGCAAGGTGGTAAAGTGACCACAACAGAACCGGCTCAAGCCACTGTTCCTGCTGCAACTCTCACTCCTGCAACTCCTGTCGGCAAGGCTTCGGCTGATATGCCGGGATATACAGAAATCGACCTGAAACAGATTCCGGGTGATGTATATGCACTGATGGGCAATGGCAAACTGGTAATTTCTATCGGCAAGGATGAATTCAACATGACCAATATGACGGCCAATGCAGGTGGCGCACTGGGCTATCAGAACGGTAAAGCTGTGGCTTACTGCACACTGTCTGCCGATCAGCCTTACGAAGCTATAGAAAAAGCTGATACTTATACGCTGAAACTATATGCTCCGAACCAAACGGCTCCTTCAGCTGTTATCGAATGTAAGAAACTGCCTTCACAAACGGCTCCGCAAGCGGGACAACCCCGTACATACGTCGGAGAAATCGTGAAGCTACTGATGAAAAAATAACAAGATAGCAATCATGGAAATTAAAAGTAGATTTGATCACTTTAATATCAATGTAACGAATCTGGAGCGAAGCATTGCTTTTTATGAAAAGGCGCTTGGCTTAAAAGAACATAGTCGGAAGGAAGCTTCCGACGGTTCTTTCATCCTGGTCTACCTGACGGACAACGAAACAGGTTTTCTGCTGGAACTGACCTGGCTGAAAGACCATACCGCACCCTACGAACTGGGTGAAAACGAAAGCCATCTGTGCTTTCGCGTAGCCGGTGATTATGATGCCTTCCGGCAATATCACAAAGAAATGAATTGTGTATGTTTTGAAAATACAGCCATGGGGCTTTATTTTATCAATGACCCGGATGATTATTGGATCGAGATACTCCCACAAAAGAAGTAACTTCATAAAAATAGCCGGCAGGATGATGATCCTACCGGCTATTTTTATATAAAGGGTTATCAGTTACTAAACAAATAACACATTCCTAAAATACCTGATAATATAAAAAAAGATCCGGGAACCAATGAAGACATAAGCAATCGTGTTACTTTCATTCTGCGCTGAACAAACATAGATGTTTCATTATCCGGGTTATACCAGATTGTCACTTTATCGCCTACATGTATATTGTCCGGAGAAAATACGATATCCGCTTCCGGAACAGGACCTTTCACATCTATATTAGGATTAATATATTTACAACACGTTTTATCTTTCCCTTTCCATAGGTATTCTACAGTCGGACGCATCAGAGTCCTTCCTTTTCTATCAACATCCTCCTTGATATCAACCACTTTTCCATATATTTTCTTAGGATATTCTTTCTCTATTCTCCAAATCATGAGAGAAATCACAAACGAATACATCACCATACCACCTCCACGAAAAAAGAGCAGCAGTGATAATATGAAAACGATTACTCCCATTTATTTTTTATGTCTATTAGCTCTTTTTTTTCTAATATCCGCTTTCATCTTCGCAGCTCCGGAACCATGCTGTCCACGAATATACGTCGCCTTTTTTGCTTTTGTTTTTACTTTTTCCTCTTCCCGGGGCTTATCTTTCTTACCTTTAAAGACGATTCCACCCATTATTGCATCTTCTATACTCATATATCATTTTGTTAGTATTCACATTTCTGACTACAAAGATAAGGCTTTTCTATGGAATTGCTTATCTTTGTCAACTAAAAACAATACGAAACCCTCAAAATGGCAACAACAATTCTTCCTGCAGAAAAAGACCCGATGGGAGCTGCAATCTCCGATTATTTCAATCATCACAGAGCTGACCGCTTACGAGTATTCTCTTCTCAGTTTGAAGAAGATGAAATTCCCGTCAAGGAATTATTCCGGAGCTTTCAAACGATGCCTGTACTGGAACGTACCGCACTGCAAATAGCTACAGGAAAAATATTGGATGTAGGCGCCGGAAGTGGTTGCCACGCACTGGCACTACAAGAAATGGGAAAAGAAGTTTGCGCCATTGATATCTCTCCACTCTCCAACGAGGTTATGAAACAACGTGGAGTGAAAGACTCCCGCCTCATCAATCTGTTTGATGAAACATTCACTGAAACATTCGATACGATTCTGATGCTAATGAATGGTTCCGGAATCATAGGAACCTTGGATAATATGCCCGTCTTCTTCCAGCGAATGAAACGCATACTCCGCCCCGAAGGGTATATTTTGATGGATTCCAGCGACCTACGCTATCTTTTCGAAGAAGAGGACGGCAGCATGCTGATCGATCTGGCAGGAGATTACTATGGAGAAGTTGATTTCCAAATGCAATACAAGGATATAAAAGGAGATACATTTGATTGGCTATACATAGATTTCCAGACACTTAGCCTATATGCTTCCGAATATGGATTCAAAGCGGAATTAATTAAGGAAGGAAAGCATTATGACTATCTGGCAAAACTGAGTCTTGCATAACAAAGTATTATTTCAAGTCGAAAAAAAACTCTATTTAGGATAGTGACGGTATCCTATCGGGATAGTGTAACCATATGAACCATATAGCGTCACTATCCCAACGTGATAGTGACACTATATGAATTGCCTCCAAATACGGTTCAGAGACCTGCTACGTGCACTTATTTCAGCATTTCATTGATCTGCTGAACAAGAGAAGAAAATTCCTCTTCGTTATACAGACGAGTCAGTTTGACAATTTTCCCATCGCGGTCTATCAGCACATTCCGTGTGATTCCGGCATCGCGCAACGCATATTTTGCGAAAATATCTGCTCCCGGGTCCAGCCCCAGCGGATAAGTCACTCCGGTGGACTTAGCAAAGGCAAGTACTTTATCAAGTGGTTCATCACGGTCGATACCTATCAACGCAAAATCTGCATTATCCTTATGCTTCAGCCAAATGTCTTTTTCTATAAAAGGCATCTCCTTGCGGCATACTCCACACCAACTCGCCGTAAACTGTAACATGACAACTTTTCCACGAAGCGACGACAAAGTTACTTGCTTGCCATCTGTCAATGTTATCGTAAAATCAGGAGCCATCTCTCCTACTCTGACGATATATCCTGTACTATCGGCCTGCACTGCCATCACATCATCCGTAACCTTCACCGTATCAGAAGTACCCTCAGTAACTTCCGCTCCTTTTTTCTGACCCGAACAAGCCAATAAGCTTATGGCTAAAAAAACCACACCACATACATTCATAATTTTCTTTTTCATCTTCTTTATAACCATTAGTGAGACTGCAAATATAAAAAAAGTACACGACGTATTTGCATTTTTAAAATAAATTCATACCTTTGCACCCGCAAAACAGAAAACGCCTCTTTAGCTCAGTTGGCCAGAGCACGTGATTTGTAATCTCGGGGTCGTTGGTTCGAATCCGACAAGAGGCTCACTCAAATAAAATGCCGCTATATGCGGCATTTTTTTATACCCTTTCTTTTCGGTTTTCACGATACACAACGATACTCACGGCTACCAGAATCAATAATATTCCGATAAATGTATTCAGCGTAAAAAGTTCATTAAAAACAAAGACACCGATCACAACTGCTGTCAGCGGCTCCATCGCCCCCAAAATAGAAGTGAGAGTAGGCCCTGCATTCTTTATTGCCTGTACCAGAGTTATATTAGAAATAGCGGTAGCCGGTAAGGCTAACCCTAAAATAATCAGCCAGACATAACTATCTGTCACCATACGAAGCCCAGATGTGCAACAAGCTCCTGCTATATAAGAAAGTGCTCCCAAACTCATGACATAACAAGTAAGCACCGTAGAGTTAATCTTCACAACTCTTGTATTACGCACTCCTATAATATAGGCAGCATATGAAAAAACAGAAACACAAGCTGACACCAATCCAATCGACACATTTCCATCCTTCACGTCTGCTCCTCCCAATGAAAGTACAGATGCTCCGGACAAGGACATCAACACGGCAACAATCACCCACACCGACCTTTTCTCCCGGAAAACAAACATCATAACCAATGCAACAGCCAGCGGATACATGAAATGAATCGTAGACGCTACCCCACTGGCAATGTTCTGATATGCAATGATTAAACTGAAAGAGGTGATCGCCCTCAATAGACTCAAGGCAAAAACTACCGCAAAATCCTTTCTTTTCAATCGAAAGTCACAACCGGAAAATAATCCGAATATAATTAATACGACCGAAGCTATCCCCCAACGGTAAGAAAGTACCTCAAAAGCTGAAAAACCAATCAGCAACAAAGTGATAGAGAAAAACGGAGCCAGTCCAAAAGTGGAAGAGGAAACCGCTGCATAAAGTATACCTTTTATACGACTCATGAATATATCCAACTAAAATCCGACTAAAAGTTATCAAAGTATCAAACATTATTTCACAACTCAGTGATCACAGCAACCGGCAACCCTGTACATTCAGCTATCACATCATCCGATACCCCTTTCTTCTTAAAGTTACGGGCTATCTCTGTCTTTCGGAGGAACTCCCTACCAAATAAAAGAAGTTAAGTTCACAGTCAAAGACACAACCGGAATAAACACAAACAAAAAGATAACAAAAGAGAACAATATTATGACGGTCTTCACAGCTACCGCAATTTTCCTCTTAATTATCTGGTTATTGGCCCGCTTCTTATTTCATAAACAAAAGAAATAAAGAGATGAAAAGCAGAGAATAATCCTATCGCATTACTCCCGTATCACCTGTCTTTTTTATTTTTTGAGTATTCTCTTTAAATGTTCGACATCTAAAAGTAAATTCACTGTCTCAAAATTCCCTTTATAAAAAACACCCCAGTTATTGAAAACACAAGGTAAGTTTTTCGCTTTTTCTAGTGTATCCACTTGAATTAAAGATACAGGAACGTTATTTATTTCACAATATTGTTTTACCATTTCAATCCTTTGATAGATATAAGGACATTGCATATCATAATAAATGGTCAGTTCTTCGCTTTCAACTTTCATCTTCTTAGCATTTTGCGCAAACTTTGGTATTGTTCCATCAAAAGAAAGCGCAAGCAGATCATATCCATTATCGGTTGTATCAACAACTTCAAAACCAAATTTCTTTGCAAACGATTGGTCGGAAAGCCAGTTCTTTTGTTTTTTTGATCCGAGCATACAAACACCTGATTTACCTTTTTCTTTGGCATCTGCCAAGCAATACTCCATCAGAGCTCTTCCATATCCGTTCCCTTTGGATCCCCCTAAAACCCATAAACAATAAAGATAATAATAGTTATCACCCATGACAGGAACCCAGGCTGTCTCAAGAGGAGCATACTCTATAAAAACCGTAGCCTTTGCATTGAGCTTTCTAAAAACATGGCCTTCATTGAGTCTGTCGGAAAGCCATCGCCGCTTAGCGTCAATACCCGCATGAGGCTTTTTACTACGAATAATGCAGCATAAATGCTCATCATTAAGGTTCTCGGTTGTTAAGTTCACAAAATCTGCATTCATATATGTATCCTCGCATTAAATTAGATATTATCAATCCATTGACTTTAATAATATCGCTGTACTCCCATTGTGATAGGCAAATATTTGATAATTCTTATATGGTATAATCATATTTCTTGTTATTTATGAAAGAACTGTTTCATGAAAGATACTGATTTAGCACTAGAATTCTCTTTAAATCTTTCTCTCTGCCAAAAAGAGATAAAATTCTTTTCTGTTCTTCCATTGTCGGTATTCTGATAATCAAATCCCCGATGAAAATCTCTCTATATTCTTGCACATAAACAAACTGCCAAACATTGTTTTTCTTGATTTGAAGATTCCCCATGACCTCTACGTCCATTAAAGGAAGATTGAATCTGGCAAAATTAGAAGAAAATAAACCATCCTCTTTTGTTTCCGGAGCAATTTCCATATATGCTTTTAATGAACACTGTAGTTTGAGCGAATTCATTTCAGTTGTCAAAATATCAATATCTGAAGTTTCCCCAATCTCTATATCTGACAAAATCATAGCAGATGCACCTATGATATAGAAATCAGGACCTATTTCTAACAATTCAGCAGTCATACTTGCAAGAGTCTGAACTATTTTATCTTTAATCTTCATATTTCTAATAATTCATATGTAGCAAAAATACAAAATATATTTCAGAATGATTACCGGAGAACTGAATATTATAACTTAAATGCAATCCAATATGGAAAACAAAGATTATGATCTGAAACTGGCAGGATATATATGGTCAATTTTAAAGATACACCCCATTATAGTAATGTCATGAGGAATAGATATGGATACAGTAAGAGCGATTGAAGGAGAAATGAAAGTTCATGTGCAGGGATTCAAGCATACGGGGATATGAGAATGGTACATTACAGTATATTGAATAGAGTTTTCCGACACGTTGGTTAGCTCCATTCTGCATGTTTATCCATCCTTATGTAAAAATTGAAAAGAATATAATCCAACAGTAAGTTATCAGTATAAAACTTCAAGAATATATTAAACATATATAAATAATACAGGATTGTTTTTTTACGTCACTTTTTTTATCTATATTAAAGGTCAGAGAATAAGCTAACAATTTTAAATACTTTAAAGAGAGCCAAGCAAATAACAAAAACATATTTTACACAACGCCTTAAAGTCTAAAAATAGTGACATTACTTAAAATCCAGTAGTTATGAAAACAATTAATTATTTTTCCGGCTCATTGTCAGTATTATTATTTTATGCATTATTTGTTGCATGTAATGATGATCTGCAAACTATTTCTGTCACTGAAATAAAAGGAATAGAACAAACTTCCTTAAACGAAAGTAATGCTTTAATGAGTTCAGATGTAGTAACAGATAGTACTATGCTTGGTAAAGGCAACACAATATCCAACTCAACGTCTGCTACTAATGCATTCTTCACTAAACAAGAATATGAAGAGGGAATGGATTGGTGGAAAGATAGAGAAGGTGCGCTACCTGCTCTATACGAATATCAGGTATCCTGTCGTGATTTTCCTTCTGGACATGGTCCTGATACTTGCGTATATTATATGACCATTATTTGGACTTGCTATCCTCCTATTACAGAAGCTAATTGGATGGATTATCAATATATGCAAGTACAACATAGGCTAATAAGTGGTACTACTGCATTTCCTTGGCATTATTTAGGTGAAAGTGGTCCGGGAAATTATAATTTTGGAATAGTAAAAGTCAATGGATTTCAAGATCCTATGGATTTAAATGCTACACATTTGCCTACTAGCGTTCAACTTAGATATAGATTGTTGCATAAAGATTTCCCAGGGAAAGCAGATAAGAGTATTGATGATAAAGAAAAATGGTACGATAAAAACCTTGCAACTGGATGGTATTATAAAGATTACAATCAGCCAACTTATAATAACCCTTATGGTTATAATTCACAGGATTTCAACAATATGGAATCACTAAAATTCATAATCAATGATCCTAAGTGTGGCTCATTTTTTTCTGTAAGAGTGCTTGTTGACGGATATTTAGTTTTCCCCCAATTAGTAGGCGGAAGATATGAAGTTACTGTTCCAAAATTTAGGAAGATTGGAGAATATCTCATAACAGCTGAATACGCAGGTAATGTTTCGGAAGGATTTAAAACTGCAGTGCGACATGGCATCTACCAAGAATATACAAGCAAAGAAATTCATATTATGTTTAGTTGCAGTGAGTTTAGCTATGATTAACAACCTTACATATCACAATAATGAAACGAATACTTTTAATTCTATTTTGCAGTCTACATAGCATTTTGTTTCTCCGTTCACAGAACGCTAGCAGCGACATCATCTTCAAACAGTTCTTCGATAATGCCGTTGCTTTTGCTGACGCATACCCACGTGAGAAGGTATACTTGCATTTTGATAATAGTAGTTATTATGTAGGAGATACTATATGGTTTAAAGCCTACACGGTATATGCTGAGAACAATATGCCAAGCACCATCAGCAAACCTCTTTATGTAGAGATGCTCGACCAGACAGGGCATATCACCCAACGCCAAATCATTGAATTGAATAGCGGTGAAGGACATGGACAGATAATCCTGAATGAAAGTACCATGTCCGGCTATTATGAAATCAGAGCTTACACTCGCTGGATGCTTGCATTCAGCGAGCCTTCTTACTTCTCACGTACATTCCCCATCTATCAGTCTGCACAAGGAGAAAGACCTGAACGGAAGATTTCTACCTATAATCTGAATCCTTCCATGAAACAGCGACCGAAAAATGTGACAGATAAACTTGCTATCCAGTTCTTTCCTGAAGGAGGAACACTCGTGAAAGGCATCTCTTCTCGTGTGGCATTTAAAGCTGAAAGTAGAGAAGAAGGTAATGTTATTCTTGAAGGTGCCATTTATACGAAAGACGGGGAAAAGCTGACGGAAATTAAAACCCTACATGATGGAATGGGAATATTCGCTTATACACCCGAAGAAAAACCGGCAGTAGCAAAAGTTGTTTATAA
>NZ_KV804458.1:19080-47775 GCF_001811315.1 Bacteroides sp. HMSC067B03 | reverse complement strand
TTGTTTATAAAGAGAAAGAATATCAATTCGATCTACCGGATGCTCTTCCCGCAGGATATGTATTGAACGTGAATAATTCAAGCGGCGCTATTGTAGGCAACGTATTAAGCAATAGGGATACTCCGGATGCAGACATTGTAGCATTCATAAGTCACGAAGGTCGCCCCTATTCGTATTGGGTACTACGAATGAGATCAGGTGGAAATCAAACTTTCTTACTTAAAACACGCGATCTTCCCGGAGGCATATATCAAGTCAGTCTATTAGACAAATCCGGGAATACGCTATGTGAACGGTTTACATTTGTGCAACCCAATAAATTGAATTCAATACAAGTAGATGGAATTAAAGACATTTACCAACCTTTCGAACCAATTCGCTGCGAAATACAAGTAACAGATCAAAAAGGAAATCCTTTACAAGGTTCTTTATCCATATCAATACGCGATGCTATACGTTCGGATTATACAGAATATGATAATAGTATATTTACTGATATGTTATTAACATCCGGGTTAAAAGGGTATATTGATCAACCGGGGTATTATTTTGCAGATATTACGCTTCGCAAATTACAAGAACTTGATGTCTTGCTCATGGTTCACGGTTGGCGTCAATATGACTTATCACAACTTATTTCCGGCAAAAATGAAGAGCTGATTCAACAGTCAGCTGAAAAAGAGTTATTACTACAAGGGCAGATTCGTTCTTCTCTATTAAAAAAAGAAATGAAAGATATGGAGGTAAGCGTCATAGCTAAAGTAGACAATACATTTGTAGCAGGACATACGTTTACAGATGAAAACGGAAACTTTCAACTTCCAGTTACTAGTTTTGAAGGAGAAGTAGAAGCGGTATTCCAGATACGACGTCGGGGATCTAAACATAAAAAAGATGCTTCTGTTATGCTCGACCGTAACTTCGCCCCTGCCCCACGTGCCTTCAGCTATGAAGAAGAACATCCACAGTGGATGGACAAAAACTCATGGATCACCCTTTCCGACCATGTAGACTCGCTATATGCGGATTCTATCAGCAAAACTGACAATACCTATTTATTGAGCGAAGTGGAAATAGCAAAAAAAAGAAAAAATAAGAACATCACTACTCAAGTATTCGAGAAAAGCGTAGACGCATATTACGATGTAGCGCGATTGGTTGATGAATTACGCGATCAGGGAATAGTAATTAATACTATACCCGACTTGCTTAGTAAAGTGAATCCTAACTTTTCATACGATGTGCAAGACGGAAGCTCACGATATAAAGAGAAAACAATCTGTCTCATTGTTGGTAAACAAGTACTTGATACTTTAACTGCTTGGACATTGTGGAATGAGATAGATGGTATAAAACAGATTATGATATGCGAAGGAAGCAATTCGTATACTGATGAAGTGCTTAATTCAATACACGGTTCAAATATGACAAAAGGACAAAATGTAAAAGACATGATGACAGCAATGAATCCCCCACGTACCTTTGATGACAGTTTCTATCTTTATGGAGATGCTGCAAAGAAAAAAATATCGTTAGACGATACTGAAAAGGCCAAATCAGAACCCCTTTTTAGAAAGAAATCATCAGGAATCAACAATAATGTAAACGTCAATATCGATTTTTCAAGATTCGGACAATATGCTTTATTCTACATAACTCCGCATTTTAACTCCAATTATAGCAGATTAACGCAAAAGTCAATGAAGGCTGCCCATGGAACACGTCGTACAATAATCCAAGGATATTCTCGCCCATTAGCTTTCTATTCTCCTGTCTACAAAGACAAAATACCGACTGCAAATGTCAACCATCGTCGCCGTACACTTTATTGGAATCCTACTATACAAACCGACAAGAATGGTAAAATTAGCATAGAATGTCAGAACAGTATGTATGCCAATCCGATCATTCTTCACGCAGAAATGCTGAAAGGTGGAATCCCATGCAGTATTACGATTATTGGAGAGAAGAAAAAAATAAACCAGTAAATATCTCTAAAGTCCCTTTTAGAATTTCAAATTAGATGAAATACCGCCACTTCTGACAAATTCCCCTAATGATGTCAAGATTCGGTCAAGGGTAAAATGTATTTTTTGATAATCCTCATGATCTATAACTCCAAACAACCGTTATTTGGAACTAGCGCACTACAAGGATTTTTTCGGTCATTATACACGTGTACAAAACAATGAGGTTATAACCATAAATAACCCATATTCTACTATTCATTATAAACTTCTTGAATGAAAGATATTCATATATCAAAAAATTTTGTAGCTTCGTGAATATTACAAAAAAACAATAGTGAGACAACCGGAGTACATGAAACAGATATTCAATGAAGAACAAATAAATAAAGCTGTATTCATCATCGAAAGCCCTTTATCAAAGCTTTCGGAACTTTATCATAGTGAGGTTGAGAATCTTGCTATTTTATGGTGCTACTATTCTGGAAAGATAGAAGGCAATGGTTACACTTATGTTGAAACAGAGACACTCTTAAAAAACGGAATCACTCCATCAAAGAAGTATGAAGATGCCGAAATGCTAATCAATCTACACAATACATTCACCGAAGAATTGAAACATATCAAAGGGGAAAATAGTAGAAGAATAGATAAAAGCACTTTATTCAGAGTATATCAATCCATATCTTCTGATTTAGTTCCTGATGAAAAATCAGGGTATTTAAGAAATAGAACTGTTTGTGTTAGTGGCATAGAGTACACACCGACAAAGGAATTACACAAGATCCGAGAAAAACTAGACGAAATACTCTATCAACAGGAACAGTATACCAATCCATTGGAACGAGCCGTTTATCTTCATTGCAATATCGCCCAGTTACAGCCTTTCACTAGTGAGAACAAACACGCTCCCCGAATAATAGAAAGTTTTGTACTGATGCATGCTGATATCATTCCTGTTTATTCTTTAAGAGATGCTGATGTATTGAACTACAAAAAAAGACTAATATCTTTTTGCAAAACTGGAGCATATTCTCTGTATGCTGACTACTTCCTGAATAGACAAATTGAAAGAATAAAAGAAATAGAAGAATAAAAACAGTCTTTCCTTAAAACACCATCCTGATATCATTTTTTTGTAGTACCAATGTAGTACCATTTCAGTTAGGAGCAAAGAAAAACCCCTCTAGAATTTAATCTAAAAGGGGGGGGTATGAGGTTCCTGGCGGATTCGAACCGCCGTACACGGTTTTGCAGACCGCTGACTAAGCCACTCATCCAAGGAACCATTTTTTCTCGTTTGCGGTTGCAAAGGTAGTACAAATTTTGAAACTACCAACTATCCACAGCAATTTTTCTTTGTACTTTTTTTCTTTACACCGCACTCTTGACGTTTCTTTTCCATCATATCCTTTAAATCACAGCCACTTACGCAACTATCACAAGGATTCTCACTTTCGCGCGTACGACGAAAAAAAAGATAAATTCCATATATTACACGGGCAATGCAGAGTACAATCAGTACTCCGACTACCCATTCCTGCCAATTATTCATACAAACAACCCTCCAATCTGATAAACTGAAAATGCCACCAGCCAAGCCAGCCCTGTTGTATAGCAAGCTGCAAACAACGCCCACTTCCAACTGCCGGACTCCTGCTTAATAGCTGCTAATGCCGCAATACAAGGGAAGTAGATCAACACAAACAGCATATAACAGAACGCCACTAAAGGTGTGATCGGAATCCGCTCTGCCAAACTAGCCTCATCGGCTTCCGGATTATCCACATACAAAACTCCCAGTGTACTAACAACCAGTTCCTTCGCACCTACTCCGGAAATCAAACCGATACCCAGTTTCCAATCAAATCCCATCGGCTTTATTACCGGCTCTATAGCCCGTCCCAACTGACCGATATAAGAATTTTCCTGTTGTTCAGCTACCGTCTCGTATGCCTCATGATTCGGATAATATCCGAGGAACCAGATGATAATAGAAGCAATCATAATAATTCCTCCCATTTTTTTCAAATATTGTGCTCCTTTCTCCCAGGTATGACGGAAAATAGATTTTGCCGTCGGCATTCGATAAGGCGGAAGTTCCATTACAAAAGGAGTATCGTCACCTTTCACCAAAAACTTGCTGAACAGTCGAGCCAACAATACAGCCAGAAAAATCCCGATCGCATAAATACTTAACAACACCAAACTCGCATTGTTCGGAAAGAAAGCCCCTACCAGCAACAAATAAATGGGCAAACGCGCACTACAAGACATCAACGGATTAATCAGCATCGTAATCAGACGGCTTTTCCGGTTCTCAATAGTACGGGAAGCCATGATTGCAGGCACATTACATCCGAATCCCATAATCAACGGAATAAACGACTTTCCGTGTAAGCCCATCTTATGCATGATTTTATCCATAATAAAAGCTGCACGTGCCATATATCCGGAGTCTTCCATCAGCGAAATACAGAAATACAGAATCAGAATATTGGGCAAAAAGACGATAACACCGCCTACACCACCTACAATACCGTCAACCAACATATCCTTCAACGGTCCTTCCGACATATTGTTGCGAATCAAATCACCAATTTGTCCTACCAGCCATTCAATTCCCATCATCGGATATTCTCCAAGCACAAACGTCCCTTCGAACATCAGATACATAAAAAGGAAAAAGATTGGATATCCCCAGATACGATGAGTAACGATCGCATCCAGCACCTTCGTAGTCTGTGCCTGCTCCAGATGATTGTCAGTGAATGTCTCTTTCAACGCACCACTGATAAAACCATATTTGGCATCTGTAATAGCAGATTCGCAATCTTCATTCATTGTTTCCTGAACACGCTTAGCCATCTTGTCACGGATACGGAAAATCTCTCCCGCATTCGGCAGTGTACGCACAAAACTCTCTATATCAGGATCGTTTTCCAATAACTTGATAGACAAAAAACGAGTGGAATATTTATGGCGGATAAATTCATTCTTGGATACCTCCTCTTTTACAGCGTCAATCGCTTTTTCCAGATCGGGTCCATGATTAATATGGATGTGCCGGAATACACGACCCGTTTTTTTATGTTCACGCACGTAATCTTCCAAATGTTCTTCCTCATGATTCTTCCGGTCTTCCAAAGAATCGTGCCATTCGGTCAGATCCTTCAGAACCTCCGGATTCATATTCCCGTGTTTATCAAAGAAGTCTACACCTTCATAAAGGTTGATAACTACATGAAACAAGGTATCCAATCCACGATTCTTCTTGCTGACAGTAGGCAGCATCGGTACTCCGAACAATTTACTCAGCAAATGATAATCCAATGTATTACCACTGGATTCCAGTTCGTCGTAAATATTCAAAGCCACCACCATACGAACATTCATGTCAATCAACTGGGTAGTCAGATACAGATTCCGTTCCAGATTTGAAGAATCAACGACATTGATGATAACATCCGGCGTTTCATCAATAATATGACGGCGGACATAAATTTCTTCCGGCGTATAAGCCGATAATGAATAAGTTCCCGGCAAATCAACAATGCGGAAGTGATAACCTTCGAAATCGAAATACCCTTCTTTGGCGTCTACGGTCACACCGCTATAGTTTCCTACATGCTCGTGAGCACCGGAAGCTAGATTAAAAAGAGAAGTTTTGCCTGAGTTCGGATTCCCGACCAAAGCAACGTTGATGGTACGACGCTTACCTAACGCCAACCGTTTCATATCTTCTTCTTTTACAGAAACGTCTTCGGGCAGTCCTTCATGATATATAGTTTCTTCGGCTTGCTTTTTTGCCTCTTCCTCGCTTACCACTTCAATCATTTCCGCTTCCTGACGACGAAGAGAAATTTCATAACCTAAGACTTTATATTTAATGGGGTCTTTCAGTGGAGCATTCAGCAATACTTCAACAGTTTTACCTTTTATAAAACCCATCTCCACAATACGTTTACGAAAGCCGCCGTGTCCCAATACCTTAACGATGACACCTTTTTCACCTGTTCCTAATTCGGATAAACGCATAACTATCTTAATTTTCGGCAAAGATAATTCATAACTTCCGAGCACGCAAATTATTTAGAATGTTTTTAAATAGCAGACTTTTCATATGCCGACAGTAGCTAAATTAACTCATTAAAAGTTCAGGTTCCGACGGCTAAGTTTTTTTAGCCTATCCTGACTGACTTTATATGCAAAAACTTATCCGTCTCACTATAGTGGAACACAAGAATCGCTATAGTTCCCTTTGCGTCCGACATAGTGGCACGAAAGAGAAACTAGAGTAGGACGAATTAGATATTGCGAAAAAAGAAATTGATTTATAGGAATTTTTCTCCTAGTTAGTCCGATAAAAACAATTAGCATTCACTTGAGATAGCTCAATAAACTATTATCTTTGCAGATATGATACAACAACGGGTTATACAATATATAGAGAAGGAGCATTTATTCTCATTAAATGATAAGATTCTGGTTGCCCTGAGTGGTGGAGCAGACTCTGTTGCTTTGTTGTGTGTTCTCCATACAGCAGGTTATCCATGTGAAGCTGCCCACTGCAACTTTCATTTACGTGGGGAAGAGTCAAATCGGGATGAGCTGTTTGTACGGCAACTTTGCCGAAAATACGGGATTCATCTGCATACTATCGACTTCAACACCACTCAGTATGCAACAGAAAAACGGATTTCGATAGAAATGGCAGCCAGAGAACTTCGCTATAACTGGTTCGAAAAAATAAAAAAAGAATGTAAAGCCAATGTAATCGCCGTAGCTCATCATCAGGACGACAGTGTAGAAACGATGCTGCTCAACCTCATTCGTGGAACAGGCATCACCGGCTTATTAGGAATCCGTCCCCGAAACGGAGCAATCGTACGCCCACTGCTTTGCATCAATCGGGAAGAAATCATCCGCTACCTACAACAGATCGGACAAGACTTCGTAACAGACAGCACCAATCTGGAAGATGAATACACCCGTAATAAAATCCGTCTCCATCTGCTCCCACTGATGCAGAAAATAAATCCATCAGTCAAAAACAGCCTGATAGAGACAAGCAATTATCTGAATGATGTTGCTACTATATATAATAAGGTAATAGACGAAACCAAAAAGAAGATTATCACTCCGGAAGGTATCCGAATCGACGCTTTATTGGACGCCCCCACTCCCGAAACCCTTTTATTTGAGACGCTGCATCCACTAGGATTTAATTCGGCACAAATCAAAGATATAGCAAACTCCCTCCACGGGCAACCGGGAAAACAATTCATCAGCAAAGAATGGAGAGTTATCAAAGACCGTAATTTGCTCTTATTGGAAAGTATCCGCCCGGAAGATGGAACCACTCTTCCTTATCAATTAATAAAGGAAGAAAGAGAATACTCTCCCGATTTCCAGATTCCACAGGATAAAAAGACCGCTTGTTTCGATGCCGATAAATTAACAGAGGAAATACACTGTCGTAAATGGCGGACAGGCGATACATTTATTCCCTTCGGCATGAAAGGCAGGAAAAAAGTAAGCGATTATCTGACCGACCGCAAATTCTCTATCAGCCAAAAGGAACGCCAATGGGTACTCTGCTGCGGCGAACGCATAGCATGGCTGATAGGTGAACGGACAGATAACCGCTTTCGTATAGACGAAACGACCAAACGGGTGATAATCTATAAGATAGTCTGAGGTAGTTTCTGTTTCTTGAAACACTCGGAAAGCAGAGACGCGAAAGGAGTATCATACACCCTTGCCTTCTTCGCACAAGCTTTCACACAGGCACAACATTTAATACATTTTTCCGCATCTGTGTTTACTTCATCCCCTCTGGTGATTGCTCCAGCCGGACAACGAGCCGCACAGATACCGCAATGAGTACACAAGCTCTCATCCTCTATCCAAGGGGTACGAGGGAGCGGAGTACCGCTTTTGCGCAACTTGATCACTTTTCTCAAAAAGCGGAATAAAGGGAAAAATGGCTGACTGGGGCGTTTTATAGCACGTACATCGATCTGATAGAGAGTCTCTTCTCCAGCAGCCGCTTGTATTTTCTCCATTATTTTTCTTCCGAAATCTTCCGCATAATTCAAATCCGATTCATTCGGACGCCCGTCTGCAATCGGGCATTTATCGGTGCTATATGAATGTTCACCTATAAAGGTTGCTCCGGCAATCACTTTCATCCCGTGGGGAATAGCAAAAGCATCCAGTTCCATCAATGCCTTTTCGTAAGCACGATTTCCATAAACCACGACCAACACAGTAGGAGTATCCAGTCCACGAATATTTTCCAGACGTTCCATAGCTAAAGGAGCCACATGACCTCCATATACAGGAACTACGATAACAGCCAATGCAGAAGTGGGAATAACGGTTTCCTCGACAGTCTGCAATGTGAGATTCATCGGAACGACATTTTTTATACCAGTTCCGTGAACAATTGCTTCGGCTACTTGTTTTGATGTGTGTGTAGGCGAAAAATAAATTAAACGAGCTTCATTTACTGTCATACTATTTTCTTTTATACAGCAAAGATACGTTTTTACGCTGAAAAAAGTGTCTGATTGTTCATGAAACCAAAAATATTTATTATCTTTGCCCCGTTGAAACATTCTACGATTCAACATATACATCCCTAATTCATAATTAAAAACAAAACATATGCTCGCATATCTGCGGTTATTACGCTGTAGTAATGCTGTCCATATTTCATCAAGACAGAAATTTTAATAACTTACCATACTATATGTATAACATTATCCAATTGAACGACAAAAATCTGTCGGAACTTCAAATTATTGCCAAAGAGCTAGGCATCAAAAAAGCAGACTCATTTAAAAAAGAAGAACTTGTTTACAAGATACTCGATGAGCAAGCCATAGCCGGAGCCACTAAGAAAGTTGCCGCAGAGAAATTAAAAGAAGAACGCAAAGGAGAGAAAAGCAAGCGTTCGCGCACAGCCGTACCGAAAAAAGAGGAAAAAGCAGCACCCGCGCCGAAAAACGCTGAAGTAGCTAAAAATAAAGAAAATGCTCCTGTAGCCAAAGTTCAGCAACAGCCTAAAGAAGAAGCTGCCAATAAAGCCAAAGAGGCTCCTGCTGCTGAACCGAAAGCGGAAAATGCTGCTCCAAAACGCAAAGTAGGCCGTCCACGCAAAGACGCCAACACCACTGAAAAAGCAGAAAGCAAGGAAGTGGAAAATGCAAAACCGATAGTGAAAGCAACAGAAGAAAAAGCGGTTGCAGAAAAAACGGTAGTTGCACCTGCTGAAAAAGCTGCTCCGGTACAAGAGACAGAAAAGAAAGTAAAGGAAAACAAGCCGGCTATTGCAGAAAAACCAGTAATCGCCAAACCACAAAAGAAATCGGCACCGGTGATCGATGAAGAAAGCAATATCCTGTCCAGCGACGACGATGATGACTTTATCCCAATCGAAGACCTGCCTTCTGAAAAAATAGAGCTTCCTACCGAACTCTTCGGCAAATTTGAAGCTACAAAAGCAGAAACGGCACAGGCAGCCCCCGAACAGGCTCCACAACCACAGCAACAGCATTCTCAACCGCAACAACGCCAGCGTATTGTCCGTCCACGCGACAACAACAATAATAATAACAATGCCGGCAACAACAATGCCAATGCTAACGCCAACAACAATAATAATTTCCAGCGTAATAACAATAACAATCAGCGTCCTCCGATGCAGCAACGTCCTGCACCACAGCAGAATAATGTTGCCGAGAGCGTTCCTCCTGTACAACAACAGCCGGAACGCAAAGTGATTGAGCGTGAAAAACCCTACGAATTTGATGATATCCTCAGCGGAGTAGGCGTTTTGGAAATCATGCAGGACGGATACGGATTCCTCCGTTCTTCTGATTACAATTATCTTTCTTCTCCGGACGATATTTATGTATCACAGTCACAAATTAAGTTATTTGGTCTTAAGACCGGTGACGTGGTAGAAGGCATCATCCGTCCACCCAAAGAAGGAGAAAAATATTTCCCGTTAGTGAAGGTATCAAAGATCAACGGACGTGATGCGGCATTCGTTCGCGACCGTGTTCCTTTCGAACATTTGACTCCGCTCTTCCCTGACGAGAAATTCAGACTCTGTAAAGGCGGGTATTCAGATTCCATGTCTGCCCGTGTTGTAGACCTTTTCGCCCCGATCGGTAAAGGACAGCGTGCACTGATCGTTGCACAGCCCAAAACAGGTAAAACGATCTTAATGAAAGATATCGCCAACGCTATCGCAGCCAATCATCCGGAAGTATATATGATTATGCTACTGATCGATGAACGTCCGGAGGAAGTAACCGATATGGCACGCAGCGTCAATGCAGAAGTTATCGCTTCTACTTTTGACGAACCGGCAGAACGCCACGTCAAAATCGCAGGCATCGTACTGGAAAAAGCAAAAAGGCTGGTAGAATGCGGCCACGACGTAGTAATCTTCCTCGATTCTATCACCCGTTTGGCACGTGCGTACAATACAGTATCTCCCGCATCCGGCAAAGTACTCTCCGGTGGTGTGGATGCCAATGCGCTTCACAAGCCCAAACGTTTCTTTGGTGCTGCCCGTAACATCGAAAACGGCGGTTCACTGACTATCATTGCTACTGCACTGATCGACACCGGTTCCAAAATGGACGAAGTTATCTTCGAAGAATTCAAGGGTACAGGTAACATGGAGTTACAGCTCGACCGCAACCTGTCCAACAAGCGTATCTTCCCTGCTGTCAACATCACTGCATCCAGCACTCGTCGCGACGATCTGCTGCTTGACAAGACAACACTCGACCGCATGTGGATATTACGCAAATACCTTGCAGATATGAACCCTATCGAAGCAATGGATTTTGTAAAAGACCGTCTGGAAAAAACAAGAGACAACGACGAATTCCTGATGAGCATGAATAGCTAATCAAGAATAAGTGAGCAACAAATAATGAACGGTGGATAAACTGGAACGATGAATAATCGCAGTTTATCCACCGTTCTTTCTATAGCCCACTGTTCACGATTCATCGCAAACATCCGCCGTTCTCCACAAATCGTTCATCGCATCTTTCATTTTTGTACAAATTAGTTTCATTTACGTCCAAAAGCACTTCCCTGCTCTTTTTTGCTTTTTGTTTTTTCCTACTTTTGCTACAAAATCAATCACTTAATTCTAACCAAGAATGAAAACAATTTATCCATTCATGGGATTGGCCCTTTGTGGCGCAGCGGCTCAGGCACAAGAAAAGCCTAACTTTCTGATTATCCAGTGCGACCATCTGACACAACGTGTAGTAGGTGCTTACGGGCATACACAAGGCTGTACACTTCCCATTGACGAAGTTGCATCAAGAGGAGTGATCTTCTCTAACGCTTATGTAGGCTGCCCCCTCAGTCAGCCTTCACGTGCAGCACTATGGAGCGGCATGATGCCCCATCAAACTAATGTACGTTCAAATTCCAGCGAACCCATCAACACACGCCTGCCGGAAAGCGTGCCGACACTGGGAAGCCTTTTTTCCGAAAGCGGCTATGAAGCTGTACACTTCGGAAAGACTCATGACATGGGCTCACTGAGAGGTTTCAAACATAAAGAACCGGTAGCCAAGCCATTTACCGATCCCGAATTTCCGGTCAACAATGACAGTTTTCTAGATGTAGGTACCTGTGAAGATGCAGTTGCCTACCTCAACAATCCGCCTAAAGAACCCTTTATTTGCATTGCGGATTTCCAAAACCCACATAACATTTGCGGATTCATCGGTGAAAACGCAGGTGTACACACAGATCGCCCCATCAGCGGTCCCCTACCCGAATTGCCGGACAACTTTGATGTAGAAGACTGGAGTAATATTCCTACTCCCGTGCAGTATATCTGTTGCAGCCACCGCCGCATGACACAGGCTGCCCACTGGAGCGAAGAAAACTATCGCCATTATATCGCTGCTTTCCAGCATTATACCAAGATGGTATCCAAGCAAGTAGAGAGCGTACTGAAAGCCCTTTACTCCACCCCTGCCGGAAAAAACACCATTGTCGTAATCCTGGCAGACCACGGCGACGGTATGGCATCTCATCGCATGGTGACCAAACATATCAGCTTCTATGATGAAATGACCAACGTTCCGTTTATCTTCGCAGGTCCCGGCATCAAACAGCAGAAAAAGCCTGTAGATCATCTTCTGACACAACCTACATTAGATCTCTTGCCTACCCTTTGCGATTTGGCAGGCATTGCAGTTCCGGCAGAAAAAGCCGGCATCAGCCTTGCACCGACTCTAAGAGGAGAGAAACAACAGGAAAGCCATCCTTACGTTGTTTCCGAATGGCACAGCGAATATGAATACGTCACTACTCCCGGACGTATGGTGCGTGGTCCCAGATACAAATACACACATTATCTGGAAGGAAACGGAGAAGAACTATATGACATGAAAAAAGACCCGGGTGAAAGAAAAAATCTTGCCAAGGACCCTAAATACTCTAAAATACTCGCCGAGCACCGTGCTCTGCTGAACGATTATATCACACGTTCCAAAGATGATTACCGCAGCCTGAAAGTAGATGCCGACCCTCGGTGCAGAAACCACACTCCCGGCTACCCCAGTCACGAAGGTCCTGGAGCACGTGAAATCATCAAAAGAAAATAATTCTATAAAAAAGAGTGAAGATTCCTTGCCAGTCTTCACTCTTTTTATTTCTTTTGCACATCACCATACGAACAAACAAAATAGTGAACAGTAATTTACAGCATATATCAGCAACAATTGCAGCCATATTTATATCGGCGGCTCTCCATGCAACAAACCTGAATAAAGAACGATTAGCCTCACTGCAACCACTTGTCGATTATGACCTTTCTTTCTATACAGATATCAACATTACCACAGACAGCATCATTTTATGGGAAAAGCTTTTAAGTCCTGAATTAGAAAAGCGGCAAGAATACCATATTCTGTTTCCACTGAAAATGATGGCAGTTCAGGCATTAGTCACAGAAGGCAATATCAGCCTAGCAATCAACAACGCAAATTCGATGTATCAGCAAGCCAAAACAATAGATTATCCTTTCGGAACAGCACTGGCACTGCGCGCTCTTGCAGATACCTATCAAAGCTCAGGAAATTTTCAATCTGCCATGGAGTCTTATGAAGAATCTCTGAAAATAATGCAGAAAATTCCCGCAAGCAATTCATACCTTAAAACAAGTATGTTCTATTTGATTCTGAGCGAACTCAATTTTAAACCAATGGCAGATATCCAGAAAGATTTTTCATACCTGGAATCCCTCTACCACAAGGAATCCGGTTTGCCTAATGACTTTTATCTGCCTTGTAGCTATGCATATTATTATATCCAGACCAATATGCTCCCGAAGGCATTAGAGTGTCTGAAACAATTAGATACAATCTGCAAGCAATATCCATATCCATACTATTTTTCGATTTCCAGCTATATGTACGCCAGCTATCATATTGAATCAAAAGAATATGATAAAGCACTGAAAGAATATGATGAATTACTTGCAATAACAAAAAAGTCCGCTTTATTCAGGCACGTTCAGTTATTGCAGGAACGTGCCAAAGTTTTAGCACTTATGGGTGAAAAGCAAGAGGCATGCAAGGTGTATGAGGTAATAAATAATCTCAAAGATTCATTGGATGCCCAAAGCTATCTCAGACAGATAAACGAACTGCATACCCTATATCAGATAGACAAAAGTGAACATAACTATATAAACATACAAAAAAATCTTTATTACTGGAGTCTCTCCGTTATCTTGATTATTGTAGTACTGATCATCAGCGCCATTTTCCATATCAAGCGTAACAACAATCGCCTTTTGCAGTCGCAACGGGAGCAGGAAGAAGCAAAGAAACAAGCAGAAAAGTCTATCCATACCAAAAGTCTTTTCCTCTCCAACATGAGCCATGAGATTCGCACTCCTCTTAATGCATTATCCGGTTTTTCGTCCATTCTGACAGAAGAATCCATTGATAATGAAACGAAACAGCAATGCAATGATATCATCCAGCAAAACTCGGAATTACTACTCAAACTGATTAATGACGTGATCGATTTATCCAGCCTTGAAATCGGAAAAATGAAATTCAAATTCAAGGAATGTGATATTGTAGCTTTGTGCAGAAATGTCATTGACATGGTTGAAAAAATAAAGCAGACTCAGGCAGAAGTACGCTTTTCCACCTCTCTCAGTTCGCTGAAACTGACAACGGACAGTGCCCGCCTCCAACAAGTATTAATCAACTTACTCATCAACGCTACGAAATTTACGACACAAGGCACGATCACACTGGAACTGATAAAACAAACGGAAGACACAGCACTCTTCTCCGTCAGTGATACCGGTTGCGGAATCTCCAAGGAGAACCAGAATAAGATATTCAACCGCTTCGAGAAACTCGATGAAAACGCACAGGGCACAGGACTCGGATTGTCCATCTGTCAACTCATTATCGAACAATTGGGAGGCAAAATATGGATTGACCCGGGCTATGACAAAGGAGCACGTTTTCTGTTCACACACCCGATTCGCCAAGGGCAGATAAAAGAGGAGGAAACCAGATGAAACGACTCATACTACTGATGATTACTTGTTACTGTCTGTTGCCGGGTCATGCAAACACCGACATAGCCTCAGACAGTTTACTACAAGTGTTGCAGACACTGCCGCATGACACAACCCGTCTCTCTACCCTGAATGATATTATTAAGATAGAGCAAAACAACTACAAATGTATCCAATATTCAGATACGCTGATGCAGGAAGCATTAAAACTAAAAAATGACAAATATGCCAGTTTAGCCGCTTATTATCATCTATTGTATTATTACAATCGCAGTGAACAGGATAGTGTAGCCAAATGGATAGTACGAATGGAACCGTATGTCCAGAGATCCGGTCTATGGGATTATTTTTTCGATGCTCAACGCTTCCAAATTGATTTATATACTTTTACCGAACAATATGAGCTCGCCATCAGCGAAGCGAACAAAATGAAGCAGAAAGCCCTCAACACCAACAGCAACCGAGGCACCGTAGCTGCTTACCAATGTCTGTCCAATGCTTATATCGGTAGCCAGCGCTGGGACGAAGGTCTTAAAGCACTGGAAGAAGCATACAGGCTGCTTCCGAAAAAGGGCAATGCAGTAGTCCATATTTCCGTATTGTCTCAGCTCATATCCGTAACCAAAGAAATGAAAGACAATAACAGGCAACTGAAGTACCTGCAAGAACTGGAAAGTGTACTCCGCAAATTCATCATCGACAACCCATCTTTAAAAGACGGTTTTGCTGACGTATTCATTTTCAATGAGATTTTCTACGCACATTATTATCTGAATACCAATCAACCCCTACTAGCCTATTCACATATAGAAAAATCTAAAAAGTATCTGACTGAAAATACCTATTTCATGTATAAGGTGCTCTACTACGACATCTATGCAGAATACTATCAGAGTATCAAGCAATACCAGCAGGCATCAGCCTATATCGATACTACATTAACTATGCTGAAGAAGGATTTTACCAGCGACTATGCCGAACAACTGCTAAAACAGGCTAAAATATGGGTAGAAGCTGAAGACTATAACAAAGCTACGACTCTCTATCAGCAGGCACTAGCCATCAAAGACTCAGCTGCTATGGCACTCTCCAACACCCAAATGGAGCAAATCAAAAAAAGCTACAATCTGGACAAGATAGAACTGAAACAACAAAAACAAACCAATCAGATCCGCCTGACCAGCCTGGTGGCAATCACTGCCATTCTGATTGTATTGTTCATTTCCCTGTTTCGGCTCTTCAAAATTCGAAAAGCCTTGAAATACTCAGAAAGCGAAATACGCAAAGCAGCGGAAACAGTACGGGTGACCAATGAAATCAAGAACCGCTTTCTGTCAAATATGAGCTATAACATCCGGACTCCGCTCAATAATGTAGTAGGATTCTCACAACTCATAGCCAGCGAACCAAACATAGACGAAAATACAAGAGAAGAATATTCAGCAATTATCCACCAAAGTTCAGAGAAATTAATGCGACTTGTCAATGATGTACTCGATTTGTCACGCTTGGAAGCCAAAATGATGAAATTCCAGATACAAGACTATGACGCTGTCGCACTTTGTAACGAAGTATGCTACATGGCACGCATGAATAATGAAAAGACAGGTATTCAAATCCGATTCACTTCGGAAGTAGACTCACTTTCCCTTCATACGGATACAACCCGATTGGGACATGCATTACTCAGCACTCTGACCTATCCGCAAGAATATGAACCGGAAGAACAACCGGAGGAACGAATCATCTACTTTACAGTGAGCCGGAATGGCGGAATGCTTCAGTTCCGTATTCTCAATTCTCCATTGGCAGACGAGAATTTCACCTCACAGGAGAGCATTATCCGGCATGAAATCAACCAGTTACTGCTGGCTTATTTCGGAGGAATCTATCAAGTTAATGCACAAGGAACAGAAGGTTCGGAAATTGTTTTCGCCTATCCCATTGCTTCAGAATCGGAATAAAGCACTATCTTTGCAAACTGTAAACTTAAACGCTTAATTATGTATACCAACAAACAGATTTGGAGTGTCAGTTATCCGATACTACTTAGCTTGCTGGCGCAAAATGTCATCAATGTCACCGATACCGCCTTCCTGGGACACGTGAGCGAAGTGGCTCTGGGAGCTTCGGCCATGGGTGGACTATTCTATATATGTATATTTACTATCGCTTTCGGATTCAGTACAGGCTCACAGATCGTCATTGCACGACGCAATGGAGAAGGACGTTACAGTGATGTAGGACCGGTAATGATTCAAGGAGTCATGTTCCTTCTGTTGATAGCCATCTTGATGTTCGGCTTTACCAAAGCGTTCGGAGGAAATATCATGCGGTTACTGGTTTCTTCCGAATCCATCTACGAAGGCACAATGGAATTTTTGGACTGGCGTATTTACGGATTCTTCTTCTCGTTTATCAATGTGATGTTCCGTGCACTATACATCGGTATCACCCGTACCAAAGTACTGACCATTAATGCCGTCGTCATGGCATTGACCAACGTAATACTGGACTATGCACTGATTTTCGGTAAATTCGGTCTGCCGGAAATGGGTATCAAAGGAGCCGCCATCGCTTCCGTACTGGCAGAAGCTTCCTCCATCCTTTTCTTCCTGATTTATACGTATATCAGTGTCGACCTGAAAAAATACGGTCTGAACCGTCTCCGCTCATTCGATCCGGCATTGCTGATGCGTATTCTCAGCATCTCATGCTTCACCATGCTTCAATATTTCTTGTCGATGGCAACATGGTTCGTGTTCTTTGTTGCCGTAGAACGGCTGGGACAGCGGGAACTGGCAATCGCCAACATCGTCCGCAGTATCTATGTCGTACTGCTGATTCCGGTAAATGCACTGGCAACGACGACTAACAGCCTTGTCAGCAATGCGATTGGTGCAGGAGGTATCCAGTACGTCATGCCGCTTATCAATAAAATAGCCCGATTTTCGTTCTTTATTATGCTCGGATTAGTAGGGTTGTCGGTTTTGTTTCCACAGTTCCTGCTCTCCGTTTATACCAGCGAAGCAGCGTTAATCACAGAATCCGTACCTTCGGTATATGTCATCTGTTGCGCCATGCTCATAGCATCAGTAGCCAATGTCGTATTCAATGGTATCTCCGGAACAGGAAATACACAGGCAGCCTTATTGCTCGAAACAATCACGATTGCCATTTATGGTTCCTACATCGTTTTTGTCGGAATGTGGCTCAAAGCACCGATCGAAATCTGCTTTACGATTGAGATTCTGTACTATACCTTACTGCTGTTAACAAGCTATATTTATCTCAAAAAAGCAAAATGGCAGAATAAAAAGATATAAATACAAGAGATTTTTGTACATTTGCAGGCTCAAATATTAATTCGTAATTAAACAACTATGTTCGATAATTTAAGTGAAAGACTAGAACGGTCATTCAAGATTCTGAAAGGTGAAGGCAAAATCACCGAAATTAACGTGGCGGAGACGCTGAAAGATGTACGTAAGGCATTGCTTGATGCCGACGTTAACTACAAGGTTGCGAAAACTTTCACTGACACGGTGAAAGAAAAAGCCATCGGTCAGAATGTACTTACGGCTGTGAAGCCAAGCCAGTTGATGGTGAAGATTGTGCACGACGAACTGACTCAGTTAATGGGTGGTGAAACTGTAGAAATCAACCTCGAATCCCGTCCGGCAGTTATTCTGATGTCAGGTCTGCAAGGTTCGGGTAAGACCACTTTCTCCGGTAAGTTGGCACGCATGCTGAAAACAAAGAAGAATCGCAAGCCATTACTGGTAGCCTGTGACGTTTACCGTCCGGCAGCTATCGAACAATTGCGTGTGCTGGCAGAACAAATCGAAGTTCCGATGTACTCAGAGCTGGACAGCAAAAATCCGGTAGAGATTGCACAACATGCTATCCAGGAAGCTAAAGCCAAAGGATATGACCTCGTAATCGTCGATACAGCCGGACGTCTGGCTGTAGATGAGCAGATGATGAACGAGATCACCGCTATCAAGGAAGCTATCAATCCGGACGAAATTCTGTTCGTAGTAGACTCCATGACAGGACAGGATGCCGTAAATACTGCCAAAGAATTTAACGAACGACTTGACTTTAACGGTGTAGTACTGACTAAACTGGATGGTGATACCCGTGGTGGTGCAGCTCTTTCTATCCGTTCGGTAGTCAACAAACCGATTAAGTTTGTAGGTACAGGTGAAAAGCTGGATGCTATCGACCAGTTCCATCCGGCACGTATGGCAGACCGTATCCTTGGTATGGGTGACATCGTTTCATTGGTAGAACGTGCTCAGGAACAGTATGACGAAGAAGAAGCAAAACGTTTGCAAAAGAAGATTGCCAAGAATCAGTTCGATTTCAATGACTTCCTCAGCCAGATTGCACAAATCAAGAAGATGGGTAACCTAAAAGAACTCGCTTCCATGATTCCGGGAGTAGGTAAAGCAATCAAAGACATCGATATTGACGATAATGCTTTCAAGAGCATCGAAGCTATTATCTATTCCATGACTCCGGCAGAACGTTCTAATCCGGAATTACTGAATGGCTCACGTCGCACACGTATTGCCAAAGGTAGCGGAACGACTATTCAGGAAGTAAACCGTTTGCTGAAACAATTCGACCAGACTCGCAAAATGATGAAGATGGTGACCAGCAGCAAAATGGGCAAGATGATGCCGAAAATGAAAAAGTAAGAAAGAATCTTATTCTGTTTCAGATAGAAGGAGGAAGTTTGTACTTCCTCCTTTATTTTTGCAGTAGAGTAAGGATACGCAAATATTGCACATACCTCTATAAAAACATATTCTGAATGAATAAAGTAAAAGATTCTATTTTCCTGACCAATAAACCAGACTGTATCGCAGTCTATTTTTCGCTCGGCGCCAACTCCCCCTCAACACATTCCAAGCCTCATCTCCTGACAAAAACTCCAATCCTTTTGGAGAGTTCAGTTATTTATTTTACTTTTGTCCATCACCAATAAATACTCTGAAAATATGACTCTGATAGACGGAAAAGCCATTTCCGAACAAGTAAAACAAGAGATTGCAGCTGAAGTAGCCGAAATTGTAGCTCGTGGCGGCAAACGCCCGCATCTGGCAGCAATTCTTGTGGGACATGATGGCGGCAGCGAAACCTATGTAGCTGCCAAAGTAAAAGCCTGCGAAGTTTGTGGATTCAAATCCTCTCTGATCCGTTATGAAAATGACGTGACCGAAGAAGAACTACTCGCAAAAGTACGCGAACTGAATAATGACGATGACGTAGACGGATTTATCGTACAGCTCCCGTTGCCGAAACATATCTCCGAACAGAAAGTCATCGAGACGATCGACTATCGTAAAGATGTAGACGGATTCCACCCTATCAATGTGGGACGTATGTCTATCGGACTTCCTTGCTACGTATCTGCCACTCCTAACGGTATTCTCGAACTGCTGAAACGTTATCAGATAGAAACTTCCGGAAAGAAATGTGTAGTACTCGGTCGCAGTAACATAGTTGGCAAACCAATGGCCTCTCTGATGATGCAGAAAGCGTATCCGGGTGACGCAACCGTTACTGTATGCCACAGCCGTAGCAAAGATCTGATAAAGGAATGCCAGGAAGCAGATATTATTATCGCCGCTTTGGGACAACCTAATTTTGTGAAAGAAGAAATGGTAAAAGAAGGTGCAGTAGTTATCGACGTAGGTACTACCCGCGTTCCGGATGCCAGCAAAAAATCCGGTTTCAAGTTGACAGGGGATGTTAAGTTTGACGAAGTAGCACCCAAATGCTCTTTCATCACTCCTGTACCGGGTGGTGTGGGACCGATGACAATTGTATCGCTAATGAAAAATACACTTTTAGCCGGCAAAAAAGCTATTTATAAGTAATACATGGAAGGACAGTGAAGTAACTTTCACTGTCCTTCTCTCCCTTAAATCTGACTACTATGAAAAGAACTACAATCTCCCTCTCCCCTTCTGTTTGCTATCCGTTCAGGTAAAATTATTCTCGAAAAGACACAATAAACCCCTCTTGAATCCATGAAAAAACTATTAGTATCCCTTCTTTTGGTTACACAATTCTCCTGCATCGGCAAAGCACAAGAGAATACCATTGCCGTACAAATACCGACAACAGACAGCCTGAAAACAGATACTCTTTCGCTTCTTTTCGTAGGAGACCTCATGCAACATCAAGGACAAATAAATGCTGCACGCACCACAGAAGGAGGATACGATTATTCGTCCTATTTTGAATATGTCAAAGAAGAAATAAGCAGAGCCGACTTTGCGATAGCTAACCTGGAAGTAACCCTCGGAGGAAAGCCATACAAAGGCTACCCTGCTTTCAGCGCTCCCGATGAATATCTGACGGCCATCCATAACGCCGGTTTCAATGTACTGATAACCGCTAACAACCACAGTCTCGACCGTGGCAGAAAAGGTCTGGAACGAACCATACAGCTTATAGATTCCTTGAATATTCCACATGCCGGAACATACATCAACTCTGAAGAACGTGAAAACAAATATCCCCTTTTATTAGAGAAAAACGGATTCCGTATTGCCATGCTCAACTATACGTACGGCACCAATGGAATCGTTGTCACTCCCCCCAATATTGTCAATTATATTGATACAATAATCATAGCTAAAGATATCGAAGCAAGCAAAGCACTGAATCCCGACGCAATTATTGCCTGTATGCATTGGGGAATCGAATACCAGTCACTCCCTAGCAAAAAACAGAAGTTTTTAGCTGACTGGCTGCTTCAAAAAGGAGTGGATCATGTTATTGGTTCTCATCCCCATGTCGTACAACCTATTGAAGTTCGTGAAGACAGTCTTACAAAAGAGAAACATCTTGTAGTTTACTCATTGGGAAATTATATTTCCAACATGTCTGCCCGTCGCACAGATGGCGGCTTGATGGTCAGAATGGAATTAGTAAAAGATAGTACCATCCGACTCAATCATTGTGAATATAGTTTAGTATGGACAGCTCGTCCGATTCAATCGGGAAAAAAAAATCATCAATTACTACCCATCAATCTCCCCTCTGACTCCATTCCCGTTAATGCTCGTAACTCTCTGAGAATCTTCACAAATGATGCGCGAACCCTCTTCAACAAGCATAATCAGGGAATAAAAGAATATCTTTTTTATAAAAAAAAGTAGCAGAATCTTTTGGAGATTTAAAGATAATATCTATCTTTGCACCGCGTTAGAGAAACGCAGACATGGTGGATGTAGTTCAGTTGGTTAGAGCGTCAGATTGTGGTTCTGAATGTCGCCGGTTCGAGTCCGGTCTTCCACCCCCCCCCTTATAAGTTAAGTACTTATGAGGGGTTTCTTTTTGTTGGTAGTGGTTATTTGGAGACTGAAATCATGCTAAATATTGCTTAATCTTCCTTGTTGTTGACCTATTGTTGACCCCCAATTAATAGATTAAGATGTTAACAATCAAAGCAGAAGTCCAACGAGCCAAACAAAGAAGTGATAGAACTTACAATGTCAAGGTGAGATTTACACAGGACAGAAAGGTTAAAAGGCTATCAAGCAGTCTGTTTGTAACCTCTAAGGATTTAACCAAATCTTTCAATTTCAAGGAAGGTACTACCGTAAAGAGAGAAGTGGATAAGCTAATCAGTACTTACCAAGAAAAATGTACCAAACTCCAGTTAGAGATAAATCACTACACTTTAAATGATATTTTAGTTTTCCTTAAATCAAAACGAGAGCAGACACAGCCCATAGACTTCATTCTGTTTTGTAAGGAATGGTTGGAGATGACAGATATCAAAGGAAAGAAGAATTATCAGTCTGCCCTCAATTCTTTCATAAGCTATTTAGGCAAGGAGCATTTAAAGACAAATGAAGTGACCTCTCAACTCCTTAATGGTTTCAAAACATACCTCAACCTCAAAAGAGAAAAAAAGTCATTCAATTACAGAAACAAGGAAAACGAATTCCCTCCAATAGAACTGTTTCACTCTATTTAGGAAGTATTAGACACTTGTTTAATGAAGCCAAGAAGAAGTACAACGATTATGATAGGAATATAATTCTGATACCACATTCTCCATTTGAACATGTCGAAGTCCCTAAGCAGGAAACTACACGCAAACAAGCATTGGCAGCAGAAACAATTAATCAAATATTAAAGTTGCCCTATATCTACAACGCCAATGGTAAGGAAAGAATCCGCCCGTTCAACTTAGCTAAAGACTCTTTTATTCTATCCTTCTGTTTAATAGGTATGAACTCTGTAGATTTACATAGCTGTAATGCTTTCCAAGACAATACAATCACTTATAACAGGAGTAAAACGACAGGCAGAAGGCTTGATAAAGCTAAAATGAAAGTAAAATTCTTCCTATCCTATCTTTTCTCATGGAGAAATACAAAGATTACACAGGTAAAAAAGCATTCAGATTCTATCAAATGTACAATACAGCCAACAACCTTAACAGAGCCATCAATGTAGGCTTGAAGGAAATAGACAAATTGTTAAAAGTAGATAATTTAGAATTCTATGCAGCACGACATTCATGGGCTACCATTGCCCTCAATAAAGTTGGCATTGATAAGTACACAGTCCACTCGGCATTAAATCATGTTGATGAAGCAATGAAAGTAACCGATATCTATATTGAAAGAGACTTTATTTAAGAAAAACAAGCTAATGCCAAGGTTGTAAAATATGTATTTGGAAGGTCGTAATTATCGTTCTGTAATTGGTAATGCTGTTCTGTTGTATATGAATTAGTCAAGACTTAATCTGACAGTTACGCATAAAAAAGAATAACTTTGTAATAGAAAACAGATTAAGTTATGACGACAGCAGAAAAAGTCATTAAGAACAAACTGGGATTGCTAGAACTTTCCCAACAGTTAGGAAAGATATCACGAACTTGCAAGATTATGGGCTATAGCCGTGACAGTTTTTATCGTTTTAAAGAGTTGTACGAACAAGGCGGTGAAGTTGCCTTGCAGGAGATTTCCCGCCGTAAACCGGTCATGAAGAACCGTGTGGAGGAACATATCGAACAGACTGTTGTACAAATGGCAATAGACAACCCCGCATTAGGACAAGTCCGTGTATCTAATGAACTCCGTAAGAAAGGTATTCTTATTTCGCCGGGAGGGGTACATTCCATATGGTTACGACATGATATGGAGACTTTCCAAAAACGCTGAAAGCATTATCCACCAAAGTGGAACAAGAGGGTATCGTCCTTGACGAGAACCAGGTAGCGGCATTGGAAAAAGCGAAAGAGGAAAAACAAGCTCATGGAGAAATCGAAACCTATTATCCCGGTTTTCTTGTCGCACAAGATACTTATTATGTGGGATATATTAAAGGTGTCGGACACATTTATCAGCAAACTGTCATAAATACTTACTCCAAAATAGGGTTTGCAAAGCTATATGATAGGAAAAATGCACTTGTAGCTGCTGATATGCTCAACGATAGGGTCATTCCTTTTTTCGAACAATATGACTTGAAGTTGATGCGTATGCTCACTGATAGGGGTACGGAATACTGTGAGAACAGAGAAAACCATGAGTATGAACTGTATTTGGCTGTAGAGGATATAGACCATTCGAAAATCAAGGCAAAAAATCCGCAGACAAACGGTATCTGTGAACGGTTCAACAGAACTGTGCAGAACGAGTTCTATGCCATCGCATCCAGAAAGAAAATCTATGCCACTATAGAACAACTGCAAAATGACCTTGACACATGGATGAACTCTTACAACACGGAAAGAACCCACTCTGGGAAGTACTGTTTCGGGAAACGCCCATGCAGACTTTTATAGAAGGTATAACAGTCGCAAGAAAGTATCAGCTGCAAAATCAGGAAACAATACAACCGAATGAAGCTGATAAAACTTCATTCGGTTGTAAGAGTGAGGAAATGTATGTAACATTCGCAAATGTCATCGGACAGTTTTTTTTGTAAGATAGTAAACAAACTGTCAGAACAAGTCTTGATGTAATAAGCAAATTTTAAATCGTCATTTTTCGGTAAAGTTAAATCACCATCTAATAATAGAGACTATCAGTTTATACTATTGATTACATTTTAATGTCGGTCATCTTTGGCTGGGGGTACCCCCAGCCAAAGATGTGTCTTTTTCCTCTTCAAAAATGGATTTTCGGTTTCCCATCCGGTAGCTTTGCCCGGTGAGTTTTATGACCTCGTAGTGATATAACAGCCTGTCCAGTATTGCTGAAGCCAGCACTTCGTCATCCAGCGTTTTGCCCCATTCGGTGGGTGCCTTGTTCGTGGTAATTATCAGTGAGGCTTTCTCGTGAAGCGTGTTGATCAGATTGAAGAATCCTGCGGCATCCTCTTTTTTCACCGGGAAGAGCATTATGTCATCGATGGCTACCAGGTCGGCTTTGAGCAGACGGTTGTATGCGCTCATGGCCGAAGGCATCAGCGTTTTCATCTTGATGGTGTTTATGACATCCTCCATCGTGACCATATACGCCTTGTATCCCTGCCCCGCAGCTTCGTACACGAGTCCTGCGGCGATAAAGGTCTTACCTGTTCCGGAAGGTCCCATGAGTATCAGGTTGTAATTCTGTTCGAGCCACCCCAGCCGGCGCAGTTCACGCAATCTTGGTGCGGTTATACCTTGCGAGTAGTTGTGGTCGAAAAGGTCGAGGTCGTGTCTTGCCGGCAAGGCCGCCGCTTTCAGCCGCCGTTGGAAGTCCTTGCTGTCTCTTTCCTGAACCTCGCGGGAGAGCAGGTCATGCAGGAACTCTACATGGTTTTTTCCCTGCTCCTGCGCCAGATGAGCTTCTGATTCCAGCAGGCGTGGCAGAGCGTACAGGCGCAGACGCGAGCACAGGTTTTTGATTTGTTCGTTTGTTATCATACGAAAAGGGTGTTAAAGGTGGATATGTCTGTTTTCTCGGGGATCATGGCGGATGTATCAGCCCCGGGAACCGGCTCGGTTTCCGTCCGGACCTCAATGGGGGGGCTCCTTTACGGATCCTGAGGGTCTCGGCAACCTCCATCAGGCTGCATCCGTTGAAGACACCTGCTTTAAGGCACTCGTCAAAAGCTTCGGTAAGCGTGATATCCGAGTATGCCGCGTGGCGCCGGACTATAAACTGGAGGCTGTCGCGGTAATTACGGGCCTTATGCACACGTAGTTGTGATAAATATGTATCAATCACCGTGCTTGCGGGAAGTTCTTTGCGTACAAAAGCCTCATAATCATCCAGCGAGGCTTCGCGGTCACGCCGGTGGGAGGTATTGCTTACCAGACGCCCCTTATCTCCGCTTATTTTGTGAACGGCAAGGGTTTTGCCTGTCTCATGGCTGTAGATATATAGCCGGCCTTCTTTTTCTTCGATATAGACCAGCGTCTGATGGCCGTGGTAGGTGCCTGTGGGAACGCTGTAATAATTGCCCCGGTAGGTTATCACGTTGTCCTTTCGCACGTGATGCGGCAAGAGGGTTTCGCAAGGAACAGTCGGGACTCCCTTATAAGGCATGAGGTGTGCTTTTTCCGTCTCAAACTCCTCAGACGGGACACGACGTATGCCGTGATGTTCCGTGCCGTTGGCCGTGCGTTCCAACCAGCCAAGGACTTACCTTGTTGAGCAGGTCCATGTCAACCAACTCGCGGCCGCGAAGGAAGTTGTACTTCACATATTTGACGACATTCTCTATCTTACCTTTGCTCTGGGGATCGGATTTGCGACAGAACACGGGTTCAAAGCCATGTTCACGGACAAGGGTGCGGAAAACGCGGGTAAGCACCAGGTCACCAAGGTTTTCATTGACAAGAAACATCTTGTCCTGGTCATAAACTATTTTTCGGGGTACTCCCCCGAAGAACTCGAAAGCCAGTTCATGGGCATAAACCGCAAGAGCGGTGGTAAACGGTGTACGGCTAAAGTAGACGAACTTATACCTGCTGCGGCTCAGACACATCGCAAAGAAATACACTTTTAAAGACTGTCCCTGAAGTGTCTTCATCCACCGTTCACCGAAGTCGCATTGGGCGTATTCGCCATAGGGAGTCCCGGGTTGCTTCTCGTAGGGGCGGTAACTCTTTTCAAACTCCTTGGGAAGATGGTGCGTTAAACGCAACCGGTTGACGAAGTTGAAGACCGTTTTTTTTTGGGGGGGTACGCAGGGAAGATCCGAAAAATGCTCTTTCAAGCGGTCATGGAGTTGCGGAGCGGACAAAAAAGGCCACTTGCGCAACTCATTGACTACATAAAATTCATAGCCGTCAAGTTTATGACCGTAATGACGGTCATAGCTCTGGCTGGAAATAAACTCTTCTTCTGTCATAGACAGATACTTGGCCACCGTTTGACGGTGAAGACCTAAGGATTGACCTATTTGTGTCTTATTTAGGCTATCTGAAAATAATTCGTTAACTTTGTACCACATCAGATACTTCTTTAATTGGAAGTCTCGGTCATAGCATTGTAATTAGTAGTTCGCACCACAAAATTACAATGCTATTTTTTTTAGAATCATGTCGATTTTACTTTTCCGATTTTTGACGAGACAAAGTTACCGATTACACTTGACTATTACAGTTTATCAGTACGAGACAAAAGATTACTGGTTATATTATTATTCAGCAAACTGGAATACTTATATTCCCGAGGAAGAAGAACCGCAGCTTCCTTCTGATTTGATTAAATATAAAGATAAATATCTTTTGTTTTACATAAAAGGGAAGAAAAAGCTTAATGAAAAACTTCTTCATAAAGCACTTGGTATTACCTCAATAGATGAACTTCCCCAAAAACCTCAGGGGTGTATTGATAATAGAAGATGGTTTTATCTAAAAAATAAAAAAACGAATGATTCTGTTTTTGTTCAAACAGATCGGAGTTTCTATTAGAGATATTCCGGAGCTTGACATGTTTGACTGGGAGAATGTCATCCGCTGATATTGAAGCCATTTAGACCTAGTGCAAATATTGGAAGGGCGTGTATTAACGCCCTCTATTCATTCTTGGTAGCAACAAATTCAATGCAGATGCAATAAGTATTTGATGTAATTGTTTACATTTACCGTATCGGATAGAATTTGAAAAGGCACTGTCCATAATTTTGTGTAAATAGAAAACTTCAGGATTCAGTTTTTATACTTGAATCCTGTTTTCAAATATAGCAATAAATTGGTTAAAACGTAAGCGACTGACCAAATAGGTCTTTTTTAGCATTTTTCCTGCTTAATTTTGTCTGCCCCAATAATAAGATATGCAAGAACGTAAATATATGATAAACAGAAAAATATATCTCCTCCTTCTTCTTTGTCAACACTAAAAAGTTTTATCCGTCAGTGATTTTTGAGAGAATGAAGGTTATAGCCATACAAAATTCTATATTTGCAGTTCCTTAACCCATATTATCATTCCTAAGCATATTGCGACGATAAGTTCAGGTGCATTTGCCAATCGCTCTCTCCTCACCAATGTCACATTAGGTAGTGGAGACATTACATTCCATGGAGCACCAATAAAACAATTACGATGCTATCTGTTGTTCCTCCTAAGTTTCATTTGACAGCTCCTTCTTTCAGTGCGGATTTGACGAAAGGAGCCACACTCTATGTACTTGCCGGAACCGATATAACTTATTCTGAATCAAGCTGGAAAACTTATTTCGAAAACATAATGGAAATAAAAGAATAAAAGCTATCCATGATTTTGATATTATGGTATCAAAATGAAAAAATATAAATAACATGAGGTCTCAAAATGCTGGTATGACCTCATTTCTGTTGCAATAATTCCATTTCAAATATTGAAAATGTCAAAAAAGAGTTTATAATAGACTTGAACACCGTTTATAGCCCCTCATTATTTATTAAAAACTTAAATAGAGTTTATTCGAGTTTCTCGTGTCAAGAACAGAGAATGATTACAATGAATAATTGGCATCTTCTTTTCTTATTTGACAAACAATTGATACAACAGAATGAATGTATTTATTATATTATTTGTTAATAATCATAGTTTTGCCCGATAATCGATCATCCAACGTAAAAAGCTCCTGCCACCTGTTCAACCGGATCGAACTTATGAGTCAGTTTCAGATTGAATAGAAACCATCGTTAAGTCAAAAAAA
>NZ_KV804458.1:0-18980 GCF_001811315.1 Bacteroides sp. HMSC067B03 | reverse complement strand
AAAAAAATGCAGAAATCGTCTGTCATATCATATAATTCTGTAATTTTGTTGTGCAAATTCCGTAAAACTAAAACGACATTCCCAAGTTAATCTTTTAATATTAAAAATTATATATAAGTATGAAAATGAGTCTCCATTGTTTTGCGAATCTTATCCCGATAATGATTCTCGCATTTTTCTCGAATAGCGGACTGATAAACGCAACCGAAGTCGGAAAACGTACCGACGCATTGGAAGCATCAGCCTGGAACGAATCCAAATGGATTTCCGCAGTAGACGCTTCTGTAGTGAAAGGACATAACAACGGGCGCGCAGCCGATGGCGCGAGTTGGTTCGTATCCACCGTGAGAAACGAACAGAAAATTGTCTCCGCCAAGTGGATGACCGCTGGACTAGGAGTTTACCAGTTATATGTGAATGGGAAACCTGTAGGCAGGGAGTTTCTGAAACCGGGTTTCACACACTATGCCAAGACCAAACGCTCTTTCACCTATGATATTACAGATATCATCCGTACCAAACCAAACGCCGAAAACATGCTCTCCGTACAGGTGACGCCGGGATGGTGGGGTGACAAAATCATAACCCCCGGAGGACATGACGGTATGATAGGCAAGAAATGTGCCTTCCGCGGTGTTCTGGAACTGGCTTTTTCTGACGGAAGCAAGAAGCGCTACGGTACTGACCTTAAAAACTGGAAAGCCGGAATTGCCGGCCCAGTGAAACATGCCGGTATCTTTGACGGAGAAGAGTACGATGCACGCGAACCGATGGGCTACGAATGTGTGGATGAACTCTCCATTCCCGAAGAGAATACCGAATTCTCTGGCGACATCCTACCTTCGGACGGAGCAGAAGTCTACCTGCGCACAGATCTCGCCCTCGCTCCTGTCAGAGCATATGCCTGGAAGAATATAGAAGGAGCGAAGGAGAATGAGTTCGGTAAGGTGATTATCACCCGTGAGTTCACATCGGGCACGGAGATGACCGTAAGTCCGGGAGAGACATTAGTGGTGGACTTCGGACAAAATTGTGCCGGTGTACCCTCTTTCGTATTCAAAGCTGCCGAGGGAACAGTGTTGACATGCCTTCCCGCAGAGTTGCTCAATGACGGCAATGGTGCCAAGATTCGCGGCATGGACGGTCCGGAAGGAAGCTGCCACCGCGAAAATCTGCGCATCCCCCACACCGGCATCCGTCTGGATTACACCTTTGCTGCCGGAAATAATTATGTGACTTATTATCCTCACTGCACCTTCTTCGGCTACCGCTATGTCGCCATAACTGCCACCGGAAATGTCGCCATCAAGTCGTTAAAGTCCATACCCGTCACTTCCATCACAAAGGAACTGGAGACCGGCATTATCACCACAGGCAACAACCTTGTGAACAAGCTCATCTCCAACACTTATTGGGGACAGCTATCCAACTACCTGTCTATACCTACCGACTGTCCGCAGCGAGACGAGCGACTGGGATGGACAGCAGACACACAAGTGTTTGCAGAAACTGGTACGTTCTTTGCTAACACCATGAAGTTTTTCCACAAGTGGATGCGTGACATGCGCGATACCCAGAACAGTTTGGGCGGATTCCCCGGAGTGGCTCCATTGGCACAATACGGCGATGAGAAAATGCGTTTGGGTTGGGCCGATGCCGGAATCATCGTACCTTGGACAGTATGGAAACAATTCGGTGATACGCAAATCATCGAGGAAAACTGGAACGCCATGAACTTGTTTATGAACCATATCAACGACACCAAGTATAACCATGAGACCCTCTGCAGTGAGAACGGCAACTACCAATGGGCCGACTGGTTGAGCTATGAACCGTTGGAAAGCTGCAGCGGACTGGCTTTTTCTCCCCAAGGTCCGCTTCCTGATGCCATCAGCTACTGGAACTATTTGAGTGCTTCCTACTGGGTGATAGATGCTTTCATGATGCGGGACATGGCCGCCGCCACCGGTCGCGATGCCGGCAAGTACCAGCAAATGGCTGATTCGGCAAAGGCATACATCAAAGAGAACTTCCTCAACGAGGACGGCACCTTCAAAACCGCCATCCTCAACACTATGCAAACTCCTGCCTTGTTCGCCCTGAAGAACCAACTTGTGGAAGGCGAAGCCAAATCGAAGATGATAGACCGCCTGCGCGAAAACTTCGCACAACACGATCTTTGCTTGCAGACCGGATTCCTGGGCACATCCATCCTCATGGCTACCCTCACGGAGAATGGCATGGAAGACATTGCCTATGAACTGCTCTTCCAACGTAAGAATCCAAGCTGGCTGTACTCTGTGGACAATGGAGCTACCACCATCTGGGAACGGTGGAACAGCTATATGATAGACAAAGGAATGGGACCACGCGGCATGAACAGCTTCAATCATTATGCCTACGGATGTGTGTGTGAATGGATTTGGGAAACCGTTGCCGGCATCGCAGCCGATCCTGTCACCCCCGGCTTCAAGCATATCATTATGAAGCCCATTCCAGACAAGCGATTGGGACACGTAACTGCCAAATACCGTTCCGCCGCCGGACTCATCAAAAGCGCCTGGAAATATGAAGGAGACACCTGGATTTGGAAATTCACCATTCCTAAGGGTGTGACCGCCACCGTAACTCTTCCCGGAGAGATAAAGTCAAAGAACTATGGAAGCGGAACTTACAAGGTGACCAAATAGTTTTTCATGTAAGACTTTGATATTAAGAGGATTTGTAAAGCACTCTTCTTTAGAAAAATAAGACTGTCTAACAACCCGAGAAAAAAAATCACCTTGTTCTGATAGGGAGAAATCGTTAAAAAGAGACTTGTTAGACAGTCTCGACTTTTTCAAATTGAACATTATGACATACAATCTTTTCTCTTGTTTTGGCAAAATGTATGTCTGTGCATTTACTATTAAAAAAGAGAGAGATTTAAAAAACAAATTATACATGGAATAGAGAAGTGTAAAGGCCGATGAATTATTGTCATCACGCCCATTATCATATTCAAGGTGCAACGTTTTACCCCCTCTAAGAGATAGATAGTTTTTTTTCATATATAAGCAATTGATATACAATGCAATTCGTTATAATATGCTGAATTAATCGAAAACTCATACATTCAGCATTTACACTCCTGTAAAGTGGCATTTACACCCCTAAAAAAGAGAAAGGAGAGCGCCGGTGTGTGGTGTCCTTCTTATCTGTATTAACTCAATCCGATTTCTTTCTCATACTTTCTAAAAGCATTTTTCACATCATTCTTACTCACTCCAATCAGTTTGGCTATCCTTCCATAACCCAGCTGATTGCCATTTTCATCAAGAGTTTTCCACCAAGGATACCAGCCGTCAATTTCCTCGTCTGTTAATCTTCATCCCAGCCATGATTCGGTTGGTATACTCCCATTACAGAAGCTTTATCATTACTACAGAACAACCCGACACAGATACGAACAACAGTACTTTCTATCTTGCATGTCAATGCGTTAGTATTTTCTCTTGGCATTCCATAGCTGTTTCTCACCTTCCTTTATAGAGCCTACGCAGGTTCATGCCATATTTACATCGCACATCTAGCGTTGGTAAACAGGTGTCCCCAACAGTTACCCCTAAATTACTTTTAGATTTTGGTTTTGATGTGACTTCTACTTACGCAATAACGATGCTTCAGCAATAGTCCATTCTCATTCATCTCCCTATAACTCACCTATCCATCTTTTGGGATGACTTTCATTTGTCGCTCACTACCTATCGGTTTCCATCAAGGCAGCACAAAGTGATTTGTAATCGGCTCCTGTAAACCGAATACGATGGAGCTACCATCATCTCTATAAAAGTTACGAACTATACTATTTAATTAACCACTTCATAATAATAGTAGTTCTCGTGGACACAAAAATGTTGCATCCTGTAGACTGGTTAAAGGGTAGTTTGGATGCAGAAAAATATTGCAGAGTCCAGTTGCTCATAATACAAAAGGGAGTTGATGAAGATGAGATCTCAGTGAGTATCGGGGATAGAGAAGACAATGCAATTGTTGAAGGAATAAGTTTCAATAGTTGCCTTTCGTTTTTTCAAGCAGACGAAGTAGGATAAATGAAAGCAGAGACCTGTACATTCGAAGTAGTGTCATTGATCATGTACTATAAATCGGTCAGTGAAAAATTGACATGTACTCGGAAGCGAGACACGAAAGGGGGACAAATCACCCACATCTCTTTATTTTTTATATCTTTCTGATTGTATGCAATTTATACAATCCACAACATTTATCCCCTTTGAATTTGTCCTCCCCTTTCACAGACAACAAGACACATGAAATAATATCACTATCTGTACATTCTATTGTAATCTTTTATCACCCATGTGTACCATATGCTATACGGGCACGATAGACCCTTTTCCTTATCGCACTTCTCGAAATACCATAATCCCTCTTAACATCTTCGTATGTACATTTTTTCGACTGTACCATATTATAAAAGACCATGACCTCCTCAAGACCATATTTAGATTTCCGACCCGGGCCACCTTTATTACCACTGCTCTCTTCAGCAGGTTCTGCCGGTTCACTAAGATCTTTCTTACCGCCTTTTCCAACGTAGCGGAACTGATCTATTTTTGTACCGACAAACTCCAATATGGAAACGGCTTCCTTATTACCATGCTTCAATTTCATGAAACCAAGTACACGCTTATCAGAACCCAGCTTGCAATATGTAAGATACAGAAAATTGTTTGTGAAACAAACATTCCTCTTGTCTCCTCTTACACTTGCAGGAGTCAAAGGATTGGTTAGTTTCCAGTCAGACTTGGCATGACATACCTTAAGAGGCGTCAGAGGTTTACCCTTTTCCAGGCCCAGCCGACGGAGATAGTCCAAATCCGCACAAAATTACCTCATGGCTTTGACACCCGACTGTCCTTCAAGCTTGGTATAGTTATCAATAATGACAACCACTCCCAAGCCACCGGCTTTCTCCAGCTCTTCCTTAATGATAGTGATAATATGGGCAGGGGTTATCTGGCTTCCGGCATATAATTTGATGGTAGACAAATTATCAATAACGGAGTCATAATACTCCCTTATCTCATGGTTGCTCTGCTCAAGAGAGAACATGACAACCGACATCGGTGGTATGTCATGCCATTCTGAAGACAAGTTTACATCACAACGACCTCGCGCCAAAGCCGTAGCAACCTGCATAATGAAAACTGATTTTCCACAGTCGGTCGGACCGGCAAGACCGGTATCATACCCCTCCCGCAGCCAGGAGAATCCAAGACTCCTTTCCTGGCTGACATGAACAGTACCGCTTTTCACAGCTTCGTGGTAGCTTTCAGGTATGCCGTTCAAATGGAGACCGACAAGGGGCTGATTGGCTTTTTCCGCATCTCTGTCCTTACGAAGTTCATCACGTTTTTCCATTTTTTCAATGTCAGCCTTTTTCTTGGCTTCAATCTCTTCCATATGATGTTCGTGAACTTGTGCATTTTCCTCCATACGATGGGCGTGGGTCTGATCCTTCCCCCGTATCTTACATTCAGAAGTACACTTAATTTCCCCCTGTTTGTTCGCAGATGCATTATTCTGCTCCTTACTCTTACCGCGAGATTTGACGGACGTAATAGCATAACAAATAGGAACTACAACAACCAGTATGCAACCTGTCCCTATGAAAGCGTATTTGATGCTCTTTCTGGCACCCAGCTTTTCAATGGTTTCAAGAATCCTGATCGGATCTAATATTTTCATCATATATTGTGTTTTTGGTTAGTGTGTGCGAAAATAAGCATTTACAGGCCCCGATATACCCCCCGATAGAAACGATAGAAGCATTTGGGCACGATGATAGAAACAATATCCGAACGATAGAAAGTGGATAGAAACAGAAATATACCCAAAACTGTGCATACTGTGATAAAGGGTATGCGGTATCAAAGGGAAATAGAGAATCAACGGACAGTATCCTCAGACATCAAGATGAACGCTTCCCTATAAAAAAGAGAAACGGCCATTCCTTCCAACCGGCAGAAATAAAAAGGGGGATCAAAAAACAATCAGCTGCATTCAAAAAGCTCATCCAACAGGCCATCAACCATTTCTTTGTCCGCAAAATTCAAATTAGAAGCCATGTCACTAAGATTATCGGAAGGACGCCACTCTCTACTTTGACTATAAAGAACTTTTTAGTTTTGGAGTAGACATCGTTGCTGGTAGCATCTTTACAATCCGGATCATGAATATCCTTACGAGTCAAACGTTTTATCAGATAAGCAAGCTCCTTCTTTTTCTTGTCCCAGCATACGGGCGATGTCTCCACAGGCTTGCTCTTACCGGAAAAACGAAAATGAAAAACGGAATAATCGGTATCAGGTGAAATAAAGCCGTTCCTTATCAATGCATTATAAAGGATACGGATCTTCCTCTCATCCAATGACAGGTTGGGGAAATAGTCTTTCTTACTGATTGAAGTACCACAGGAAGAGGGGGCAGTAGGATCCAGTTGTGGGCCGGACGGAGAGACAGGCTCCTGCGGAGAAGGCGGATCCATTAAAAAGAGAGACTGCTCCTTTATATTTTTTCTGACACAATAATCACGGAATTCAGTCTGTATCTCATAGAGAAAAGACGAATGACATAAATCATCGTATAATCTGTCATTCACCTTACAATCCCGGGATCGGAGCATATCAAATATAAAATCCGAAAATTAGGGAGACTCCTCATCATAAAGGTAATAATGCGCAGAATAGATCAAGGTTATAAAATCAAGATATTTGTCATAAACAGGAAAACTTATAATACACCGGATAAACTCAGGAAATAATGCGGATAAAGGAAGAATCGTTTTATGCGTAAGACTGTAATCACGCCAACGGACATAATTGGAGAAAGACTTCAAGGCCAGATAGACGGAAACAAAAGTTACGCTCTTGCCTAAAACACCCGGAACATTCATAGATATTTTTGTTGCGGTTTTCCATAAAGTTTCATTACTCAATCCATTAGCAGCCCGCTGCAAATAATTATCACCTCTCTCTAAATCCTGGCTCATATAAGAAGTTACCAGAAGGGCAAACAACTTTTCAAAGAAAGACAGAATGTATTGCTCAGAAGATGAACAATCCTCCTTCTGAAGAACAAGCAAATAATCACACAGCCTTTTTTTAGACCATGATTCTTCTATTATCTTGTATCAAAATTGATCCATTGGTATCTATATTATAGATATTTACACTGCAAAAATACGACAGAAAAAAATATTTGCCACATTTCAGAGGATAAAATGTACGAAGAATATTACAAAAACATATTGTTTTTTTGTAATAACAAAAAAAATCCCTTAGATTTTAGAATATTCTAAAATACGGTATTGAGACCAAATGCTATTCCTGAAATTTGATACCCTATATTTATTCAAATTTGCTCGTGACAGATTTTGCTTGGATTATTTTACTTCGAATTGAGATACGGCCATCGTTCTATTTATTGAAAGAAGTAACTGTCATACATTTTGATTACAAGGAAAGAAGCAAATCTGCCAATAAGACGGCTATTTCCGGTCCGTCTTTCGGTGCATCTTTGGGCTTCCATGCCACAACGAATCGAACAGATGCGGATTTCACTTTATAACCTTTGTCTTGCCATTCTGACAATGTAATCTGCATGCTTTGTGACAACTTCGCTACCGGTTTTTTAGTTAGGATGTTATACAAAACGAAATTGTTGTAATTTAAAAAATCTCCACTTTTTAATGCCAATACCTCTTGCTTAAGTTCTTTGAAAAATCCCAAATAAACATCTTTGTGAGAGAGTTGGAGAACTATTTCTTCTGGCATTTCATACTCTTTTGTGCTGATATGGTACTGGCCCACACTTAAGTGATTAAAGCAATCGCCATTTGTATGTATAAACAATCGTTTTTTTGCACGGGTCATTCCCACATAATACCGGCGCATCAAATGAACATTTTTCGAATAATTATCAGATATGAGCATATATACGTCATCAAATTCTCTCCCCTTAGCTTTATGAATAGTCGATACCACAACATCTGCGCCTGAAACATCACAGAAATCTTCCACTGATGACTCAAAGACAAACTCTTTGAAATCACTAAAATATTTGGTTTTGTTGGTTTGTTCAAACAGTTGTACACAACGTTTTATATATGTCAGACTTTGACTCCTGTCATAGGCGGAAAAGGTTGCATGTTTGGCGTCTTTCCATAATTCCTCTGGAATTAGAGGTGTCCTCACTCGTTTGTCCAGATACCTCAAGAAATACCTCATCTCCGCCATATTCCAGAAAAGAAAACCATCCATAGACTGTACCAACTTGCTGTTTATGCCATATTTCCGCAAAAGAGCTACCAAGATTACAGCTTCTTCATTCGTTTGGGTGAGCACACACGAGGTACCGCTCCCCCGATAATGAATCAATTCCTCAACGAGCGGCTGAAATATATACTTTGATTGATGGCGTGTCACACCAACCCAACCATCCTCTTCCCTCATTGAGATAATTGGTGTGCTTTTCATCCTTTTACTGATACCTCGCACAAATTCGTTGGCGAAATTAACTGGTTGGTGCGCACTGCGATAATTCTCAGTCATCTCGACCAACTTGCTGCCGGGCTCCTGTGACAGCTGGTACATATATCCGGAATCGGCCCCACGGAATTCATAAATGCTTTGGTCATCATCGCCTACTGCTATCACACGCATCTCTTCGTTTTTATTCATAAGGGCCTTTACAAGTGCATATTCTTCAACGCCCATGTCCTGAGCTTCGTCTATGACCAGTACCGTTTTGCCTATTTTGTTTGGTTCCACTTCTCCTTGATTAATCATCTCGGTAGCTTTTGCTACGACATTTTTGGCATCTTCAAGGTTTCCTATCCGCCCCAAGAGGTCAAAACAATAGGAGTGGAATGTCTTTATTTCAACAAAGTGAGCAGCGTTGCCTATCAGTTCCATAAGTCTTTGTTTGAATTCTGTAGCGGCTGCTCTTGAAAACGTTAGCATCAGAAGTTGCTCGTGTTTTACATCTTCAAGCAGAAGAAGTGATGCGAGTTTGTGGACTAGTACACGTGTCTTTCCGCTGCCAGGACCTGCCGCGACAACGATGCAACGTGAATCCTTGTCGGCAACAATCTCCATTTGACGTTTGGACAGCTGACCAAACAATTGTTTGTATTTCTGTGGTGTCAAGTTGTGCTGTATTTCACTAATTCTTTCTCCTTTAAAATATTTGGTGACAAATTTCTTGTAGTCCATTTGGAAATAGTCCTGAACATATTGCAAAGCTGAATTATAATCCTTTACCATCAGATTAGCATATTCACCCACAATATGAACTTGCTGAATCTTCTGCTTGTAGAATTCATTAAGCATCCGGTAGTCATCCTGTCTATATCTCGATTTGTTATCCTTTATTCTTTGTATATTCATGGTGTTATAAAGGACCAAGAAGCCGCCTTCGAGTTTGAGCGCACCGATTTTTGACAGATATAAAAGTGCTTCCTCCACGTCTTCCAACTGTAGATTGTCAAACCCACTAAAAAAAGATTGGGGAGTTGACTTTATTTGATTTAAAAGTTCTACTACAGAAAATTGAACGGCCTTATTCCCCTTTCCTGTATCAGCGGTTAGCCTGTATAGCCATTCTATGGCAAAACGGCTCACCTCCAATCGCCTTTCAAAACGTTTGATAGTTAATTCCATATCTGCCAGACGACTGATTTCCATATTGTGGACCTCATCCTCTTTCTTGCGAGTATATCCCTTAACGGTAAGAAAATAGAGTAGTGTACGGATATCTTTTTCTTTGGATGTATTGATTCCGTCATTCACAGCATTGTCATTCAGTTGCTTGCATGATATCCGCAAAGACCCGTCAGGAATGTGGGTAAGGATATATTGTTCGAGTTTTGCAAAACGTTCAAGGAGTATTTGTGATTTTCTTTCCGAGTCACCTGTATCCAACAAATAAGCAGATATATCCTTACTATCGGCTAATATGCCTTCCTGTCGCATTCGTTCCACCACGGATATGACTTCTCTTTTGCTTATTCCCAAAATGTCTGCCAGATAATCAATCCGCGACTCCGCTTCTGAATCTTGAGCTTTGGCAATATATTTCTGGGATATTAATGATTTAATGATTCGGACTGCCTTTTCTATTTCGTCACTGCCAAAGAGCAGCGATGCTGATATACGTTTTCTTGCTTCATCCATGTTCCTTACCGTAATGCCTGTGGCATATACATGAGGCATATTACTCCCTCTTACCAAGTATCCACTTTGTTCCAAAGCCGCTAAAGCTGTCCGAACACGTGTCTCAATATCGGATACCGAATCGTCCCAACCTGCCTGACGTGCAATTTCCAATGCAGAACAGCTGACTTTCATGCGTTGTCTGGTAAGGTCTTTTATAGCTTTCCAGATCTGTTGTATCTCACTAATACTTAGCTTCGTCTGGTTCAATAATATAAAATGCTTGTCTAGGTCGTTGTCACTATAAAGCACATAGCAACGTGCGCTGAGGCTGGGATCACGACCGGCTCTGCCTGCTTCCTGAACATAATTCTCCAACGAATCGGATATATCATAATGCACTACAAGACCGACATCTTTCTTGTCGACTCCCATGCCAAAAGCTGATGTTGCCACAATGATGCGTACTTGATCATTCATGAATGCATCCTGGTTTACAATCTTTTCATCAGGTTCCATCCTGCCATTGAAAGGTAATGCATTATAACCATCACGGGTTAATTTGATAGCCAGTTCTTCTGTACGTTTGGTACGTGATACATAAACAATTGTCGGACAATCGGATTCAGCCACAAGTTCCCTTAGTTTTAAATATTTATCATCGTCACTTTCAGCATATATGACGGAATAACGCAGGTTCGTTCTTGAAGCCGTTGACGCAAACAACTCTAAGTCTAAATCCAATGTATGTTTGAAATAATCACAGATATCTTGCACTACTTTTTGTTTGGCCGTAGCAGTGAAACAAGACACAGGTATCGGGCCCTTGCATTTTTTCTTTTGCTGGTATTCACTAATAAATTTACCTATATAAAGATAATCAACCCTAAAATCCTGTCCCCATGAAGAAAAACAGTGTGCCTCGTCTATCACAAACCTCACAACGTGGCGTCCCATCAATATTCTCTCGATGGTCTTTGAACGGAGCATTTCAGGAGATATGTACAAAAGCGAAGCTTCTCCGTCTTGTACTCTTTGTATTGACAGTGACCTTGTAATAGGGTCTAACAAACCATTAATGGTTACAGCATCAGTAATCCCCCTATCCGCAAGGTTATCTACCTGGTCTTTCATCAGCGACTGCAATGGCGAGATAACAACCGTAAGTCCATGTACAGAACGGCCTGCCATAAGTGCAGGCAATTGGAAAGTAAGCGATTTCCCACCGCCGGTAGGGAATATTGCCAACAATGACTTACCTTTCACCGCGGCCTGAGCAGCTTGCTCTTGAAGTGGCTCGCCTTCATATGTACGGAATCGTCCATATCCAAAAAATGCTTTTAAGTTATGGAGCACATCCAATTGGCTATTGCAATAAACACAGCCTTCGTTACAACTGGCATGACGCAGGAGTTTTATTACAAATTCCACTCCGGGATAATTGTGGAGTACCCATCCGGGAGTAATAGAACGATAGTCGGTAGTGGCAATTAGAGCCAATGCATATGCCAATTCGCAAGGATGTTGCCTGACCAACATGTCAAGATCTGCATGTTGACAGATTTTCCCTACGTAAAGGTTTCTTATTAGTTCAGATACCCCCTCATTGATATATTCCGCTCCCACCATGCTAAAAAAGCCCTCAAACTCTTTCTTGTCCTTTAACAACGAGGCAAATAGCCTGCGTTTTTCGTTTGGCAATAAATTCCAGCGTGTTATTTCGTCTAATAACAGATCTTTTGCTTTTTCGCAATCATTTACCGGATTGTTCATCTGCTCACTTATCAGTTTGTCATCTTTCACAAGCTTGTGGTAAGGACGTTCCGGAAACAATAAAGGTGAGATATAAAGTGTATCGACCAGAAGCCAGCGACATGCTTCATCTGTGAACAGATATCTGGCATCGTGATGAATGATATTATGTCCACAGACATAGTTTACGTCATTAAGAAATTCAAATAGTTCTTCTTTAGAAGTTTTATGATATATTGCACCATCATGACGGAGTGCACCAATATCATGAATCTTATGGTCCTTTAAACCAATCTCAACATCTACTATGGCATAACGTGAGGGCATCATATGGCACATATGGATTTGATTACCGATGACATTATTGGTTTCCTCTGATTTTCTAGTTCCTATGAATCTGCTCCATATCGACATACATTCAATATAATAAGGTGTTTTATAATCGGAATTTATTATGTATCTGCATGTTTCTCTTATTGTCGTTCAGGTATAATAACCCATACATACAAAGGTAAGGATAAATTCACTAAAATCGTCTTTTTTACAACTTTTATATATTGCTATCACACTGCTCATTAAGAAAAACTATACTTTCATAACTAAAAGCTGTTGTTACTGAATAATCATTCCCGGGGTTACACTATATATTACAACATATGTATACAAGTCATCAATATTACAAATATTTTGAATTTGAAGAAGAAAAACAATGCTAGTATTTTACTCATAATAAAAAATTAGAATAACAGATTTCTATTATTAGATTTCTCTTTTTGTAAAAAGATAGGGGGGTGTCTGACGCAATAGAAGTTAGCAGATTCCTCTCGCTTTATTTTTCTGTGATATGTATAAAAAATCTAAATAAAAGAATTGCCAATCAAATTATTTCTGTGCAATTTTATACGATTGGATTAGAGGTGTGAATCTCGAATAATAATGGTAATAAAAGTCTGGTTTATTTTGTTTTGAAAGGGCTTCTGTTCTCGTCTAGGGATATAGAGGTCCTTTCTTATTTCCGTGGGGTTAGCTGAAGGCGAAAAGTAAGTGAACAAAGTGAAACGACATACATAACTCCAGTAGGGAGATGAAAGTGGAATAAAAAGTTGTGCAAATCGTGTACATTTTATAATAGAAGTACATTTTTTGTGAATAAAATATTCCCCCTTCGGCTATGTATCTACTATCGTATAATCTTCTGTCTACGACTTACCCAATAAAGAAAAAAAAGAAAAGAAGCCAAGCCATGCTTTAGCCTCTCTCCTTATAAATATTTACCAAGAGCAAAAATTAGCAGGTTGGTCAAGTTTTACCAGGCAAATGAATATCTGTCTTCCCACGTTCCTTCTCCAGGTCTTTTCACTATCAACTCCGTTGGGTAACCATTGGAATTTAACGTCCATTTAAAATCATAGTCACTAAAATAAAATCCCTGTGAGTCATGTGCATAGGGAGCATGCATCCTAAGCGGCAGATGCTTTGTAGCCGTGCCGAGCATACCTCCATAGTAAGCATATATCATTTCGTCCATGTCTACATCCAATAATTCGTCAAACATCATCAGACATCCCTTGTTTTCTATAGGAGTTGTAATCTCATCTGTTGTATAGTAAATTTTAGTGTCAGGCCATATATCTTGATTATCAATTTTCCCATCACCATTTATATCCTTGCCACCATCATCCAAGAAGGATTGGGTGAAAGTAGCCACCACATCACCATCCTTATAAGTAATCTTCGTTAACTCACCATCGCTTTCGGAACGTCTCATTTCAATCAAATGCCCCTCAGTATCGTATTCCATCTCCCAAGTAAACTCATCAGCGTCGGGAGTACCGGCGTGGTCTATTGATTTGCAGTATTTTACATAGCCATCACTGTTGAGCTGCAAGTTTAGTTCGGTCACATCGCCGTTTTCGTCCGTCACTGTTATTCTGGCTGAATTTATTGAAGCCTCCGCCCGTGTAACAGGAAAATATTCGAAGACGGCCTTTTCGCCCTCATCAGTTGTAATGCTTGTCACCAATCCCTCTTCATTTTGGGAGATAGACATGCCTGAGACAGATTTGGGGAGCCCACCTGTAAATACTTTCTCCGGATTGACCACTGTAGTTGTGTTGTCGCCATCGTTACCATTACCATTCTCGTCATTGTCACTGCAAGCTGTGAACCCCAAGCAGAAAGCTATCCCCAGCATAAAAGCAGCCATAACTTTAAACATCTTCATAAATCGCGAATCTTGTTTTACCCCCATTCCTTGAAGGGAAATTATATACAAATAAGAAGTATAAGGAATGCCCTCTGAACCAAACAGAACGGATACTTCCAGTTATTATCAGATTGAATTCATACGATATCTTTTTTTGCAAAGAAAGAAAATTTTCACTTAATAAACAATATACGAGGTAAAATTAAAATATGAGAATTACCCTTGTCACATATTGAACTGCACCCCAAAAGTTGGACACAAAACTTTAGGAGTGCAGTTCATATAGCTATAACAGGGGGGATTCTGTTGAAAAGAGAGTTTTGACTTTCATGAAATACCAGAATAAAACTTAGATTACTCAACCTTGTCTATACTGCTCATTATATTTTTCCCATTCCCCTCTCTTTTCTTTTCTGAGGTAGGGAAAGAAACTATAAATCTTACAACTTTCAAATAACTCTCATATCCTGTTCCATCAATATTACCCGGAACACTCTTTTATATTACCAGATTCCCTTACCCTATGCCTATAATATCCTGAAAACAAAAAAAACAACGATAGTAACCTTTTTTCCTCTCTTATATACTATTTGATTTTTTTGGTAGTAGAAGAAGAATAAAAAGTAAGAGAAAACATTATACATATTCTCCCTTACTTATTGTTTTTATAGTTATTTCAGATTATACCTTCTGATTAATATATTCACTTGTGATGCTCTGAACTGACATCCCCGGGCTGTTACAAATCCCTCCTTATCCAATATTCTGGCCATTTCAGACAGGTCTTTTTCTTCCTGCACGAGCTTTTTTAGTAGCGCAACCGCTCTTTTGTTATTGGGATTGTCCAGGGCCTTCTGATGATTGGTTCTGTTACTGTTCCTAATAGCCTGCTCAAGGTTATTCATTAGATTTTCAAGCTTTCCCAGTTTGACACCCCTCGCTTTTTTGACCTTCAGGGATTGTCTAGTCCTTTGTGATATAAAGTTCGCTTCATACTCCGCTATTGACGAAATGATATGAAGAACCAGTTTGTTAGCCTGGGGAAAATCACAGAACACGATTTCCACGTCACTCTCCAGTAATTTACTGGTGAAAGCTACATTCCGGCTTAACCGGTCCAGTTTGGCTATAAATAAGATAGATCCGTTCTTTCTGCATTCTTCCAAAGCTTCCGTAAGTTTGTGTCTGTCAGATTTCTTGCCGCTCTCTGTTTCGATATACTCAGAAACCGGCTTTTTCTCCTTTAGGTAATTTTGTATAATTTCTCTCTGTGCCTCAATTCCAAGTCCTGAGATTTCCTGTTTTTGTATACTTTGTCTCAAATACGCTATATAGGTTGTTTTCATATTCATATTTAACATTTTTTTATTCGCTTCTCGAATACCCAACGATCGTTCAGTATTCGTTAAACAATAAATTTGAATTCATAAAAAAGAAATCCTGTGAGAACCGACTTTCTAATATACCCGGTTTTCTCACAGAATCCTGATTATTACAGATATTCGGCTATATGAGATTCTCTGTTTTCATATAACCGCAAATCTCTTATATTTCCATTTGTGCTTTGTCCTTCTTTCTGACATATTTCCTGTCAGGCCTGGTAATGGGATTTGAAGTAAGTATCTTGTATAACTTCAACCCCTCCATTTCCACCGGTGCCGTAGCCAGCATAAAGGTAGCCGACTTGTCCGCACCAACGTTATCCAGAATCTTATGACATAGATAGCTGCAATTGAAAACAGCCCCGTAACAGTATTCTTCCAGCACTCCCTTGCTGTTACCGTTTTCTCTTTTTCAGCCTTACCGGAAAACCGCCTTCATCATCCACAATGCATAGGAACCATTGCCTCGGATCGTCTTCGTCACCAACTAGTACAGTTATACTTTCTTCCTCTAATCCTAATTCCTGAACAAGCGCACTGCTTAGGAATATGCATCCGTTTCTGTCCATCCGGATACTTCTCTGTCCTGCTGATGTTGTACCGGATATGCATTTTTCTCTGTTATATATGAATAGCTTCATTTTCACCTCCTTTTCTATCGTTATTCGTACACATAAAGCATCTCACACCGTTCCATGAAGTAGCTGTTGGACCTCAATGATTCCAGCGCCGTCTGTTTTTCCTCATGACCTCGGAAAGCGGCAGTCCCGTGTATTCGGAAGGACCTTGAGTGAGCACTGCTGCCTGTAGTAACGTAGCATGAACATCCTGTACTCCTGCCGGGAGAACCTGCCCCTGATATATCTTAATACGTCCTTGGCCAGTCTTTCACAACGGTTCAGGCCCCAAAGGTATGGCTTTGTCTCCTCCTAGCTGAATCTATAAAAAAATCGTCTTCGGGATGAACGTAACGGTTTTCATTTCTCATCTCTGTCATCGCTTTATACCGATAGCACCTGAAGAAATAGGCTTCCAGGTTTTCTATCCTTTCTTCGCCGCCCATTATCTTTTCCCTTATAAAAAGATAGGTATTATGGAAGTTATCCTCATCCACTATAGAGAAAAAACGGATATTTTCCCTTAATCTCATATAAGAGGATGCAGACCAGTTGTCAAATCAGGCAACTTCGGGTGTGTTTCCGATTGTCTTTGTTTTTACTGCATTATTATCCTGTTTCTTGCTGGAATGTCTCAATCTGTGGGAATAATCCCTTATAAATATCGTCATCATAATCTTTAATTTTAAATGGTCATTAAACCCCAAAAGAGGATACCACCGTTTCTCTCATTGGTGATACCCTCTCCGGATATTAATCGTATCAATCACACTCTCCCGGTCATTCTATAAACCAGGAATATGCCATGTCCCTTCCGTTCAGTGCCTCTGTCAGTCCCACTGATACTTCCGTCGCGTTTACACTACGGCCCAGGAATGTATCCAAATAGCTGCTCTTGTTGGCTCCGGTGATCAGGTTATAGAATTTCCACATACTCAATTCACCGTTATTTCCGGCAAAGTTGTCGTCATGGATATATGCCCTGGCCACGTTATTGATCTGACTGTCGGTTATTAACAACCGTGGCAGTTCTCTCTGTTGTGCCTGTGGAAGATAGTTATACAATCTCATTCTCCCCAGAATCTGGCAGAACCGGTGTTCACTCAGCATGGTATCACCCAACGATTGCATCAGGTGAATATGCCTGGCTACGTTGTATTGACTGAACAGGTCCAGTGTAAATTGTTACAGATCCCTCGCACTGGTTGCCCGTATTTCTTCCTTATACCTGTCTGTTGACAAGCATTGATTAGTACAGGCCAGGTTCAGGAACCCGATTGCCAGATTGAATCTCTGGGCTGTCATCTTTCCGCTTAGGTTCTCCCTGGCGTAGCTCCTGCAACCGGTGATACACAGGTTCAGGCGGTTTCCGTTTACCTCCTCGCATATGCTGGGGATCTCGATATTGAAAATCATGCGCTCGTAGTACATAGTCTTGTCTGATTCCAACAACTGTCCACTCTTTTGTTGATCGCTTCCGGGATACGTCCCCTGACAATATGGGAGGTTCTTATCTCCGGGTTGCAAATCGTTTCTCCGTAATAAAAGTCTCTGGTCACTTCATAGACGGATTCGATGAAGCTTGGATGGGAAATACATACCTCGTTGTCTTTGGCAAAGGTGGGTATAATACAATCGTTCCTGAGGTGTTCTAAAATCACCTCTGTTGTGTTGGCTTCAATAAAAAATCCAATAAAAAGAAAAAGCCAAGAGGTTTATTTCTTTGCTTTTACAAATATTCCTCTTAGCTTCTTTATTTCCTTGAGCATGGATGTTGTTACCTCAAGGATGGTTATAATTACGTCCTGTGCCTTATCATAATCCATTCACTAGACGTTCTATGGGTTTTCAGTTGCTACATTGCCTGTATCAACTTTACTTGCAGCATCCTTTTTCTTCCTTTTGCTGCTGTATTTCTCTACAAATTCCACAATAGTTGAACCTGCCACGATGATCTCAGTAATGTATGCTGCGATTCTGATTCCTTTCATTAAATGTTTCATTTTTCTCTTGTTTTTTGTTGTTGGTTAATAATATGTTCTTGTTCTCTTGTCTTTTATTCTTGCCATATATAAGGATAAGGTGAAGAGGGAAGGGGAAGAAAAAAAATAAAGAGCCGTTATCAAGACTCTTCGTCCTGACTTGGCTCTTTGATAGGCTGTCATACTTTCATTACCCAGATTGTAGCTGTGATAATTACTGGTACGGCTGCTATCCTTCGAATTGAATCGCCCAATGATCTCTAAGTATTGGAATCAACCCGGAAATTGTTTTATGTTATTTGAAGCTTATATGCACCATTTAGTACCGGTGCAATTCTTGTGCTTCAATTTATTCTCATCTATAAGAGTTTGAGGGGTAAGAAAGGGAGAAATTATAAAGAAAGTAATATGTCTTTTTTTGAATAGGAGGAGTCTTAAAATAAAAACGAGGCTGAACTCAAAATGCGCTAGCCTCGTTTCGTATGATAGAGGATATCCGTGGGAAAAGGGAGATATCCTCGTATTGGAAATGGATATATGAAAAGTGTACTTTCACAAGCACTGCTTTCAACCATTTCCTAAGGGAAATCTTCACTTTTAGGTGAAGAAAGGGTTATTATTGCAGAAATACGGGCTTTCACAAGTCCGGACTTCTTAGAAGTCCCAGAGAGAGCACCTTATATAAACTGAATATATAAAGAAGTGGGGAAAACTCTCTTTGGGAAATTAGGGTATATTGTTTAGAAATCTTTTTCATAAAACTTATTCAGCAATACAAATACTTACCCGGTTTTCTTTCGGAGTATTATATGGCTGCACAGTAT
>NZ_KV804457.1:0-1024 GCF_001811315.1 Bacteroides sp. HMSC067B03 | reverse complement strand
TAACCCGTTGGCGGAATTAAATAAATAACCGTATGAGTATTAAAAAGTTGTACATATCACTGATATTTAGTAAATTAGTAGTGACCAAACTATTAATTACAATCAATTCCATGCACAACTTATATGCAATATTCGTAAGATTTCTCGACATCTGCAAGCAATTGGCCGATAATTTGGTGAATGAGTCCGGCAATATCCCAAGATGTGGAGTGGTTCCCAGGTTTTCGGACTTGGAGATAATAGCCCTAAGCCTGACATCAGAAGCGATCGGTATTGACAGTGAATCTTTTCTGTTTTCCAAGCTACAGGAATATAGGACGGAAATCCCGAATCTGGTCTCCCGTCGACAATATAATGACAGACGGAAATACACGTCTTCACTCTGTAAGGTCATTCGTGAGAGGATGGTTCAACGTCTGGATGGATGCGAAGAATACTTTTGCATAGATTCCAAACCGATAGAGGTTTGTCGCTTAGCTCGTGCAAGACGATGCAAGATGGGGAAGAATAATTATGAAAAATCTCCTGCAATCGGCTATTGCGCCTCCCAAGGTGTATATTACTATGGTTATAAATTACATGCTCTCTGCGGATTGAACGGGGTTGTACATTCATTTGACCTGACAAAGGCCAATGTACACGACATTCATTATTTGAAGGATATAAGGACAGAATATAACAATTGCACTCTCATCGGTGATAAGGGATATATCAGCACAGAGATACAATTGGATTTGTTTGAAACAGTAAATATTAGTCTTGAAGTGCCATATCGGTCAAATCAGAAGGACTGGAAACCCACATTCGCTCCATTTGCGAAGTTCAGAAAGAGAATTGAGACACTTTTTTCACAGCTTTGTGATCAATTTATGATTGTTCGGAACTATGCAAAGGATATAGAAGGATTGTTCACCCGCATTATCGGGAAAATTAGCGCATTGACAATCCTACAATATATTAACAAACTAAATGGAAGACCCATTGGAAGAATTAAATATGCGCTGATTTAATTCCGCCAACGGGT
>NZ_KV804456.1:0-644 GCF_001811315.1 Bacteroides sp. HMSC067B03 | reverse complement strand
GCGCTTTCGACATTCTTAACCAAGTCTTTCGGATCAGCAAAATCGCTGATCATCACTTTCGATTCCGGATCACGATGGTAAGGAGCGTATAACTTGCTCCGTTCCGTCTCCTTCCTGATTTTTGCCAAATGCCCGTCGGGCATTGAGAAATAAGGATGTGCGACCGTGAATATCTCACCGGATTGCCCTACGTTGTTCGCAAAGGCATCCGGTATCGTCACAATAGGCGTAGCAGGCGTTTCCGGTTCGTCCGTTTGTTCGACATAACACCTGCACCGATATCCGTTGGGCGGGTAGTTCTGCAGCCAAAACGGATCGTTAATAGGTTTTACGACACCATCCAGTATCCTATGTGATTCTCTTACCCGTTCATCCCCTGCAGTCACATACTTCAGGTTAGGCATTATATCCGCATTCTCCTTGAATTCCTGCCATTCACTGGCGCGTCTGCAGCTTGTTTCTGTCGTTTCAAATTCCGTGCGAAGGTAATTTTCATTATAGTCTTTATGAATTGCCATAACCTTTTCCCGGAAGTCCTCATAAGAAAGTTTTTTCCCCTTATCATCATAAAGGGCATCATTCATCTCCTTAATTTCCTGATACGTCTTCGCTCCGGAGAACTTGAACAAGTTGTCACGTATCCG
>NZ_KV804455.1:553-15306 GCF_001811315.1 Bacteroides sp. HMSC067B03 | reverse complement strand
CCTTCAAACCTTACGACGGCTAAAGTCAGTTCACATTACGTTAACCATGCTATCCAGCCTCGCCACTCGACGGTATGATACTAACCGCCCTTGACGTTCCCTCACGGTTCAGTCTTGTCCTTTCGGAAAGTGTACTTTGTCCTATAAGCTTGGCACAACCCATCACTGGAGATGCACCTTATAGTAGGCTACCGCTGACGGAACAGCGGGTTAAATCTTGCAATATACATTGCTGTTTAACAATCAATTACGTGACTTTTCAGGTCACACCCACGTGCGGTTCAAATTTAACATAATCGTGTAGGCACTCTCGTAGGCATCGGATATGTCGGTCATGAAGTCCGGGTGGATGGGGTTGCAGCGGTGGCTCTCCCTCGGGTTGTCGAAGTTTATCACGTAGAACTTGGGCTTGACCTTGTAGCCGTCCAAATGGGCGAGCAAGTGGTTGTAGGCTATCTCGGAGAGGTCGGGGTACTTGAAATCATACAGGAAAAGCGAATAGCCCTTCTCGATGGTCTGTTTTATGTACTGGTTGATAATTGCATAGGACTTGCCCGAACCGGGCGTGCCCAAGACCATCGTCGCACGGAAGGGGTTGACAAGGTTGATCCATCCGTCATACGCCCTGCTCCTGAACCAGAAGCGGGTGCGGAGGTTGACGGAATACTCGTTCTCCTTCAGCTCGGTCTCCTGCATGAAGGATTCGTTCTCGACGTTGAACACGTCTTCGAGCAGGTCGGTCTTCAACAGGCGGGACATCCACAGCCCCGCCATGAGCAGGCAGATATACCCGGCGGTAAGGGTGGCGATATACAGCACGGTGTCCGCCGGAAACGGCAGAGGAAGGGTGAGCAACCACCCGTTGCCGAAAAAGAGCAGCAAGCCGGACACGCCGCAAAGGATGATCCTGCGCCACGTGATTTTCTGTTCCTTCACGCCCTTTGTGCCGAGGCAGCTAAGGGCGAGGAACAGCACGGCGAAGAGCTTCGTCCAGAGGATATTGGAGAACAGCCCGGCGGTACGCTGGAAGCCGAGCAATATCCTATCGACCACGCCGATGTCGATGCCCCACTCCCGGACGGACTGGTAACAGAACCAATAGATATTGATGACTACAAATAAAATGCTTATCGCACGCATGAACTCCATGACTTTGGCGAGTCCACGCAAATCGTCTTCATTTTGCATAATTCGTTGAAAATTAATGATAAAACTTCGTTTTATTATGTATATGTACTTTTTCTTTTGTCTTGACACAAAAGAAAAAGATACCAAAAAGAAAAAGTCAAGACTGCATTTTCGCAGCTACTCTCTTCCTGCGTTTCGCTAAAGAAAAAGAATTGCCTACGGCGAAAGTCCTACGTTCGGCATAGCCCAAACATGTTTGGCTCTGCTCTCACTTAAACGGACTTTTCGCTTCGCTCAAACAGCTTTTTCTTTTTAACGCTACACTCCGGTCGTTCGCTTTACGCTGCGAAAATGAGGTCGGTATGCCATGCGGATGGGCATTGTTACTGTTGCCTTCCATATTTGCGTTTTTTCTTCCTTTTTCGGAGCGGTACGGGCTGGTCGCCGGACGCTCCGCCGGGTACGGGGGCAAAGAGATTGAAGGCGGCCGCCACATTCTGGGTGGTGCCGTCCTTGTGGTCGGGACGGTAGCCGGTATCCTGTCCGTCCCATTGGGATATGTCCGTATGCTCCTGCTGCCGGGTGGGATGTTCCACTTCGGCGGAGGGTTGCGGCAGGTGAATGCCTTCCTGCCCGGCGAAAAGGTCGTTGAACACACCTGCGGAGAACTCCTTGCCCAGACGGGAGCCGTTGAAGACGGCTTTGGCGGCATGGTCGATGAAGGTCGCCCCATAGATGCGCCCGGTTTCATTCTGACGGAATACCACGCCGATACCCTGCCGCATGAGTTCCCGCTCGAACTGCGCCCGGTCATGCCCTGCGGTCTGCATGGCGGCGGCAACCTTTCCGGCGGTGGCGGCGGCGACCTCCTTGTGGGTCTTTTCCCATGCGGCAGCGTTGTGCATCCGCCTTTCGAGGGCTGCGACGCCCGTCTCCTTGCCGAATACGGAGGACTTGAAAGGCTTGCCGATCTTGTTGCCCTCCCTGTCGGTTGCCGAATAGGTCAAGCCGTGATACTCCCGTCCGCCGTATTCCCCCTTCACCTCGTCCACCGTGATGCCGTAAAGGGAAAGCACCGCCCTGTATTCGCCCAATGTACGGAAACGCCACTCCCGGGCTATCGGGCGGATGACTCCCGCCAACTGCCCCTTGAGGTTGCCGTCCCCGTAACCGACGGGCGACAAGGGCAGCCCCTCCTTCCACTGCTTGGGCGTAGCCAGAACAAGACCGAACTGCCGTTCCAGCTCCCGGCAAATCTTCATCGAACGTCCGTGCTCGTAGCTGTCGGAAATCGCCCGCCCGGTTTCGTCCACCCGGACGGAGACGATGTGCAGGTGCTCCCGCCCGATGTCGTTGTGGCGATAGACGATATAGGGCTGGTCGCCGAAGCCCATGCGCCGCATGTACTCCTCCGCCAAGCTGACAAACCGCTCCTCGCTCAAGCAATCCTTCGGGTCGGGATTGAGGGAGATGTGCAGGACGGGCTTCTCGGTCTTGCGGTTGGCTGTCAGGTAGTCGCCGAACGAGCGGGAAAGATGCCCTATCGTGTAGGGGTTATCGCCCTGCGGCTCGATAATCCGGCTGGTGAAAAGCACGTCGGCGTGCCGTTCGTCCACCTTCAACTGGTTGTAGGCAAGCACCCCGTACAGGCTGCTGCCGTGCGAAATCTTGGCTATCATCGGACGGGGTATTTGCTTTGGAACTCCTCCACCAGTGCGGAAATCCGCTTGCTTAACTCGACCAGTTCGAGGGTGTGCCGCTCCAGCTTGTAGAGGAAAGCGAGGGCTTTCTTCTCCGAGAAATTGGATTTGAGCGCACGCACGCATTGGTTGTAGTTCGTGCCTATGGCACGGAACTGCGAGTGGAAAGTGGTCAGGCGCATGTAGAAATCCTGCGTCCCCTTATCCAGTTTAATGACCTTAATCTCCCTTCCGAAAAGTGCGGAAACGATAAACTCCGCCTTGGTCGCCTTGCCCGACTCGTCGAAAAGCGCGAGGAAACGGGCGTTGTCCCCGTCGTCCAGACGGAACACGTAGCGGTGGCGCATCTTGTCGGGCTTGGGCTTTCGCCCGTAGTTGCCCGCATACTTCTTCTGGTTGTCCATCATCCTGTAAAATTTTAAGTGAAACATGGTCTGAAAACGCCGTATGCCTACGGCTCTCCCCCGTGAGCAGCCCCCGACTCCGGAGGGGGATGCCACATCGAGGGGGCAAGGTGGTGGTGAGGCACGAAATTCATTTCGAGTGCCGCAGCACACAACTTGCCATTTTCGTTTGAAAATAAAATCCGTCCTGCCGGACAGATTGGGGATGCCCTTGCCTGCTGCGGAGTGCCGGGGCACTCCCTCGGGCGGTTGCCGCTCTTTTCCATTCTTACTCCATTTTGGTTTCCGCCTGCAAAGTAACAGTCCTTTTCCCGTCCGGACACCATACCCGGATGCGACAAACCTACGGGTGGAAAGACAATGCACGACACGCTGATAATCAAACGGATAAACTACCGGTATTTTGATATTCCTTTGCGCCGTGGAAGCGGTGAAACGACTGTCCGGATAGACAAGGAAACAGCCGGATAGCCGACCGGACGGACAGCCGAACGGCTGACGGTCTTGCCGGACAAACGGACGGACAACCGGATAACCAGCCGGACGATTGGCTAAACAACCAAACGGCTAAATGACTAAACGGCTAAACGGTCAAACGGCTGAACAGCCAGACAAGCGGGCAGCCGGATGATTGGATGGATGCCGGGCTGAATGTATGACCGGATGTCTGAACGGATGAACGGCAGAGTGGCTGAAAGGCTGACCGATTGAGTGAACAGAGAAGCGGCTGCACGGGCAGCCGGATGAATAACCAACAGAATGACGATATGGACAGACAGACATTGAACGTGGCTTTCGCCACACAGAAAGGCGGCAGCGGCAAGACGGCTATCACGGTGCTGGTGGCGGGCTACCTGCACTACCGCTTGGGGTGTCCGTTAGCGGTGATCGACTGCGACTTCCCGCAGTACAGCCTGTACGAGATGCGGGAGCGGGACAGCCGGGCGGTACTGGAGAACGAACACCTGAAACGGGCGGTTTACGAACAGATGCGGCAGCCGGGGCGTGCCGCCTATCCGGTGCGCAAGTGCCGGGTGGAGCAAGCCCCCGACACGGCAAGGGAGCTGGCGGCGGAAGGCTGCTACGACCTGCTCTTCTTCGACCTGCCGGGCACGGTGAACTCGGCGGGCATCCTGCGCACGATCGCACAGATGGACTACATCTTCGCCCCGGTGAGTGCGGACAAGGCGGTGCTGGAGAGCACGCTCTCCTTCCTCGACGTGCTGCAACGGATGATGCTGGGCAAGGAGACGAGCCGCCTGAAGGGGCTTTACCTTTTCTGGAACCAAGTCGACAAGCGGGAAACGAGCGGGCTGTACGAGAAGTACGGGCAGGTGGTCGCCGACATGGGGCTGCCGATGCTGCAAACCCGCATCCCCGACACGAAACGCTTCCGCAAGGAGGCGGACGGCACGGGACGGACGGTGTTCCGCTCCACGCTGCTGGCTCCCGACAGGCGGATGCTGGCAGGCAGCGGCATCCCCGAACTGACCCGTGAGATAGCAACCATCCTCAAACTGGAAAGCTATGAAGAGACAGCGGAATGAGAAGCCCATCGACGAGGAACTGCTGATGCGGATGATGGCGGGCGAGGCGGCGGGAACGGGAGAACCGGGAACCGGAAAGGGTGAAACCGCCGTGCCGGTGGAGAAGGCGCAGGAAGGGAAGGCAGCGGAGACAAGACGGCGCAAGGGAAGGCAGGCGGACTACGAGACGACCTTCCTCAAAGGCATGGACATCCCCGCCCGCTACGGCAAGCCGGTCTATGTGCGCCGTGAGTACCACGAGCGCATCGCCAAAATCTCGGTGATGCTGACGGGCGGCAAGGTGTCGCTCTCGGCATACATCGACAACGTGCTGGCGCAGCACTTCGAGCAATACCGGGAGGAGATCGAGGCGGCATACGCCGGGAAACTGGAGAACCTCTTTTAAAAAGGAAGGAGGAAACGGCATGATACTGAAATTATCGCTCACCGTCCTGCTGCTCTATTACCTCGGCGTGCTGTGGAAATACTACCGGCAGGACATCGCCGGGATGTTCGGTACAGCGGAGACGGACGAAGGCACGGACGAGCCGGATCAGGAGCCGGGGCAACCGGGCGAGCCGTACACGGTCATGGGCGGAAGCACCTACCTGCCCTTCGCAGCGGAGGACGGGGAGGAAGCGGCAGCCGGAGCCGTGGAGGAACCCGCCACGGAGGACGACGGGGCGGACTACTCCGACATCGAACCGGAGGAGGACGAGGAGGAGACGGACTATGAACCCACGCCGGAGGAGATCCGGGAACTGGAGGAGGAAGAGGAATTAGGGGCTTATTACCCGGACGGCAACCCCGATTTCGCCACGGGGTACTCCTTCGATGACCTGAAAAAGGTGCGCCGGGTACTGGTGTCGGACGATGCGGGCGAAAAGGCGGAGCGGGAAGCCCGTGAGGTGCTGCCGTCCGTGATGGGGTCGGACATCTGGGAGGCGATGCTGGACGAGTTCGAGGGCGCACGGCAGCGTGTCGCCCGGCTGATGGACAACCATAATGTTTAATTAAAATTTTAAAGACAAATGAAACAGAAAAGAATCTTTTTTACGGCGGCCTGCATACTGGCTGCCGTGGGCGCAATGGCGCAGGGAAACGGGCAGGCGGGCATCACCGAAGCCACGCAGATGGTCACCTCGTATTTTGAGCCGGGGACGAAACTGATTTACGCCATCGGTGCGGTGGTCGGCTTGATCGGCGGGGTGAAAGTATATGGGAAGTTCAGCGCCGGCGATCCGGACGTGAGCAAAGTCGCCGCAAGCTGGTTCGGAGCCTGCATCTTCTTGATCGTGGCGGCTACCATCCTCCGTTCGTTCTTCCTGTAAAACAGCGGACTATGGACTTGGAAATCAACAAGGGGATCGGCAGGAACGTGGAGTTCAAGGGGCTGGAAAGCCAGTACCTCTTCATCTTCTGCGGCGGTCTGCTCGCCGTGTTCGTGGTGTTCGTCATCCTGTACATGGCGGGCGTGAACCAGTGGGTGTGCATCGGCTTCGGCGTGGCTGCGGCTACGCTGCTGGTATGGCTGACCTTCCGGCTGAACGCCCGGTACGGCACGCACGGGCTGATGAAGGCAGCCGCCCGCAGGCGGCATCCGAGGTACGTGGTGAACCGCCTGAAAATCCCCCGATTATTCACCTTTAAACACTGGCAAGAATGAGAAACGTAATGAAAGCGGCGACGCTCGAAAGCAAGTTCCCGCTGCTGGCGGTGGAGAACGGCTGCATCGTGAGCAAGGAGGCGGACGTGACGGTCGCCTTCAGGGTGGAACTGCCGGAACTGTTCTCCGTCACGGGGAGCGAGTACGAGGCGGTCCACTCGGCTTGGCACAAGGCGGTGAAGGTGCTGCCGGAGTATTCCATCGTGCACAAGCAGGACTTCTTCATCGAGGAGAAGTACCGGCCGGAAACGGACAGGGACGACCTTAGCTTCCTGAGCCGGAGCTTTGAGAGGCACTTCAACGAACGCCCGTTCCTGAACCACTTCTGCTACCTGTTCCTTACCAAGACGACGAAGGCACGGAGCCGTCAGGAAAGCACGTTCTCCACCCTCTGCAAGGGCAGGCTTGTCCCCAAGGAGATCGAGGACCGGGAGACGGTTACGAGGTTCCTCGAAGCGGTCGGTCAGTTCGAGAAGATCATGAACGACAGTGGACTGGTTACGCTGCGCCGCCTCACCACGGACGAGATCACCGGGACGGAAACGGCGGCGGGCATCGTGGAGAAGTACCTCTCGCTCTCGCAGCACGACACGACGGTGCTGAAGGACATCCAGTTGAACCCGGAGGAGATGCGCATCGGCGACGACATCCTCTGCCTGCACACCCTCTCTGACACGGAAGACCTGCCGGGCAAGGTGGCGACGGACAGCCGCTACGAGCGGCTCTCGACCGACCGCTCGGACTGCCGCCTGTCGTTCGCCGCCCCGGTGGGCTTGCTGCTGGACTGCAACCACTGCTACAACCAGTACATCTTCATCGACGACCACGGGGAGAACCTGAAACGCTTCGAGCAGACCGCCCGGAACATGCACTCGCTCTCCCGCTACTCCCGCTCCAACCAGATCAACAAGGCATGGATCGAGGAATACCTGAACGAGGCGCACTCGAAAGGGCTGACCTCGGTACGCTGCCACTGCAACGTGATGGCGTGGAGCGACGACCGGGAGGAGCTTAGGCGCATCAAGAACGAGGTAGGCAGCCAGCTCGCCCTGATGGAGTGCAAGCCGAGGCACAACACGGTGGACGTGCCCACGCTCTTTTGGGCGGCGATACCGGGCAACGAGGGGGACTTCCCCTTCGAGGAGAGCTTCTACACGTTCATCCCGCAAGCCCTGTGCTTCTTCACCGAGGAGACGAACTACAAGGACTCGCTCTCGCCCTTCGGCATCAAGATGGCGGACAGGATGACGGGCAGACCGCTGCATCTGGACATCAGCGACCTGCCGATGAAGAAAGGGGTGATCTCGAACCGCAACAAGTTTGTCCTCGGTCCGAGCGGAAGCGGCAAGTCGTTCTTCATGAACCACCTCGTGCGCCAGTATTACGAGCAGAACAGCCACATCGTGCTGATCGACACGGGCAACTCGTACCAAGGGCTGTGCGAGCTGATCCACCGCAAGACCAAGGGCGAGGACGGGATTTACTACACGTACACGGAGGAGAAGCCCATCAGCTTCAACCCCTTCTTCACGGACGACTACAAGTTCAGCGTGGAGAAGAAGGACAGCATCAAGACGCTGCTGCTGGCGCTGTGGAAGGGCGAGGACGAGAAAATCACGAAGACGGAGAGCGGCGAGCTGGGCAGTGCGGTGTCGGCGTACATCCGCCGGATACAGCAGAACCGGGACATCGTCCCCTTGTTCGACACCTTCTACGAGTACATGCTGAACGATTACCGGAAGGAACTGGCTGCAAGAGACATCAAGGTGAGCCGGGAGGATTTCAACATCGACAACTTCCTGACCACGCTGCGGCAGTATTACAAGGGCGGGCGCTACGACTTCCTGCTGAACTCGAACGAGAACATCGACCTGCTGCACAAGCGGTTCATCGTCTTCGAGATCGACGCCGTGAAGGACAACGCCGAGCTGTTCCCCGTGGTTACGATCATCATCATGGAAGCCTTCATCAACAAGCTGCGCCGCCTGAAAGGGGTGCGGAAGATGCTGATCTGCGAGGAGGCTTGGAAAGCCCTTTCCTCGCCGAGCATGTCAGAATATTTGAAGTACATGTACAAGACCGTCAGGAAATATTTCGGCGAGGCGATTGTCGTCACGCAGGAGGTGGACGACATCATCTCGTCCCCCATCGTGAAGGAGGCTATCATCACCAACTCGGACTGCAAGATCCTTTTGGACCAGAAGAAGTACATGAACAAGTTCGACGGCATCCAGTCGATGCTCGGTCTGACGGACAAGGAAAAGTCGCAGATACTCTCCATCAACCTCTCCAACCATCCCGGACGGAAGTACAAGGAGGTGTGGATCGGTCTGAACGGGGTGCAGTCGGCGGTGTACGCCACGGAGGTGTCGGCTGCCGAGTACCTGACCTATACCACCGAGGAGAGCGAGAAGACGGAGGTGTTCGCACTGGCGGAAGAGCTGGGCGGCGACTTGGAGCTTGCCATCAAGCGGCTGGCGGAGACGAAGTATAAATAATGTGCCGATGCGCTGAAGTGGCGGACAGGCTGCCGGACGGGTGGTTGATTGACCGGACGAACGGCTGAAGGGTCGGATGATTGACCAAACGGCTAAACGGTCAAACGGTTAAACGGCTGGCTGGCTAAACGGCTGGATGTACAAACGGCTAAACGATATGGAGAGAATAAAATTTTGTAAAACTTAAAAAAAACGGAATCAAGATGAGACGATTGAATTTAATCCTGCTGCTGTCGGCGGTGACGGCGGCGCTGGCGTTTGTCATTTCCTGCAAGGAGACAAATGCGGAACGGTTGGAAAAGATGTGCGGCGAATGGGTCAGCACGGGCGGAAAGCCGCCCTTCACTCTCTGGGAAGAGGACGGCAAGTACCGTGTGACGGTCATGCACAGGAACCACAAGGGCGGCAGTGAAGCGGAGACCTACCTCGTCCGGGAAACGGAAGGGGTGCTGTTCATCGAGACGGGCTTCGCCGTGATGATGGACTATGACCGGGAGAAAGACCGCATCCGGCTGTCGCCGGGCGGAGAGTACAGGAGAAAGAGTGACGGAACCCTAAAACAGTAAGGACATGAGAACGATAAAGGCAATCATCGTGGGCGTGGTGTGCCTGACGGCAGGTGCGGCCAACGCCCAGTGGGTCGTACACGATCCCGGCAATCTGGCGCAGGGCATCATCAACACGACCAAGGAGATCGTGGAGACCTCCGCCACCGCACAGCACACGCTGGACGGGTTCAAGGAGACGGCGAAGATATTCGAGCAGGGACGGAAGTATTACGATGCGCTCAAGGCGGTGCATGACGTGGTGAAAGGCGGCGTGAAGGTGAAGAAGTCCATCGAGATGGTGGCGGACATCTCGGAAATCTACGTGCGCAACTACCAGAAGATGCTCGGCGACCCGAACTACACGCCGGACGAGCTGTCAACCATCTCGTTCGGGTACGCCAAGCTGCTCTCCGAGAGCGCGGACATCCTGCAAGACCTGAAGAACGTGGTGAACGTGACGGGGATGTCGCTCTCGGACGCCGAGCGGCTGGCTATCATCGACCAGAGCTACAAGCGGCTGCTGGAGTACCGCAACCTCGTGCAGTATTACACGGACAAGAACATCTCGGTGAGCTACCTGCGGGCGAAGAAGAAAAAGGACGCCGACCGGGTGGTGGCTCTCTACGGGGATGCGGAAGACCGTTACTGGTGAGGCGGGCAAATATATAATAATGTATGCGTACATAATAATAAAAATACAGGACTATGTTGTTAGCGATAGACTTCACGAACCTGCACGAGATATTGCAGGCATTGTATCAGGACATGATGCCGCTCTGCGAGAAGCTGACGGGGGTAGCCAAGGGAATCGCCGGGCTGGGTGCGCTGTTCTACGTGGCCGCCAAGGTGTGGCAGGCGCTCGCCCGTGCCGAGCCCATCGACGTGTACCCGCTGCTGCGCCCGTTCGCCATCGGGCTGTGCATCCTCTTCTTCCCCACCTTCGTCATCGGCACGATCAACACGGTGCTCTCGCCCGTGGTGAAGGGCTGCCACGGGATGCTTGAATCACAGACCTTCGACATGAACCGATACCGGGAACAGAAGGAGACGCTGGAGAGGGAGGCGTTCCGGCGTGATCCGGAGAAGGCATATCTGGCGAGCAAGGAGGACTTCGACAAGAAGCTCGACGAGCTGGGCTGGTCGCCCAAGGACTTGAAGACGATGGCGGTGATGTACATTGACCGGACGGAGTACAACATGAAGCGGAGCATCCGGCTGTGGTTCCAAGAACTGCTCGAACTGCTGTTCCAGTCGGCTGCGCTGGTCATCGACACGATACGGACGTTCTTCCTGATCGCCCTCTCCATCCTCGGTCCGATAGCGTTCGCCCTCTCGGTCTATGACGGGTTCCAGAGCACGCTCACGCAGTGGATAACGAGGTACATCTCCATCTACATGTGGCTGCCCGTGAGCGACCTGTTCAGCTCGGTGCTGGCACGCATCCAAGTGCTGATGCTCACCCGTGACATCGAGGCGATGAGCGACCCGACCTTCATCCCGGACAGCTCGAACACGGTGTACATCATCTTTTTAATCATCGGGATATTCGGGTACTTCACCATACCGACCGTCGCCAACTGGATCATCATGGCGGGCGGGGTGAGCCACGCCAACCGTGCGATGAACCAGACCGCCACGAAGGTAGGCAACGTCGCCGCAGCGGGTGCGGGCGCAGCCGTGGGGAACATCGCCGGAAAAATCATCAAGTAGCGGCGGATGTCCCAAGAACATGAATCATAACGAATAAAAACCGGAAACATGGAATTTAAAAGTTTGAAAAATATCGAAACGAGCTTCAGGCAGATACGGCTCTTCACGCTGGTATTCGCCAGCCTGTGCGCCGTGGTGACGGGCTTCGCCCTGTGGAAGTCGTACAGCTTCGCCGAGGCGCAGCGGCAGAAGATCTACGTGCTGGACAACGGCAAGAGCCTGATGCTGGCGCTCTCGCAGGACGTGCGGCAGAACCGCCCGGTGGAGGCACGGGAGCACGTGCGCCGCTTCCACGAGCTGTTCTTCACGCTCTCGCCCGACAAGTCGGCTATCGAGGGCAACATCAGGCGTTCGCTGCTGCTGGCGGACAAGAGCGCCTTCAACTACTACAAGGACCTCTCGGAAAAGGGGTATTACAACCGCATAATATCGGGGAACATCAACCAGATGATAGAGATAGACAGCCTGCGGTGCGACTTCGACAAGTACCCTTACAGCGTGCGGACATTCGCCCGGCAGATCATCCTGCGGGAAAGCTCGGTTACGGAGCGCAGCCTTGTGACCCGCTGCCGCCTGCTGGATGCGGTCAGGAGCGACAACAACCCGCAGGGCTTCATCATCGAGGGCTTCGAGGTCACGGAGAACAAGGATTTGCAGACCCTCAAACGCTGACGGCTATGATAAGGAAATTCATCGTAAAGGCACAGGATTGGGCGGACGGGAAGCTCCGCCGCCTCGCCGGGCGTATCTCGCCTGACATGCGTGTGGCAATCATCCTCGTGATGCTGGCGGCGTTCGGCGCACTGTCGGTCTATATGACCGTCGCCTCCATCTACCGCATCGGCAGGAACGACGGGAAGGAACTGGGGATAGAGCATATCAGGCGCCTGCAATTGCCCAATGACAGTATTATCAACCCTTTTGAAAGCGGACGGCATGGGACTGGCGGAGAAGTTGAGTGAGTGGCTGTTCCGCCGCCGGGAGCGGCAGGAGGAGCGGAACATGAGGCAGGCAACGGCGTATTTCGGGAGCCTGCTGAATAAGAGGCGTGCGGATGCCGGTGCAATCCTCCAGTCCGTCAGGGACTACCGGGACTGCCCGGAGGTAACAAGGAAACAGGCGGAGCTGCTGCTGGAACACAGGTTCTTCCGGTACGTGTACCAGACGGGCTATCCCGAATGGCGGGCGGTCATGGACGCCCTGAAAGAGACCCGTTACGGGATGCGTGAGGGGGCGGCAATCCCCCGGAGCGTGAGGGAGGCGGCGGAAAGCCCGATGCTGCGTCTGGCGGCGCAATACAAGGTGCTGGAGTACGAGTACACGAGGCGCAACGCCCCGCAGCCGCTATCCCCCGAAGCGCAGGCGGAACGGGATGCGGCGCACCGGCTGCTGAACTGCTGCATGAGGGAGGGCGACCTCGACGCACTGAAAAGGCTTGCCCTGAAAGGCGAGAAACCGGACGACTCGGTGGCCATCCGCCACGGGCTGGCGGAAGGCTACCGCAGGCTCGAAGAACTGAGCCGGGAATGGAACGAGGAGATGCGGGGCGACAACCACACCGTCATGGAACAGATCGAGTTGCGGGAGGCGGACGAGCGGGGAAAGCTGATGCGGCAAGCCGCCGCCCTTTACGAGAGGAAGACGGGCGGCAGACTGCCCGGCGACTATCTGGAAGCGGTGAAGGCGGAACGGGCGCTGCTCCACGGGCTCGCCCGCCACGGCTGGGACGGTCAGCGGGAAGTACCGAAGGAGACGGTGGAGAAGTACGGGCTGACGGAGGATTTTGCCGGCATCGCCCGGCTAAGGTGGGACTACCACCTAAGCGAGGACAACGGTGACCTCTCCCGTGACTACCCGGAAGCCGCCATCGGACGCCACAACCGTGCCATTCGGGAGCGGGCGGCGAAAGAACTGGCAGGTCTGGAAGCGAGGCTGTTCCCCGAAAAGGCGGCAAGCCGGGAACGGAAGGCTGCGCACCTGCGGGCGGACAACCGGGCAAGCCCCACGGCATCGCTCAAACGGGAACGGAAGGAGCCGCCCGGCAAGCGGCAAACCGGGGAGACAGGCAGAAGGAAGCCTCCGGGGAGAAGAATCAGAATGTAGGACAACCATAATTTTTTGACATGATGGAAGAACAGAACCAAGAAAAAGCAACGGCAACGCAGCACGTGACGGTGGCGGATGCCGCAGCCCCGGAGACGGGGAACGGAAAGAAGGAGGACAAGGGCGGCGGGAAAAAGGAGAAGAAGACAGCCAAGCCGCTCACGCCGAAACAGTTGCAGCAACGGAAGAAGCTGATGGTATATCCGCTGATGGGCTTGCTGTTCCTCGGCTCGATGTGGCTGATATTCGCACCTTCGGAGGAGCAGGGCGTGAACCGGGACACCGTGGGGGCGTTCAACGCCGACATCCCCCTGCCGGAGAACGACGGGATCATCGGCGACAAGCGGAAAGCCTACGAGCAGGCGCAGGCGGAGAAACAGCAGGCGGAGAAGGTGCGCTCGCTGGAGGACTTCGCCTTCTCCGAAGAGAGCGATACGGACGGGGTGGAAATGGAACTGCCGGACAGCGAGCCGGAACGGGAACCGTTCCGGGACTATTCGGACAATGGCGGCAGCAGCCGTTCTTCCGTTACCGCCTACCGGGACATCAACCGTCAGCTCGGCTCGTTCTACGAGGAACCGAAGGTGGACGGGGAAAAGGAGGAGCTGAAAAGGCAGGTGGAGGAGCTGACCGCCAAGCTGGAAGAAAGGGAACGGCAGGCGGGCGGAATCGACGATCAGGTGGCGCTGATGGAGAAGAGCTACGAGCTTGCCGCCAAGTACATGGGACAGAACGGACGGGACGGCGCAGCCGTGCAGGTGCCCGCCACCGGGCAGGACGGCAACGGTTTGGGACAGCCCGCCGTGGCGGTGCAGGCGGCACGGGAACGGACGGTATCGGGGCTGCAACAGCCCCTGAGCGATGCGGAGTTCATGCGGCGGTACAGCCAGCCGAGGAACTACGGCTTCAACACGGCGGTAGGCAGCGGGTACGCTATGGGGAAGAACACGATACGGGCGTGCATCCACGGGGATCAGACGATTATGGACGGACAGACGGTGAAGCTCCGGCTGCTCGAACCGCTGCAAGCGGGAAACCTTGTGATTCCGCAGAACACGCTTGTTGCGGGTACGGGAAAGGTACAGGGGGAACGGCTGGATATCGTGGTGTCGTCCATCGAATACCGGGGGAACTTGCTGCCCGTGGAGTTGGCGGTGTATGACAGTGACGGGCAGAAAGGCTTGTCTGTCCCTTCATCACTGGAACAGGAAGCGGCAAAGGAGGCGATGGCGAACATCGGCGGCGGGTTGGGAACGAGCATCTCGTTCGCACGGAGCGCCGGACAGCAGGTGGCGATGGACATCACCCGTGGGCTGATGCAGGGCGGCAGCCAGTACCTTGCCAAGAAGTTCCGCACGGTAAAGGTGCACCTGAAAGCGGGGTATGAGGTGATGCTTTATGCCAAGGAGTAGTGTACTTTTTCTTTTGCCTTGACGCAAAAGAAAAAGATACCAAAAAGAAAAAGTCAAG
>NZ_KV804455.1:0-453 GCF_001811315.1 Bacteroides sp. HMSC067B03 | reverse complement strand
GATACCAAAAAGAAAAAGTCAAGACTGCATTTTCTCGCTACTCTCTTCCTGCGTTCCGCTAAAGAAAAAGAACTCGCTAACGCTCAAACAGCTTTTTCTTTTTAACGCTGCACTTCGGTCGTTCGCTTTACGCTGCGAAAATGAGGTCGGATTTCATGCGGATAGTAGATTTTTGTATGGGAGGAAGTGGCTGGAGGATATGATAATTAGCAATAATAATTAGAACAATAATTAAAAAGAAAGGACAAATGAAAAAGATTTTTGGATGGGTCGCCCTGCTTATGGGCATGGTGACGGGTGCGAACGCACAAGTGAATGATACGATACAGCGGGCTGCGGGCAACGACCTGTATCAGGGGATTACACGGAAGCTACCCTACCGGCAGATGGTTACGCCCCACGGGGTGCAGGTGACGTTCGCCAAGACGGTGTGCGCCCATAAGGGTGAGTAAT
>NZ_KV804454.1:0-377 GCF_001811315.1 Bacteroides sp. HMSC067B03 | reverse complement strand
CCTGTTACTGCGAATGAATTTTCAATCTTTTTCATATCTCTGATTTTTTAGAAGTTAATTAATCAATTTTACAGTGCAATAACTGATTGTTGGCTTTGGGGGACACCATGAAAAAAGATATAAATACTCTTTTTATGCTGGCCGGAAAAAGGAAGATTTGTAACTTTTTTATTGGTGAAGATGGCAGCAAATAATTCGGGTTAAATACGCTTTTTATGCAAGGCAAAAAAAGGAAGATTTCAGACGAATAACAACGTGGTGTTTGTGAATCGTCCCCTTATCCCCGTAAAAGGGGTTAGCAACAATCTATATTTGCAACGGAAAATGATTTGACTTCCCTAAAAAATGATATGAAAAAGACAAAACTTGAAAATCAG
>NZ_KV804453.1:0-1262 GCF_001811315.1 Bacteroides sp. HMSC067B03 | reverse complement strand
AGTTGAGCGTATCCGACCAGAAAAAACTGACTGACAAAGGATATAACTTCGTCGGCAGCTTTCAAGGGTATGCCGGGTTCTTTTTCAGCAATTCATGTACTTGTACGGAAGCGGGCAGCGACTATGCATATATTGAATATAACGCTGTCTGGAACAAGGCGGCACGTATTATCCGCAATACCTTGTTACCGCGTGTGAGAAGTAAGGTAAAAGCTGATCCGTCAACCGGATACATCAGTAACACCACTATCAGCAGTTGGGACGCGCTTGTCAAATCCGCGCTGGAAAGCATGGTCAATTCGGAGGATATCGCGGGCTTCGACATTTACATCAATCCAAAGCAAATGGCTGTCAGTGACAAGCCTTTCAATATTAAGGTAAAACTTGTTGCAGACGGTATTGTCCATGAGTTTGAGATTGACTTGGGTTTCACAAATAAAATCTGAAAATATGTCATTGTTAGGAACATTAATCAACAAGTTCGGAAAAATAGCCGGATGGAACAGCGTCAAGGTTGTTATGCTCGGTCGTCAGGTAGAGGGCATCACAGCCCTTTCCTACAAGGATAGCAAAGAGAAAGAAAACATCTACGGTGCTGGAGAATTTCCAGTCGGTCGCGGTGAGGGGAATTACAAGGCTGAAGCGTCGATCACCCTTCTGAAAGAAGAGGTGAATGCCTTGCAGTTAGCACTCGGTGCGGGGAAGCGTCTTACGGATATTGAACCGTTTGATATTCCGGTCATGTATGAGTATAAAGGACTTGTCATGAAAGACGTGATCCGGAACGTCGAATTTATGGACAATGGTGTCGACGTTAAACAGGGTGATAAAAGTATTGCCACACAATTCACCCTTCTTCCCAGCCATATCGACTGGAATGTGGCAATGTAGTTTAATAACCGTTTAAAAGACTTTTAAAATGGAAGTAGAAGAAAAGAAAATCAAGACAGGGAAACCTTACGAGGAACTGACAACGGAGGAAAAAGCTTTGATTGTCGATTTCACAGAGGAAGAGCATACGGAACTGAAACTGAAATACGGGAAACGCCTGAAGCATGTCACCGTACAAGTGGACGAGGATGAACGCTACGACTACCTGATTGTCCGTCCGAATAAAAATATCCTGCTGGCTATGGCAAAGAAAAAGGATGATCTTGAAGAAGCAAATGACATCCTGATCCGGAACTGCGTGGCGGCAGGCAATATGAAGGCGTTGGAAGATTCCGCTGTCTATACTTCAGTCCTGACCGCCATCGGACAAC
>NZ_KV804452.1:0-353 GCF_001811315.1 Bacteroides sp. HMSC067B03 | reverse complement strand
CATCGAGAAAACTGACCTGTTCATGCCACATGTCTATATGTTCAATCTCCGGTGTATTTTCCATCCTTTCCTTTAGTTCGGAATACTCATCCGGGATAGATGCCAGGAATCCGTCTTTGTTTCGGATAATTTCAACCAGTTCTTTGTAACAGTCTGTCCAAATCATAATTATATTGATTAAATATTTGAGAATCGTTTGTCAATCTCCGACGCTATCCATGCGTCCAACTGTTTCATGAATGCGGCAGATTCACCCATGTACTGACGTTTCGGAATCCTTATCCTGCTGCCCGCTTTTTTTAGTGCCATACCTTTGTAGAAGGAAGCCATTGTAGACAACCGTGCATTGGCTT
>NZ_KV804451.1:0-3355 GCF_001811315.1 Bacteroides sp. HMSC067B03 | reverse complement strand
AATACGATCCGTTTTTCCCAGTTGAAGGAATTGTGGCGACTGGCGGGGAGTGCACTGATAAAGGCCGTCTGCATAGCAATTGCCATCTGGTTTCTTCTGCCTCAGACAGGAATGCACAACAGTCAGAAAATTGTATTCGTACTGTTCGATGGCATGCTAACTTTTATTGTTATGGTAGGGTTCCGTATCCAGTTGATTCTGATTTATGAGTTCTTGCTGAATTTGCTGAATAAGAAGAATATGCATATTCTGATCTATGGTATCGATGATAAAAGTGTGGCATTGAAAGTCCGTCTAATGAACAGCTCCCACTATAAAGTTGTAGGTTTTTGCATTTATGGAACAGGCGACTCTATCCGGCGTGTGGCTGACCTTCCCGTTTATTCTTTTAAGGATGAAGAATGTTTCAACAAGCTTATTCATAAGAAATGTATCGGAGGCATCCTGTTTGCCCGCTATGAAAATACCCGTGAAGAGGAAGACCGCCTGCTTCAGTATTGTAAAAGGAGCGGATTGAAGACACTCATATCTCCAAGTATTAGTGAGGCCGATGAAAACGGAAGTTTCCATCAATGGGTACGTCCTATCAAGATTGAGGACTTGCTGGGTCGCTCAGAAATTCATATTAATATGGAGGAAGTGATGACCGAGTTCTGTGGCAAGGTCGTGTTGGTAACGGGAGCTGCCGGTAGTATTGGTAGCGAGCTTTGCCGGCAACTGGCTCAGATGAATATTAAGAAACTGATTATGTTTGACTCCGCCGAGTCTCCTTTGCATAATGTCCGTTTGGAATTTGAGAAGAATTATCCCGGTCTTGATTTTGTTCCTGTCATTGGAGATGTCCGCGTGAAAGAACGTCTTCGTATGGTGTTCGATATCTATCAGCCTCAGATAATCTTTCACGCTGCTGCATATAAGCATGTTCCTTTGATGGAGGAAAACCCCTGTGAAGCTGTATTGGTCAATGTTGTCGGTTCCCGTCAGGTTGCCGATATGGCAGTTGAATACGGAGCTGAGAAGATGATCATGGTTTCTACCGATAAGGCTGTGAATCCTACTAATGTCATGGGATGCTCGAAACGATTAGCCGAAATCTATGTACAGAGTCTGGGATGTGCTATCCGTGAGGGCAAAGTGAAAGGCCATACCAAATTTATCACTACCCGCTTTGGCAATGTATTGGGTAGTAACGGCTCTGTCATTCCCCGTTTTAAAGAACAGATCGAGAATGGTGGTCCCGTCACAGTGACTCATCCTGATATCATCCGTTTCTTTATGACAATTCCCGAAGCTTGTCGCCTGGTGATGGAGGCTGCTACGATGGGTGAAGGCAATGAGATTTTTGTTTTTGAGATGGGCAAGGCCGTGAAGATTGTCGACCTGGCTACCCGTATGATTGAACTTGCCGGTTATCGTCCCGGTGAAGATATTGAGATCAAGTTTACGGGCTTGCGTCCCGGTGAGAAGCTTTATGAAGAAGTCTTGAGTGATAAGGAGAATACGATTCCTACCGAGAATAAGAAGATAATGATAGCTAAGGTACGTCACTATGAATATGCTGACATCCTTGATACTTATACAGAGTTTGAGAAGCTATCCCGTACGGTAAAGATCATGGATACAGTGAAGCTGATGAAGAAAGTGGTACCTGAGTTTAAATCCAAGAATTCACCTCGATTTGAAGTTCTGGATAAGCAACCGGAATAATCTATAACACTAACATAAATCAACAATGGATACAAAAGATTTGAAGATTGCTGTTGCAGGTACCGGCTATGTTGGTCTTAGCATAGCAACGCTTTTGTCGCAACATCACCAGGTGACGGCAGTCGATGTGATTCCTGAGAAAGTAGATATGCTCAATCGTAAACAACCACCTATTCAGGATGAGTATATAGAGAAGTATTTGTCTGAAAAGGCATTGAATCTAACCGCCACGCTTGACGGTGCCAAGGCATACAGTGACGCTGATTTTGTGGTCATTGCGGCTCCTACTAACTATGATCCTGTGAAGAATTATTTCGATACCCATCATATAGAGGATGTCATAGACCTGGTTTTAAGTGTCAATCCTGATGCTGTGATGGTAATCAAGTCTACTATTCCTGTTGGATATTGCCGGGGACTTTATTTGAAGTATGCCCGTAAGGGGGTCAGGAAGCTTAACCTGCTTTTTTCTCCTGAGTTTCTTCGTGAGAGTATGGCTCTTTATGATAACTTATATCCAAGTCGTATCATTGTTGGCTATCCAAAACTGATTGATGGCGAGCAGTTTGACGAGGAAAACGAAGCAATTAAGTCCATTGCTGATGTTCCCGCCCTAGGGAAAGCTGCGCATACTTTCGCAGCATTGCTTCAGGAAGGTGCAATCAAGAAAGATATTCCTACTCTTTTTATGGGCATAAAGGAGGCGGAAGCTGTCAAACTGTTTGCTAATACCTATCTTGCTTTGCGTGTCAGTTATTTTAATGAGCTTGATACTTACGCAGAGATAAAAGGTCTGGATTCCCAGTCGATAATACAGGGTGTTGGACTGGACCCTCGTATTGGTACGCACTATAATAATCCTAGTTTTGGTTATGGCGGTTATTGTTTACCGAAAGATACGAAACAACTCTTGGCTAACTATCAGGATGTACCTCAGAACATGATGAGTGCTATTGTCGAAAGTAACCGTACAAGAAAAGACTTCATAGCAGATCAAGTGCTGCGTAAAGCGGGGTATTATACTGCCTCCTGTTCATGGGATGCCCAGAAAGAGCAAAAAATAACCATTGGCGTATATCGTCTGACCATGAAGTCCAATTCTGACAACTTCCGTCAAAGTGCCATTCAGGGGATTATGAAACGTATCAAGGCGAAGGGCGCTACTATTGTAATTTACGAGCCTGCTATGCAGGATGGTGAAACATTCTTTGGTAGCCAAGTGGTCAATAACCTGATCAAATTCAAGGAAATAAGTCAGGCCATCATCGCCAACCGCTACGATTCTTGTCTGGATGATGTGAAAGACAAGGTATATACTCGTGACATTTTCCAAAGGGATTAACTTTATGGTAACATACAATGTTAGTTTAGAGAACAAAGTGGTTTTGGTGACTGGTGCAGCCGGTTTTATCGGAGCCAATTTGGTAAAACGCTTGCTGAATGAATTTGATAGCGTGAAGGTTGTCGGTATTGATAGTATTACCGAATATTATGATGTACGTTTAAAATATGAACGCTTACAAGAATTGTCTGCTTACGGTGACAGATTTGTTTTCATAAAAGACAATATTGCCAAGAAAGAAATCGTTGACTCCATCTTCACTGACCACCACCCTCAGGTAGTCGTGAATCTTGCTGCTCAAGCCGG
>NZ_KV804450.1:123763-235283 GCF_001811315.1 Bacteroides sp. HMSC067B03 | reverse complement strand
GTCCCCGCCGGTCTTTATTGACTGGCGGGGATTTCTGTATTTATACCCATCCATCATCTTTGCTATATTCTATCTTTTATCTTTATAAAGCCATATATTAGCTTCATTTTAGTTCAATCGGATTCGAATGATTCCTGCTTTTAAAACGTCTTATTCTATCGAAATCATATTCTCTCCTGTTGATTTTCTGTAGTTTGATCTAATTTATTTTCCTTTTCTTTTGTTTTCTCAGAACAAATGCATACTTTTGTAGTGTACTATTGAACTAATACACTTAGAGCCATATATTAGCTCTAACAGCTAAAAAAATAATATTATGATTAAAGTTGAGAATTTATCTTTTACTTATCCCAAATCAAAGCACATGGTATTACACGACTTTTCTTTTTCTTTAGAGGCAGGTCGGGTTTATGGACTGTTGGGACGTAATGGGGCAGGGAAATCAACTCTCCTTTATTTGATGACTGGATTATTGACTCCGAAAAAAGGGAAAATAATGTACCATGATATAAATGTTCGTTCTCGTCTGCCAATGACATTGCAGGATATGTTCTTGGTTCCGGAAGAATTTGAATTACCTTCTATATCATTGAAAAAGTATATTGACTTGAATGCTCCTTTTTATCCAAACTTTAGCAAAGAGGATATGTATAAGTATCTTCATTGTTTTGAAATGGATATGGATGTGAATTTAGGAGCACTTTCTATGGGGCAAAAAAAGAAAGTATTTATGAGTTTTGCTTTAGCTACCAATACTTCTCTTTTATTGATGGATGAACCGACAAATGGATTGGATATTCCGGGAAAGAGCCAGTTTCGCAAATTTATGGCATCGGGGATGACAGATAATAAAACAATTGTGATTTCAACTCATCAGATACGTGATATAGACAAAATGCTGGATTCTGTTATGATCATGGATGAAAGCCGGGTATTATTGAATGAATCGACAGTGCATATATGCGAGAAATTGTGCTTTAAGGAAAGTGATGACCGTAGTCTGATTGATAAAGCGCTTTTTGCCGTTCCTTCTTTGCATGGGAATAGTTTGCTTTTACTGAATGAACACAACGAAGATTCAGATATCAACATAGAACTGCTATTTAATGCAATACTGGCACAACCACAAAAGATTGCTAATTTGTTTCACGCTCAAGAAGAATAGATTATGATAAAGGATACATTTTTTAGTTTTTCTCGCTTTGGAAAATTATGCCGTAAAGAGATTTTAGAGAATTGGAAGTTGTATGTGCTTCAGTTGTTGGTAATGTATTTAATAATGGCAATTATATTGATTTGGTATAGCTATACTGATTATAGTAGTTTTAATATACTTACTAAAACAAATGATTTAAATGTTCATATATTTACGTTGGTCTTTTGGATGTGGTCTTGGTGGGCATTTATGTGCTTGGGAACTTCTTTTGCATTTAAAACCATGAAATGTAAAACAGGTCGTATTACAATGTTGATGATTCCTGCTACTGTCTTTGAGAAGTTTTTCTTTCGATGGCTGGTATATGTGCTTATTCTTCCTTTACTTATTTTTCTATCTATTTGGCTGGCGGATTATACACGTGTACTTTTTTATTCTGCAATATATTCAGAAATACCTTTTATTGAAGTTACTGACTTCAAACACTTTGTTGGTCAGGGAGATGGAGGGTATTCACTATGCCATAGTTGGAAAGATGGTTCTTTGCTAATATTACTTAATGTATATATTCAATCATTGTTTTTACTGGGGAGTATTGTTTGGCCTAAGAACTCTTTTATAAAAACACTTATTAGTATTGTGCTTGTTGCCTTTCTTTATAATTGGGGAGTAGTAGCTTTCACTCGTTTTTCAGAGAATAGTACTCTTTCAACCTTGATTTTGTTTTTCTTTAAGTGGGGATATATTTTATTCCCAATATTGACTATTATAAATTGGACATTGACTTATTTCCGCTTGAAAGAGTCGGAAGTAATCCATCGAATATAGAAAAGGAGGGTATGTATGAATTTTAAAGAAAGCAGAGCAATATATTTACAGATAGCCGACCGTATTTGTGATGATATCTTGTTGGGACAATACGAGGAAGAAGGACGTATCCCTTCTGTCAGGGAATATGCGTCTATTGTAGAAGTGAATGCAAATACAGTAATGCGTTCGTATGAGTATCTTCAGTCTCAGGAGGTGATTTACAATAAAAGAGGGATTGGCTTTTTTGTAGCGTCCGGGGCAAAGATGCTGATTCATTCATTGCGAAAAGAGCAATTCTTAAAAGAAGAAGTCGGCAGCTTTTTCAGGCAACTTTATACACTTGGTATTTCTATCAAAGAAATAGAGAAGATGTATTATGAGTTTATACAAAGACAAAATCAATAATAAACAGATAAGATATGAAACGCACAACATATATAATAATAGGACTTTTTGTATTGGGCTTATTCTTTATACCTATCCTTCTGCAGACACCTGGCGGTGAGAAAACCGATAATCGTTTATCAATGGAAGGTGAGCGGACTGAAATAGAAATGACGGGAATCCGTCATGTGAAGGTTGTTGAAAAGTTAGGGAAGATAGATAAAGATCATATAGGCGTATTAGGTAAGTTGGATGTGGAGACCTCTCACTCTTCAGGTAAGAGTATATTTGTGTATCCGAAAAGTCAATATTTGCATGTGACACAAGAAGGGGATTGCTTATTGATTGAAATTAATCTGGATAATGAAGATATCTATCAGGTAATTAGACAGGTAGAAAATGGATGCAGATTGGTTTTAGATGGTTTGAATCTGGAATTGAAAACGGATTCAACATTGTTATCTATTGAGAATCGTGCGGCTAGGCTGGATATTAATGTAAGGAAATTGTGTTTGGACTCTTTATATCTCTTTAATGACGAATGGCAGAATATCTCATTGACTTCTTGTCGCTTTCGTTCGTTGGATATAAAAGGAGAGAAGTTGCAATTGAAAGCTGAGCGGGTAGAGGCAACAAACTATTATGAAGAGTTAGGGACTTTTAGAAGTCGTGAGACTACTCAGTTTATGGTTGAGAATCTGTATTTATCAGGAAAAGATTCGCATAAGTATCGGCCAGGTATGAATTGTAATCGTATCTTCTGGAGTCCTCAGGTCAGAGATGCAGAACTTGAGCTGACCTTGAATCAGAAGAGTGAGATCATATTGAATCGTTGAACATAAATGAAAAGGAAATGAAAGTCATAAAGTCTATTGCAGTTTTAAGTCTGTCAGCTTGTTTGTTTGCTTGTACTTCCAAACCTGATTTAGACGGATTTCGGAAGGTAGATATTAGTAATAATATGCTGGATACGATGCCGGAAGGCAGATTGAGTAATTATAAAGAAACGATAGAGAAAACTTATTTATTGGGGTGTCCGGTATTGAGTACAGCGGGTAGTTCGTCAGAAAGCTCTCCGGCTCAGTTGAAAGAATGGAAGGAGGCTCTGAGTATGCCCGATACGATAAAGCCGATATATAGGGAGAGACTGTGGGACTTTGTTTTTTATCCCCAGATTACTTATGAAGTTGAATCTAAGTATTTGGGTATTTATCAACGAAGAAAAACAGTAATTAAAGGTATCGGGCTTGATATGATAACAGGAGAAGAAGAAAAATATATCAAATCGAGACAAAAGTAGTTTTTGAGTATTTTATTCATTATAATATTTTAAAGCAGGTGTCATTTAGTAATATTACTAGGATATAACCGGAATAAAATTGGTGTAAAAGTGTGATTTTATAAGAAGAGAGGCGTTTTCTTTGCGTCTTTCTCTTTTTTATCAAATTGATTTTTGTAAATTTGGCGAGAATCTTACAGAGACACACAGTTAATATAGTAATAATACTAAATACTCCTGTTAATATGGAAAACAAAATTCAAGAGTTGACCGATAAGATTTATCGTGAAGGCGTGGAAAAGGGAAACGAGGAAGCGCAGAGACTTATCGCGAATGCTCAGGAAGAAGCAAAGAAGATTATTGAAGATGCTCGTAAAGAAGCTGACTCAATTGTTGCTGCCTCTCGTAAATCTGCTGATGAACTGGCAGATAATACAAAATCAGAGTTAAAACTATTTTCCGGTCAGGCTGTCAATGCACTCAAATCCGAGATTGCAACGATGGTCACTGACAAGTTGATAACCGCTTCTGTGAAGGATTTCGCTCAGGATAAGGATTATCTGAATGCGTTTATCGTTGCGCTGGCATCCAAATGGAGTGTAGATGAACCTATTGTCATCTCAACGGCTGACGCTGAATCACTGAAAAAGTATTTCGCAGCTCATGCAAAAGCTCTGCTGGATAAAGGTGTGACTATCGAACAAGTGAACGGTATCAAAACTTTATTCACGGTTTCTCCGGCGGACGGTTCATATAAGGTGAACTTCGGAGAAGAAGAATTCATGAATTACTTCAAAGCGTTCTTGCGTCCTCAATTGGTAGAAATGCTATTTTAAAAGAAGCGACTATGAGTAGTAAATACTATTACTTGGTAGCCGGTTTGCCGGAGCTCACTCTGGAGGACAGTAAACTGAGCTATACAGTAGCCGATTTTAAAACCGAAATCTACAGTGGATTGTCTGCTTCAGACCAGAAGTTGATTGACCTGTTCTATCTGAAGTTTGATAATGCCAACGTGTTGAAACTCCTCAAAGACAAAGAGGCGGAAATAGACAAACGGGGAAACTATTCTGCTGCGGAACTCACCGAGTATATTTCTATTCTGAAAGAAGGCGGTGAGATCAGTCCTAAAGAATTCCCTTCCTATTTATCTACTTTTATTTCCGACTATCTGAATACTCCGGCTGAAAGCATGGTGTTGCAGGAAGACCATCTGGCTGCTCTGTATTATGAACATGCTATGAAATGCGGAAATAAGTTCGTCTCTTCCTGGTTTGAATTCAATCTGAACATTAATAATATTCTTGTTGCATTTACAGCCCGTAAATTCAAATGGGATATTGTTTCCTATATTGTAGGAAATACGGAAGTGTGCGAAGCTTTGCGTACATCCAGTGCCCGCGATTTTGGTTTGTCCGGTGAAGTGGATGTTTTTGAATCGTTGGTGAAGATCAGTGAGATTACGGAACTGGTGGAACGTGAAAAGAAATTGGATGCTCTGCGGTGGAACTGGATGGAAGATGCTATCTTCTTCGATTATTTCACTGTAGAACGTATTTTCGCTTTCTTACTGAAGCTGGAAATGATTGAGCGTTGGATTTCATTGGATAAGGAAAGAGGAAATCAATTGTTCCGAAGCATTATTGAATCGCTGAAGAATGAGGTACAGATTCCCGCAGAATTCAGATAATAAATTAAAAAAAATATATGGCAACAAAAGGAACTGTTAGTGGCGTTATTGCCAACATGGTGACCCTCGTCGTTGACGGCCCGGTAGCTCAGAATGAGATTTGTTATATCTCTACCGGTGGCGATAGATTGATGGCGGAGGTGATTAAGGTTGTAGGTTCGCATGTGTATGTTCAGGTGTTCGAAAGCACACGTGGACTGAAGGTGGGCGCCGAAGCCGAATTTACAGGACACATGCTTGAAGTGACCTTGGGTCCGGGTATGTTATCGAAAAACTATGACGGTCTGCAAAACGACCTTGACAAGATGGACGGTGTTTTCCTGAAAAGAGGACAATATACATATCCGTTGGATAAAGAACGTATATGGCATTTTGTTCCGATGGTGAGCGCCGGTGATAAAGTGGTGGCTTCCGCATGGCTGGGACAAGTGGATGAAAACTTCCAGCCGCTGAAAATTATGGCTCCGTTTACTATGAATGGAACGGCTACCGTCAAAACGATTATGCCCGAAGGGGATTATAAAATAGAAGATACAATTGCTATTCTGACAGACGAGGAAGGAAATGACATTCCGGTGACTATGATTCAGAAATGGCCGGTGAAACGGGCTATGACGAATTATAAAGAAAAACCGCGTCCTTTCAAATTGCTGGAGACCGGTGTACGTGTTATTGATACGCTGAACCCGATTGTAGAAGGTGGTACGGGATTTATCCCCGGTCCGTTCGGTACAGGCAAGACAGTGCTTCAGCATGCTATTTCCAAACAGGCAGAAGCGGATATCGTAATTATCGCGGCTTGTGGTGAACGTGCAAACGAGGTTGTGGAAATCTTTACGGAATTCCCGGAACTGGTTGACCCGCATACGGGGCGTAAGCTGATGGAACGTACAATCATTATCGCGAATACTTCTAACATGCCGGTAGCAGCCCGTGAAGCGTCTGTATATACAGCTATGTCATTGGCTGAATATTATCGTTCGATGGGATTGAAAGTATTGCTGATGGCTGACTCTACTTCCCGTTGGGCACAGGCATTGCGTGAAATGTCCAACCGTATGGAAGAATTGCCCGGACCGGATGCGTTCCCAATGGATATTTCTGCTATTATTTCTAACTTCTATGGCCGTGCAGGTTATGTAAAACTGAATAACGACGAGACCGGCTCAATTACTTTTATCGGTACGGTGTCACCTGCCGGAGGTAACTTGAAGGAGCCTGTAACAGAAAACACAAAGAAGGTAGCCCGTTGTTTCTACGCACTGGAACAGGACCGTGCCGACAAGAAACGTTATCCGGCTGTGAATCCGATTGACTCATATTCCAAATATATCGAATATCCGGAATTTGAAGAATATATCAAAGATCATATCAATGATGAATGGATCGGTAAAGTGAATGAGCTTAAAACCCGTTTGCAGCGTGGTAAAGAAATTGCCGAACAAATCAACATTCTGGGTGATGACGGTGTACCTGTAGAATACCATGTTATCTTCTGGAAATCTGAACTGATCGACTTCGTAATCCTGCAGCAGGATGCCTTTGATGAGGTGGACTCGGTAACTCCGATGGAACGTCAGGAAGCTATTCTGAATATGATCATAGATATCTGTCATACAGAATTTGAATTTGAAAACTTCAATGAGGTAATGGATTACTTCAAGAAAATGATCAATGTCTGTAAGCAGATGAACTACTCGAAGTTCAAATCAGAGCAGTACGAAGGGTTCCAGCAGCAATTAAAAGAACTGATTGCCGAAAGAAGCGTTAAATAGTAAATTGTAAATAGCTAAATTGTAAATATATAGATGGCAACAAAAGCTTTTCAAAAGATATATACCAAGATTACTCAGATTACCAAGGCTACTTGTTCGCTGAAAGCGACAGGAGTAGGGTATGACGAGCTTGCCACTGTGAACGGTAAACTGGCACAGGTGGTTAAGATTGCCGGTGACGATGTCACTCTGCAGGTATTTGAAGGTACGGAAGGTATTCCTACCAACGCTGAAGTAGTGTTCCTCGGCAAATCGCCTACGTTGAAGGTGAGTGAGCAGTTGGCAGGACGTTTCTTCAATGCTTTCGGTGATCCGATTGACGGAGGTCCGGAAATTGAAGGACAGGAAGTGGAAATCGGTGGTCCGTCAGTGAATCCGGTGCGTCGTAAACAACCGTCGGAGTTGATTGCAACGGGTATTGCCGGCATCGACTTGAATAATACACTGGTATCCGGCCAGAAGATTCCGTTCTTTGCCGACCCTGACCAGCCTTTTAATCAGGTGATGGCAAACGTGGCATTGCGTGCTGAAACAGATAAGATTATTCTGGGCGGTATGGGTATGACCAACGATGACTACCTGTACTTTAAGAACGTATTCTCTAATGCCGGTGCTCTCGACCGTATTGTGAGTTTCATGAATACAACGGAAAATCCTCCGGTAGAACGTTTGTTGATTCCGGATATGGCATTGACCGCGGCTGAATATTTCGCTGTAAACAACAATGAGAAAGTACTGGTACTGCTAACTGATATGACCAGCTACGCTGATGCGTTGGCAATCGTATCTAACCGTATGGACCAGATTCCGTCTAAAGACTCTATGCCGGGTTCGCTCTATTCGGACTTGGCGAAGATTTACGAAAAGGCGGTACAGTTCCCTTCCGGTGGTTCTATTACGATTATTGCGGTGACGACATTGTCCGGTGGCGATATCACGCACGCTGTGCCTGATAATACGGGTTATATTACGGAAGGACAGTTGTTCTTGCGTCGTGACAGTGATATCGGTAAGGTCATTGTTGACCCGTTCCGTTCATTGTCTCGTCTGAAACAGCTGGTAACCGGTAAAAAGACACGTAAAGACCATCCACAGGTGATGAATGCCGCTGTACGTCTGTATGCCGATGCTGCAAATGCAAAGACTAAGATGGAAAACGGTTTTGACCTGACCAATTACGACGAACGTACGTTGGCTTTTGCGAAGGACTATTCTAACCAGTTGCTGGCCATTGATGTCAACCTTGATACTACTGAAATGCTGGATGTGGCTTGGGGCTTGTTCGGTGAATATTTCCGTCCGGAAGAAGTGAATATCAAGAAGGAACTTGTTGACCAATACTGGCCGAAAGGTGAATAATTAGCAACTAGTAATTTATAACTAATAATTAGCAAAAACAACGTGGCTATAAAGTTTCAATATAACAAGACCTCTCTTCAGCAGCTCGAAAAGCAACTGAAAGTGCGGGTGCGTACGCTTCCTATCATTAAGAATAAGGAAAGCGCCCTCCGCATGGAAGTGAAACGCTGTAAAACGGAAGCTGCCGATCTGGAGGATAGGCTCGAACAACAAATTCAAGCCTATGAAGCCATGTTCGCCCTTTGGAATGAGTTTGACGCTTCATTGATAAAGGTGAATGATGTTCATCTTGGCGTGAAAAAGATTGCGGGTGTACGTGTACCGCTACTCGAAAATATCGATTTCGAGATACGTCCGTACAGTATGTTTAATGCTCCCAAATGGTATGCCGACGGTATCCATTTGCTGGAGGAACTTGCTCATACGGCAATTGAACGTGAGTTTATGCTCGCCAAGCTGAACCTGCTAGAACATGCGAGGAAAAAGACCACTCAGAAGGTGAACCTTTTTGAGAAGGTACAGATACCGGGCTATCAGGATGCATTGCGAAAGATCAAGCGGTTTATGGAAGATGAAGAGAACCTGTCGAAATCATCGCAAAAGATCATGAAGTCCCATCAGGAAAAAAGGAAGGAGGTAGAGGCATGATTACAAAAATGAAGAAACTTACATTCCTGGTTTATCATAAGGAATACGAAGAATTCCTGAACAGCCTGCGCGAACTTGGTGTAGTCCACATCGTGGAGAAACAGCAAGGTGCTGCCGACAATACTGAACTGCAAGAGAATATCCGTCTTTCCAACCGTCTGACAGCTACTCTGAAACTGCTTCAGAATCAGAAGCATGAGAAAGATGCTGTGATCGCAACGGAAGGAGGAACTGCCGCTCGTGGTTTGCAGGTATTGGACGAAGTGGATGCTTTGCAGATTGAGCATGGCAAATTGTCTCAGCAATTGCAGGGCTACGCTAAAGAAAAGGAAGCATTGCAGGCATGGGGCAACTTCGATCCGGCAGGTGTCCGGAAGTTGAAAGATGCCGGCTATGTGATCGGTTTCTATAGCTGTTCGGAAGGAAACTATAAAGAAGAATGGGAGACGGAATACAATGCGATGATCATTAACCGTATTTCTTCAAAAGTGTTCTTTGTGACCGTCACTAAAACCGGTCAGGAAGTAGATCTGGATGTAGAACAGGCCAAACTTCCCGCTTATTCGCTGGCACATCTTGAAACGTTGTATGATACAACGGAACAAGCTATTGAAGAGAACGAAAAGAAGCTGGTCGCACTTTCTGAAACAGATGTACCTTCCCTGAAGGCAGCTCTGAAGGAATTGCAGGGGCAGATTGAATTCTCTAAAGTAGTATTGAGTTCAGAACAGGCAGCCGGTGATAAACTGATGCTGGTTGAAGGATGGGCTCCTGCCTACAGTAAAGTAGAGATAGAGGCTTATCTGAACGATGTACATGTATATTATGAGATTACCGATCCGATGCCGGGTGATAATGTTCCTATTCGGCTGAATAACAAGGGATTCTTTGCCTGGTTTGAACCGATCTGTAAACTGTATATGCTTCCGAAGTATAACGAACTGGACTTGACACCGTTCTTTGCCCCGTTCTTTATGGTTTTCTTCGGGCTCTGTCTGGGAGATTCCGGATATGGACTTTTCCTGTTTCTCGGAGCTACGGCATACCGGTTGATGGCAAAGAAAGTGACTCCATCCATGAAGTCCATCCTGTCGCTGATACAGGTGCTGGCTGTTTCAACCTTCTTCTGCGGTTTGCTGACAGGTACATTCTTCGGAGCGAACATTTATGATCTGGACTGGCCTATCGTGCAACGTCTGAAACATGCGGTTCTGATGGACAACAACGATATGTTCCAGTTGTCACTGATTTTGGGTGCTATTCAGATTCTGTTCGGTATGGTACTCAAAGCGGTGAATCAGACAATTCAGTTTGGTTTCAAGTATGCAGTAGCGACAATCGGATGGATTATCCTGTTGGTTTCAATGGCTGTTTCGGCTTTGTTGCCGAACGTGCTGCCGATGGGAGGTACAGTGCATCTGGTTATTCTGGGTATCTCCGGTGCGATGATATTCCTCTATAATAGTCCGGGAAAGAACATCTTTATGAATATCGGACTTGGGTTATGGGATTCATATAACATGGCTACCGGTCTGCTGGGGGATGTCTTGTCCTACGTTCGTCTGTTTGCCCTCGGACTTTCCGGAGGCATTCTGGCGGGAGTATTCAACAGCCTGGCAGTAGGTATGAGTCCGGATAACGTGATAGCAGGTCCTATTGTAATGGTGCTGATCTTTGTGATCGGTCATGCCATCAATATCTTCATGAATGTGCTCGGTGCAATGGTTCACCCGATGCGTCTGACATTCGTGGAGTTCTTCAAGAACTCCGGTTATGAAGGAGGCGGCAAGGAATACAAGCCTTTTAGAAATTTAGAATAGAATATTGAGAAATAACAAGTTAAGAATTAAACAATAAAAATAGAATAAGATTATGGAAATGAATTTGTTTATTGCCTACATTGGCATCGCGGTTATGGTTGGTTTGTCAGGCATTGGTAGTGCTTACGGAGTAACTATTGCAGGTAACGCTGCTATCGGCGCATTGAAAAAGAATGATAGTGCATTCGGTAACTTCCTTGTATTGACAGCACTTCCGGGTACACAGGGTCTGTACGGTTTTGCCGGTTACTTTATGTTTCAGACTATCTTCGGTATTCTGACTCCGGAAATCACTGCGATCCAGGCATCAGCAGTTTTGGGTGCAGGTATTGCTTTGGGATTGGTTGCATTGTTCTCGGCTATCCGTCAGGGACAAGTTTGTGCAAACGGTATCGCAGCTATCGGCCAGGGACACAACGTGTTTAGTAATACATTGATTCTTGCCGTATTCCCGGAACTTTACGCTATCGTTGCTTTGGCTGCTACCTTCTTGATCGGTAGTGCACTCGCGTAAATTTTTCCGCAACGATATTTTTTAATAAAGATCTTTCAATCCCCTTGTGAATGCAGCTTTGCGTTTGCAAGGGGATATTCTTTTTTCATGGCGGGCTAACCTTTCTTTCCTCTTATTAACTCATATTTTTCGCATAAAGTATTATTTTTCAAAGAATAATGCGTACTTTTGCACTCGCATACTAAAAAGAGTTTTAATATATTATATGGTAAAAGATTTATTAACCCCCGATTATATCTTCGAGTCCAGCTGGGAAGTATGTAATAAAGTGGGAGGGATATACACCGTATTGTCGACACGGGCGAATACATTGCAGGAAAAATTCCGCGACAGAATTTTTTTCATAGGTCCTGATGTGTGGCAAGGAAAAGAGAACCCTCTATTCATCGAGTCGGATAATCTGTGCGCTGACTGGAAAAAGCACGCATTCAAAAACGATCATCTTTCCGTCCGTGTAGGACGATGGAATATACCCGGTGAACCTATTGTCATTCTTGTTGATTTCCAACCTTTTTTTGAAAAGAAGAACGATATATACACAGAAATGTGGAATCGTTTTCAAGTAGACTCGTTGCACGCTTATGGCGATTACGACGAGGCTTCTATGTTTTCGTACGCTGCCGGAAAAGTAGTAGAGAGTTTCTACCGCTACAACCTGACAGAAACGGATAAGGTGGTATATCAGGCACATGAATGGATGACCGGAATGGGAGCACTTTATGTACAGGAAGCTGTCCCCGAAGTGGCTACTATTTTTACAACCCACGCTACTTCCATCGGACGTTCGATAGCCGGCAATCATAAGCCGCTGTATGACTATCTGTTTGCTTATAACGGCGACCAAATGGCGCAGGAACTGAATATGCAGTCAAAGCACTCTATTGAGAAGCAGACGGCGCATTATGTAGACTGTTTTACGACAGTAAGTGAAATTACGAATAATGAGTGCAAGGAATTGCTCGATAAACCGGCAGATGTAGTACTGATGAATGGTTTTGAGGACGATTTCGTACCTAAAGGCAGTACATTTACCGGAAAACGTAAACGTGCCCGCTCATTGATGTTGAACGTAGCCAATAAATTGTTGGGAACAAATCTGGATGACGATACGTTAATTATCGGTACCAGTGGTCGATATGAATTCAAGAACAAGGGTATTGACGTATTCCTGGAGTCATTGAACCGTCTGAACAGGGATAAAAAGCTCCATAAGAACGTATTGGCGTTTATCAATGTCCCCGGTTGGGTAGGAGATCCCCGTGAAGACTTGCAGGAACGTCTGAAAAGCAAAGAAAAATTTGATACACCGCTTGAAGTTCCTTTCATCACTCATTGGTTGCACAATATGACGCATGACCAGGTGCTGGATATGCTGAAATATCTGGGAATGGGCAATCGTCCCGAAGATAAAGTAAAGGTGATTTTTGTGCCTTGCTATCTGGACGGGCGTGATGGTATTCTGAATAAAGAGTATTATGATATATTGCTGGGACAGGATTTGAGCGTATATGCTTCCTATTACGAACCGTGGGGATATACTCCGCTGGAAAGTGTAGCGTTCCGTGTGCCTACCATTACTACTGATCTGGCAGGTTTTGGTCTTTGGGTGAACAGCCTGAAGAATCAGCATGGTATCAATGATGGAGTGGAAGTGCTGCATCGTTCGGACTATAATGATTCGGAAGTGGCGGATGGCATCAAAGATACGATTACGCTGTTTGCAGATAAGTCGGAAAAAGAAGTGAAGGAGATCCGTAAGCATGCGGCAGATGTTGCAGAGCAGGCATTGTGGAAACACTTCATTCAATATTATTACGAGGCTTATGATATTGCCTTGCGCAATGCCATGAAGCGTCAGTTAGGCTAAAGAAATATTTTATTATCAATAAGTAAACAAAAAACATTATGAAAATTAAAGTTAGTAATGTGAATACTCCGAACTGGAAAGAGGTTACAGTGAAGTCACGTATCCCGGCTGAGTTGGAGAAATTGTCCGAGATTTCACGCAACATCTGGTGGGCATGGAATTTTGAAGCGACAGAACTATTTAGAGATCTAGATCCGGAACTTTGGAAAGAATGTGGCCAGAACCCTGTGTTGTTGCTGGAACGTATGAGCTATGAGAAGCTGGAAGCGTTGGCAAAAGACAAGGTGATTCTGAGGAGAATGAATGATGTTTATACAAAATTCAGAGATTACATGGATGTGAAGCCGGATGAAAACCGTCCGTCTGTAGCTTATTTCAGCATGGAATATGGTTTGAGCAGCGTCCTGAAAATATATTCCGGTGGTCTGGGTGTATTGGCCGGTGACTACTTGAAAGAAGCTTCTGACAGCAATGTAGATCTTTGTGCGGTAGGTTTCCTGTATCGTTACGGTTACTTTACTCAGACGTTGTCTATGGATGGACAGCAGATTGCCAACTACGAAGCGCAGAACTTCGGCCAGCTTCCTATCGACCGTGTGATGGATGCGAATGGTCAGCCGTTGGTGGTGGATGTTCCTTATCTGGATTATTATGTACATGCTAACGTATGGCGTGTAAATGTAGGACGTATTTCTTTGTATCTGCTGGATACAGATAATGAAATGAACAGCGAGTTCGACCGTCCTATTACTCATCAGCTTTATGGTGGCGACTGGGAAAACCGTCTGAAACAGGAAATCCTGTTGGGTATCGGTGGTATCCTGACACTGAAAGCATTGGGTATCAAAAAAGATGTTTATCATTGTAACGAAGGACATGCTGCATTGATCAATGTGCAGCGTATCTGCGACTATGTAGCTACCGGACTGACATTCGATCAGTCTATCGAGCTGGTTCGCGCTTCTTCTCTTTATACAGTTCATACTCCGGTTCCTGCCGGTCACGACTACTTCGACGAAGGTTTGTTCGGTAAGTACATGGGTGGTTATCCTGCTAGAATGGGTATCAGCTGGGACGACCTGATGGATCTTGGACGTAACAATCCGGGTGACAAGGGCGAACGTTTCTGTATGTCGGTATTTGCCTGCAACACTTCTCAGGAAGTAAACGGTGTAAGCTGGCTGCACGGAAAAGTTTCTCAGGAGATGTTCTCTACTATCTGGAAAGGTTACTTCCCCGAAGAAATACATGTAGGTTATGTGACTAATGGTGTTCACTTCCCCACATGGAGTGCTACCGAATGGAAAGAACTGTACTTTAAATATTTCAACGAAAACTTCTGGTTCGACCAGTCGAATCCTAAGATTTGGGAAGCCATCTATAATGTACCCGATGAAGAGATCTGGAAGACTCGTATGACGATGAAGAATAAGTTGGTGGATTATATCCGCAAATCATTCCGTGATACATGGTTGAAAAACCAGGGAGATCCTTCGCGCATCGTTTCATTGATGGACAAGATTAACCCGAATGCGTTGCTGATTGGTTTCGGTCGTCGTTTCGCTACTTACAAACGTGCGCACCTGTTGTTTACTGACTTGGAACGTCTTTCTAAGATTGTGAACAACCCCGACTATCCGGTACAGTTCCTGTTTACAGGTAAGGCTCATCCGCATGATGGAGCAGGACAGGGTCTGATCAAACGTATTATCGAAATCTCCCGTCGTCCGGAATTCCTGGGTAAGATTATCTTCCTCGAAAACTACGATATGCAGTTGGCGCGTCGTCTGGTTTCAGGCGTTGATATCTGGTTGAACACTCCGACACGTCCGTTGGAAGCATCCGGTACATCAGGTGAAAAGGCTTTGATGAACGGTGTTGTCAACTTCTCTGTATTAGACGGATGGTGGCTGGAAGGCTACCGTGAAGGTGCAGGATGGGCGTTGACTGAAAAACGTACTTATCAGAATCAGGAACATCAGGATCAGTTGGATGCTGCTACTATCTACAGTATTCTTGAAACAGAAATCCTGCCGTTGTACTATGCTCGTAACAAGAAGGGCTACTCGGAAGGATGGATCAAGGTAGTGAAGAATTCCATCGCTCAGATTGCTCCTCACTATACAATGAAACGTCAGTTGGATGACTACTATAATAAATTCTACAACAAGTTGTCAAAACGCTTCCAGATGTTGTCTGCCGATGACAATGCAAAGGCAAAAGAAATTGCTGCATGGAAAGAAGAAGTAGTCTCTAAATGGGATTCTATCGAAATCGTATCTTGCGACAAGGTAGAAGAATTGAAAGCTGGTGATATCGAAAGCGGAAAAGAATATACTATTACTTACGTGATCGACGAGAAAGGCTTGAATGATGCTATAGGACTTGAATTGGTAACTACTTATACCACTGCGGATGGCAAACAGCACGTTTACTCTGTAGAACCGTTTAGTGTGATCAAGAAAGAAGGCAACCTGTACACATTCCAGGTTAAACATAGCCTGTCAAATGCCGGTAGCTTCAAGGTGTCTTACCGTATGTTCCCGAAGAATCCGGAACTTCCGCACCGTCAAGACTTCTGTTACGTGCGCTGGTTTATCTGATAGCTTGACGGAGCAGGGAAGTGATGCTTCCCTGCTTGGCGTCCCTATATAAAAGAAGCCCCTGCAATTCGAGCGGTCGAAATTGCAGGGGCTATCTTTTTATATCTCAATGTAACGGCGTGGATAAGATCAGTATCTTCGGCAAAAGTGCCTGTACTTGAATCAGATTAACCTACTGCGTTAACAAGAATAAGATACCTTGTCGGATGTTGTGCCATCCTATTGGCACAACTGTGCCAACGGCGTGGCATAACTGTGCCAACACGGTGGCACAAGTGTGACAACGGTATGGCACAATTGTTACTTCATCAGGTGAAGTCTCTTATCAGCTTCATTTATTTGATTACTTCCGCTAACTTAGCTTGCAGACCTTCTCCGTGAAGACCACGGGCAATGATAGTGCCGTCGCCGTCAATCAGCACAGTGTGAGGAATACTGTTTACTGCATAAAGCTGTGCACCTTCGCTTTGCCAGAATTTCAGGTCGGACATTTGCGGCCAAGTCATATTCAGTTTTTTGATCGATTCTTTCCATGCGGCACCGTCCTGGTCGAGCGATACGCCAACGATTTCGAAGTTTTTGCCTTTGTATTGAGCGTAAGCTTCTACAAGATTAGGCATTTCACGACGGCAAGGACCACACCAGCTAGCCCAGAAGTCAACCAGTACCACTTTGCCTTTGCCTGCGTAATCAGACAGTTTCACAGTTTTACCTTCCGGAGTCTGCATTTCGAAGTCAATGAACTTAGTACCTACGGCAGTCTTCTTTTGTTTTTCAGTCTGCTCTTTTACTTTTACGATTGTTTCGTCATTTTGGAAATTAGCCGGGATTTGTTCCAACAAAGCAGCATTCTCTTCAGTAGAGTTATTGTAGAAAGTCTGTTTGAACAAGAATACACCTACCGGGTTGGTGATGTTTTTCTGTACTCCTTCTTTGATTACTTTATCGTATTCTTCTTCCAGCTGTGCACCTTCTTTTTGTTTGGCTTCTTTCTGCTCGTCACTTAAAGAAGAGTCGCCCATCGCTTCGTAGATGGCGTTCATTTTTTTGCTGATATCATTGATTTGAGTTCTGATAGCCTGGTAAGCATCATTGTTTGAAGTACCGGTTGCAGAATCATTATCCTTTGTCAGAGCAATGTTTATTTTACCGTTTTCGAGGAAGAAATCAATCATAAGCGGTTCTCCGTTTACTTCGCAAGTGACATAACGGTTTACTACAGAATCCTGCGTGCCTTCAAAGGTAAAAGTACCTTTAGAGATGACTGCGGTATCTAGTTTAGTAAGATTTCTGCCTGTTGCTTCCTGAAGGTAAACAGTGTCGCCGTCGGTAGCGCCTTCTACTGTACCTGTGATAACGTATCCGGCTTTGTTTCCGGTACAAGCTACCATGCCCAACGCTGCCGCCGCAATAACTAAATAAGTTAACTTTTTCATGCTTTTGTAAAATTAGTGAATAAATATTTATGCAAAGATAGATTTTTTTTCTGTCTGCCATCGAAAAACACTGTTATATTAGATTAACACGTAGGTGGAAATCGTAGAAATGTGTACCTTTGCAGCCCAAACTTTAGTATGAATATGCAAGAAGACAAATCCATCATTGAGGTTAGCCATGTCTCGAAGTTTTTTGGCGACAAGACAGCATTGGATGATGTAACTCTGAACGTGAAAAAGGGCGAGTTTGTAACGATTCTCGGTCCTTCCGGTTGCGGAAAAACGACATTGTTGCGTCTCATAGCCGGTTTTCAGACAGCTTCGGAAGGCGAAATCCGAATTTCGGGTAAGGAAATCACACAGACTCCTCCCCACAAACGTCCGGTGAACACGGTATTCCAGAAATATGCTCTGTTCCCGCATTTGAATGTATACGACAATATTGCTTTTGGGCTGAAGCTGAAAAAGACGCCGAAACAGACGATCGGCAAGAAGGTGAAAGCCGCTTTGAAGATGGTTGGTATGACAGATTACGAGTATCGGGATGTCGATTCTCTTTCCGGTGGCCAGCAGCAGCGTGTAGCTATTGCCCGGGCGATTGTCAATGAGCCGGAAGTGTTACTGCTCGACGAACCATTGGCTGCGCTCGACCTCAAAATGCGCAAGGATATGCAGATGGAACTGAAAGAAATGCATAAATCTCTGGGCATTACATTCGTGTACGTGACTCATGATCAGGAGGAGGCACTGACGTTGAGTGATACAATCGTTGTGATGAGTGAAGGAAAGATTCAGCAGATCGGTACGCCGATTGATATCTACAATGAGCCGATCAATTCATTTGTGGCTGATTTTATCGGAGAGAGTAATATTCTCAACGGAACGATGATTCATGATAAACTGGTACGCTTCTGCGGTACGGAATTTGAATGTGTGGACGAAGGCTTTGGCGAAAATACTCCGGTGGACGTAGTGATCCGACCGGAAGACCTTTATATCTTTCCGGTTTCGGATATGGCACAGCTGACCGGTGTGGTACAGACTTCGATCTTCAAAGGAGTGCACTACGAAATGACCGTGCTTTGCGGTGGATATGAATTTCTGGTTCAGGATTATCATCATTTCGAAGTCGGTGCAGAGGTCGGTCTGCTGGTGAAACCGTTCGATATTCATATCATGAAGAAAGAACGTGTATGCAATACGTTTGAAGGTAAGTTGCAGGATGCTACTCATGTAGAGTTTCTGGGCTGTACGTTCGAATGTGCTTCTGTGGAAGGTCCGGAATCCGGAGCAGATGTCAAGGTAGAAGTGGACTTTGATAAAGTGATCCTTCAGGATAACGAAGAAGACGGTACGTTGACGGGAGAAGTGAAGTTCATCCTTTATAAAGGAGACCACTACCATCTGACCGTATGGTCTGACTGGGACGAGAATGTGTTTGTAGACACGAATGATGTCTGGGATGACGGAGACCGTGTGGGTATTACTATCCCTCCGGATGCGATTCGTGTAATTAAAATAACCGATTAACAGGAAAGGAAGTGAATAAGAAGTTTATAGTATTTTTGTCATCACGTAAGAGCTGGACTCTTCCTTACATTATTTTCTCGGCGATCTTTGTGGTCATACCGTTGCTTCTGATTGTCGTGTATGCGTTTACCGATGATAACGGCCATCTGACACTCGCCAATTTTCAAAAGTTCTTCGAACATCCCGAAGCCATCAATACCTTCGTCTATTCCATAGGTATTGCCATTATTACTACTCTTATCTGTATCCTGCTGGGATATCCCGCAGCCTGGATATTAAGCAACAGCAAGTTGAACCGTTCCAAAACGATGGTTGTACTGTTTATTCTGTCTATGTGGGTGAATATACTGGTGCGTACCCTTGCCACTGTCGCCTTGTTCGATTTCTTCAGCGTTCCGCTGGGAGAAGGGGCGTTGATATTCGGTATGGTCTACAACTTTATTCCTTTTATGATCTATCCCATTTATAATACTTTGCAGAAGATGGATCATAGCTATATTGAGGCGGCACAGGATTTGGGAGCCAATCCGGTACAAGTCTTTTTCAAGGCAGTTCTTCCGCTTTCCATGCCGGGAGTGATGAGCGGTATCATGATGGTGTTTATGCCGACCATTTCGACATTCGCCATTGCCGAGCTGTTGACGATGAACAACATCAAGTTGTTTGGTACTACTATTCAGGAAAATATCAATAACAGTATGTGGAACTATGGAGCGGCGCTTTCGCTGATCATGTTGTTGCTGATAGCTGCTACTTCGCTGTTCAGCACCGATGATAAGGACAATACTAACGAAGGAGGAGGCTTATGGTAAAGAAGATATTCGCGCAGACTTACTTGTGGATATTGCTGTTGTTGCTGTATTCCCCTATTGTGATTATTGTGATCTATTCCTTTACCGAAGCCAAAGTATTAGGCAACTGGACCGGATTTTCCACCAGACTTTATTCATCGCTTTTTAATACAGGTGCCCATCACTCTCTGATGAACGCCCTGATCAATACCATTACCATCGCGTTGCTGGCTGCCACTGTATCTACCTTGCTGGGTAGCATTGCCGCTATCGGCATCTTTAATTTAAAGGCACGTTCGCGCAAGGCGATTGGCTTTGTGAACAGTATTCCTATTCTGAACGGTGATATTATAACCGGTATATCGCTTTTCCTTTTATTCGTATCTTTGGGAATCACGCAAGGATATACGACGGTAGTACTGGCGCACATCACCTTTTGTACTCCCTACGTCGTATTAAGCGTGCTGCCACGTCTGAAACAGATGAATCCGAACATTTATGAAGCTGCCCTCGACTTGGGAGCCACTCCTATGCAGGCATTGCGGAAAGTGATCATTCCGGAGATTCGTCCGGGAATGATCAGCGGTTTTATGCTTGCTCTGACGCTGTCAATCGATGATTTTGCCGTCACTGTATTTACGATCGGCAATCAAGGGCTGGAAACACTTTCCACCTATATTTATGCCGATGCCCGCAAAGGAGGTCTGACTCCGGAGCTCCGTCCGCTGTCCGCTATTATTTTTGTGGTGGTGCTGGCATTGCTCATAGTGATTAATTACCGTGCCGGAAAAACGAAGAAGAAAGATTAATGAACATGTGCTGCTACGTAAATAAAATGAAAAGAATAGTTTCTGTTATCCTGTTTTTACTGGTCCTGGCTGGTTCTCTGAGCAGTTGTTACAATTCCGGTGAGCCACGCGAGAAAGTCCTTAAAATCTATAACTGGGCAGATTATATAGGCGAGGGGGTACTCGAAGACTTTCAGGCATACTATAAAGAACAGACAGGCGAAAATATCCGCATCGTTTATCAGACATTTGATATCAACGAGATCATGTTGACGAAGATCGAAAAGGGGCATGAGGATTTTGATGTGGTTTGTCCGTCGGAATATATCATTGAGCGAATGCTGAAAAAGCATCTGCTGCTGCCCATTGACACCACTTTTGCCCATTCTCCCAACTACATGAACAATGTGGCGCCGTTTATCCGTGAACAGATTAATAAGCTGAGTCAGCCGGGTGAAGAAGCGAGCCGCTATGCGGTCTGCTATATGTGGGGAACGGCGGGAATCCTGTATAATCGGGCGTTTGTTCCCGATTCCGATGCTTCCTCTTGGGAATGCCTCTGGGACAAGAAATATGCAGGCAAGATTCTGATGAAAGACAGTTACCGGGATGCCTACGGAACAGCCGTTATCTATGCCCATGCCAAAGAGCTGGAAGAGGGAGCCATGACGGTGGAGGACTTGATGAACGACTATTCGCCGCGTGCTATGGAGGTGGCCGAGAAGTATCTGAAAGCGATGAAGCCGAATATTGCCGGATGGGAAGCGGACTTCGGCAAAGAGATGATGACGAAGAACAAAGCATGGCTGAACATGACTTGGAGCGGTGATGCGATCTGGGCAATTGAAGAGGCGAATGCAGTGGGAGTAGATCTTGATTATGTAGTTCCGAAAGAAGGAAGTAATATCTGGTATGATGGCTGGGTGATTCCTAAATATGCGAAGAATCCGGTGGCTGCCAGCTACTTTATCAACTTTATGTGCCGTCCGGACATTGCGTTACGGAATATGGACTTCTGCGGATATGTGAGTTCTATCGCTACTCCGGAGATTCTGGAGGAGAAAGTAGATACGACTTTGGATTATTACGCCGATTTGAGTTATTTCTTTGGCCCGGATGCCGACAGCATACAGATTGACAAGATTCAATATCCCGACCGTAAAGTAGTGGAACGTTGCGCTATGATTCGTGACTTCGGAGATAAAACCAAAGAAGTGCTGGATATCTGGTCGCGCATAAAAGGCGACAATCTGGGGGTAGGTATTACTATTCTGATTTTTGTAGTGGTAGCCTTGATGAGCGGGTGGATGATTTATAAGAGATGGCAGCGTTACAATCGTCGGAAACAACAGAACCGCAGAAGCAGAAGAAAGAGAAAAAAGAATGTGAAGCGGTAAGCTAAAACACCCGGTAGTAAGCGGTGGATGATAAACGGATGATACGGTTGGAACCGGGCATCGTTTGTCATCCACCGTTTTTTTATCCTGCTCTTTTCATGGAACGGATGATGTCTTTCGTCTCTTTGTCTACACGCAGAGATTCAATGATTTTCTGCAATGATTTATTGTAGGTCCAGTTATCCAGCCTGCTCTGTTGGAGATACTTCATTGTTTTATCCGGAAATTTAATGAAGCAGATGGATATCATCCATGCCATTGCCATACGTGCATAGTAGGCCCCGTGTGTAAATCGGTCGGCATATGCCAGCAATGAATCGATATGCTCCTCATCTACATAATGAAACAGCATCACGATTCCGAACCGGAGCTGATACTCTTCTTTTGATTCCAGATAAGGCTGGACAAACTGCCATATCGTTTCTTTTCCTTTCCGTGCCGCTGTCTTCAGTTCGCCGGAGAAAATGTCGCATACAGCCCAGTTATTGATTCGCGGGACGAAGAGGCGAATGTATTTGATTCGTTCTTCCGGTTCCATCTTGGCACGTCCGATCACCATTCCCTGTAGCATTGTCTCTTCGTAATACAGTGTATCGGTTGCTTCGACGAACGTGCGCCAGTCTTCTTTCTTGGCTATTTCTTTAGCCATTGTTCTGAGTTGCGGGATACGTACGCCGAGAATATTATCGGCACCGGGAATTAAAGAAGAATGAAATTCCCTGTATGTAGGGTCTTCCAGCGTTTTCAGCTCGTTTCGGACGTTTTCTGTTGTTGTCATTAGAGTAGATTTATTATTTATGCAAATATAAAAAAAGAGTGTGGTTTCTTTATGCAGCCACACTCTCTTTTGTCTTTTATTCTATAAATAATGAAGCAGTCACCCTATTTCTTAGTCATATCAAAAGAAAATGTGGTAGCCGGAAATGTATCAAATGCTCCTTCGTTTACCGTAACTTCCGTTGCCTGAATAGCAAACGTTAGTTTCTGTCCTTCGTAAGCGTATTTGCCTTTCTCGTCTGCTTTGATTGTTACTTTCACGGTGAGTTTGGGAGTCTCTTCTTCTCCTTCTGCTTTTACTGACGGCTGCTCCATTGCGATTTCCAATACTAAAGGTTCAGGTGAAAGTTGAAGCAAGATGTTATCTTTGTTGTCGTTGAAAGCTGCCTGATAAGGGATTTTGTATTCTATATCTCCCACAGCTTTAATGATGGCTTCGGCAGCCTCCGGATCTGTGATAATGCTTTTGATCAGACCATCTACCGGAAATTTGCTGATTAAAATATGGTTATCTTTCAATTCGGCATTTACGGCGACTCCTTCCTCCGTTTCATTTCCTGTACTTTCCAGGGGAGCAACAGATGTTGTCTGCATTTTACCGGAGTAGGTTCCTTCTACATCTTTGATGGAATATACCGGAATACTTTCGTCATCATCACTGCTACAGGAACTAAAGGTGCTTGCCAGCCCCAACGCCATTACCAATAAAACAAAACGACCAAGACAACATACTTTTTTCATTTCAGTTAAAGTTTTCATACTGTTAAACAAATTAGATTATTAATTCTCAAAATTAAGGTGTACGTACATAGAGTAAATACCGGGAATCACGGAATACTGCATCATGAAAATAAAAAAGAAAAAGGTACTCCCGCCGGTTTCTCCGTCTAAATCGTGCCGGAGTACCTTCAGACCTGTTTTTAAATGTCTGTTTTATTCAGAATATTTTTTTCTGATTGACTCTCTTGGAGTAATTCCGAAGTATTCTTTATACCTGTTGCGGAAGTTTTTCAGATCTTTCAGCCCAATCATTTCCGGTATTATGCTGACCGGATACTTTCCGCTTTCCAATAACTCGTGTGCTTTCTCCATGCGAATGGCTTCGATGAAGACGTTGGGAGCTTCACCGGTCAGTGACTTCCATTTGTTATAGAATTTGGTTCTGCTCATTCCCAGGTGTGAAGCTATTTCATCTATTGTCAGGTCTTCCTTCTCTATGCGCTCCAGAACATAATCTTTTGCTTCATCAATCAGTGACTTCCTGACATCTTCAAGAGTCTCCATGCCGGTCTCGGCAGACTGTACCTTCAAGAATTGTTCTCCGAACACTTTGTGGAGGAATGCTTTTCTCAAAAGGCGGCTGTTTCTGATAAGAACGGAAATCTCTATCTTTAAATCTTCCACGTGAAAGGGGGTGTGCATAAATGTATCTGCTAATGAAGCTTCCCTTTTGTTGCGTTGATCCACATCGATATGCGATCCGTAAAGAATAACCGGTATGATCGATGTCTCTTTAGAAGTCTTCAATCTTGAAGAAAGTTCATCACCACCCATTCCATGCAGCACTGTGTCACATATCAGCAGGTCCGGATGTTCTTTTTTTATACACGCCAATGCTTCCTGTCCATTATTAAAGCTTCTTACTATATATTTCTCCGACAGACATGTTTCCAGATAGAACCTGAAATCGTCATTACTATCCGCCAAAACTACGACCGGTCGGGACGAACTTCTTTTCTGCGTACCTTTGTGGAATAAAGCATCGGTCTTTTCCTCTTCCACATTCTTTTCGATGTGAACAAAAGTGTGCCCGGATGCGTTCTCACATAAACATTTCACAGGAAAGCGTAATGCGATAGTCTGGCATGAATGGTTAACCAGTATTTCTCCGTTACATAGCTCAATCAGCCTTTTACATAGAGTGCTTTTGGCGAAATGATATCTGGATTCCGTTTTCTGTTTAAGAAGATGCTTTGTAGAACATTTGTAACACTTCATCAGATTGCTGCTTTCGGTATGAGTAGTGCTGATTTCCCAATATTTGTTGCATAAAGATGCACTTAAAGTAATGTTTTTTGATGGCTCAGAATGATCTATTACATTCTTGATAAACTTCTCAATAACGGGAGAAATTTTACTTTTATCTATCCATACGCTGGCATATTTAAACTCCGTCCGAATCTCTAATTTTACTTGTTTACTTGTCGCATGATCTTGCAGAGAAGAAATTCTGCTATTAAGGAAATTTCCTAGTTCATATTCTGCAAAATTCATTCTTTTGGAATAGATGAATAGTTGTTTCATATCCATTAGCCTGGCTAAATGTTCGTTGAGGCAATCTATGTTGCGGATGGCCAATGACAGATCCTTTTTGATACTGTCAGGACAATCATTGTTGCAGGCTGACTTCAGCGGAGTATGAAGTGACGTGACCGGAGTACGGATATTCTGGAAAGAATCTATAAAGTATTGATTTTCTTCTTTTAAGAAAGCGATTTCTTTCTTCATGGTAGACGTGTGGAATACGAACCAATACAATAAAAACACTCCTGCTACCGAAAATAAAATTGAGAATAATTCATTTTGAGTAGTTATAGTTGTGAATATGGAAGCGGATAATGACGTTATAATTAAATATTTCATATTTATTTGTTTTATAGTAACGTCACTTGGTGAAACCGGTCTATTCCTCCTGTCTGAGTTTAAAACGAAAAATGCACAGTATTATAGTCTTATGATTGTATATCAATAAGTTCAAATAACATGATCTCAGAATTAGTTGTTCTTTGAAGGTTGATAATGGGAATGTGTAGTATATATGTAGAGTTTTAATTCTAATGTTTGAACTCTTTCTAAAGGAATGCTGATTTTCCTCCAAGTAACAATAATTATTTGATTGTTTTTTATTGATTATATATGTTAAATAGTTTATTCAAAATATGGCAGGATAGGAGGTGGTCTTGTCTTGTGTTGGGTACTTTTGGAATATTTTCCATTAAGTACCAATTTAGATTTTCTCATTTGTAGGTTAGGATAATATATACGTATTTTTTTATAATAAGGTATTGCTTGCTCTAAGGAGGTAAAGATACGGCTTAGTTATAAAAAATTGATATAATATTTGATTAAAAATGAATACTTATCACTTTTGGTGTTATATCTGCGATAAAAGGGATGAAAAACTTGTATATTTTTAATACAATGTTATATTTATTGTTCTATGAAAAATATGGGTAATCGTAATGAATGGTATACCTGTAATTAAAATAGTGTTAAAATAGAAGGCAGTAGGACCGAAGCTACTATTGAACCCTTTGTTTGCAAATTGGCGATGAGTGCCGATAAAGTAGATTTTAGTGAGGTCGTTCTAAAAAGTATACTTGATAAATAGGTATAATGCTGTGCATGTTTTCCTATATTTATCAGGTTCATTTGAAGTATTCTACTGTATGAATTAAAGAGTTTTGGTTATCTATTAATGGTCTAGTGTTTATGTTTTGTCCTGTTACAGTTGTATATCTATTGGGATGCACAACAGTAACCGGGTTGTAGCACAAGTCTGTCTGCCCGGTTGCTCAACTGTAACTTCATAGTCTCTTTATGATTGGATAGGGGATGCGAAGAAAAAGTGCAGTTTGGGTTGGATAAAAGGTGAAAAGTATATAGACGTTTTTTGTAAACTTATAGAAAAAAGAATGCTTTTTGAGGGTTAAGGTATTGATTAGTAGTGCTGTGACATTTTTGTTTCTCCCCTTATAATAATTAGATTAGATACAAAAATGTCACAGCATTCATCTGATAATCCTCGGTTGCTACTTCTCTTTTTTTAGCCCATTACTTTCCCACCAGTTAATTATATGAGCGTTGGAAGAGTAAATAGCTTCCGGAGGATGATCAATTAAATAAAGTCCGTATATTATTTTATTAGAGAATGGTACACGAATTTCTCAGAATTGTTTATTCTTTGTTTTTCTGTGTTACTTCGATACCGTCCGGCCACATAACTTTAGAATGGGCTATTGCATCATTACCATTGCCTGTCTGATCTATCGCTTTATCGCCTTCTCCTTCATTAAATTTCCAATAAGCACACAGACCGGGTGTGGTAGGCTCTACACTGTACATATTCTGATAGATTTCTTCTTGTGTACGGGCTACGTTCCAAATACGTGCCTCGCAAATTTCACCATCAAGTTGGCGGAGAAATACATCAGGTTCATCATAAGAGTGACCTATCTTGAACATGTAGGCCTGTTTCTCACGTTCTTGTTTACCCAGATTGATCGGTGTACCGTTACCATAATCTTCGATGCGACTCTGTTCCTTGCCATCTACATACATAATAGCAGTTTTATGTTCTGTATCGTAGGTCACAGCTACATGATACCACTCATTTGCCTGCAGCAGTTTGTTGTTACTTGGATTGGGGAATTTTACATCACCGGGACTTGAGAATTGTAATTGTTGACGTGGGAAACCGGCATCTCCGATGCGGAACAAACAGTATTGTTCTATACCCATGATAGTGGAAATATCTCTTTCAAACTTGTTCACACGGATGATGGCTTCAAATGTCAATTGTGCCATATTGTTCACAACTGAAGCAGTAGGGCTTCCGAAATCAAAACCGGGCACTTCGAAGTAGTTATCTTTTAAGCTGGCAGCGGTAGTTATGGCACTGGAACGGCGTATCACGTAACAGATTGTTCTGGAGCCTCCTAGAATACTCATTCCATTTGAAGCTTGGTCGATGGTGACAGGTAATAAATAACCTGCGTCAATTTCCAGGTCGGTGAGGGAAGAGAAATCAATTGTGACGGGCTTTGAGGTGATTTCACCTTTGGGGATAACGGCTTGTTGTGCCGAGAATTTGTAATGTTTGGAGTCCAGTACAGTGAACTTGGTTCCGAGACGGGCATTGTAAGTGTCAGCAAGTGACGGCTCTGCTTTGAAACTAACATTGATATCTGCATCTGTGGGAAATGCGAGTACAGCCGAGATTTCTTTCTTTCCGTCCGCAATTGTCCGGTTGAAAGTGAAGTTGCTGACATCTTGCAATTCGGCAGCGTCAATGTAGACAACATTGTCGAAGGGAGAGGCATTGTTGTAGTCTTTGTTGTCGCAACTCACTGCCGATAGCAACGTGGCTAAGGTGATGCCTGCAAAAGAGGCAGTCGACAAAGCGTTTCGAAAGATTCTTTTTGTTTTCATGCGATTCTTGTTTTTTAGTAATTAGATTAATTCTTTATATATGGTGATATTAATTTCGTTCTTTATTGATTCTTTTTTTATAGTCCTTGGACTTTTATGAGACTTTAGATTTTATAGTTTGGGTCATTGGCCGGTATATTTATTATCTAAGTTTATGCTTTTTGATATAAAAACAGGTGTTACGCTTTTTATCTTTATGGCAAAATATTCTTTTGATTGCTTATATAATATGAAGAAAAGACTGGGAGTGTTCCTGTAAGAGTGTTGTTTCTTATGCAACACTCCCAGTTCTTTTTCTTTATCCGACGCAATGCCTGCTTTAGCATACTTTTAAAGAGGCATTGCGCCAGATTGTATTACACCTTAATTAGTAGTTCTTCGAATATGAAGTACCGGTATAGCTTACTGTCCTTCCTCCCCATACATACGGAGCGAAACAATTCATAGTTCCTGAACAATCATAATTGCGGAGATTGAACGACATAACGGCACCATATCCGTTATAGCTGCTTGCACAATTCTGGATTTGATCACAAGTTGGCCAACCACTGGTATAGTGCAATGACAGTTTTGCCCATTTGCTCTTTGGAAGTCCTGAAGGCGGATTAGAACTGCAACCGAAGTTCGGCCACATGTAACTGATAGCATTCATGGTAGTCTGGTTAAAACCTGTATAACCACCGTAATCAAATGCTGTAATTAATTTGTCCGGTAACAACTCACGCACTTTCTGAATGAGCAGACCAAAGTTGTTGGTACTTGGTGTGGGAGTACCGGATATCTTTCCATATTCGGCATATTCATCATCGAAATCCACACCGTCCAAACCATAGGTTGTGACACAGTTGGCTACTTGATATGCGAAATCATTGAGTAGTGAATCTCCCGCAGCTATATTTTTATTAGTAAGATTAGCAAATCCGACTCCCGTGTGGTCGCCGAGCAATCCGAGTAACACCTTAATTCCTTTATTCTGTAACGGCTTCACTAATGTGTTGATATTGTTCAGAATATAAGTTTGGTTAGGGTTGTGATACAGTTGCACTGATGATGCGGTTCCACGTATATTGGAAGCGAACAGAATCACATGATCAATCACCTCTTCGTGAGGATTCGTGCCGGTGAAGTAGTACTCACCTGCATTCAACGGGTTTATATCGTTTGTTTCGATATAAGCGGTGAATTTAGGTGTCTTTGTGCCTACAGCGCGTGTGGTAATACCTTGAGAAGCATCCTGTGCTTCATTTACGGTGTTATCATTGCTGCAACTTGCAACAACGAAGCTTGCAGCCATAGCTACAATCATTAAGAAAATACGATTTAATGTTTTCATCTTTTTAAAATTTTAGATGTTCATATTAAATTCAGGAAACAGTCAAATAACATTGATATAGAAAATAACTGTAGATTTCGGAGATGTACTATTTTACCTCCTTTCTTACTGTCTTTTTTAACACTCAGACATCAACACATACTCTTGGTTCTCATTTATTTTCCGATGTTCTCTTGACATTTTTATTTTTTGTTTTTACCAGTCTTTGGCGTATACATTATATGTTTGATTGAGCATATAGTATAAATACTGACTATCATACATATAATCTCCATTTACAAATCCCTCAGGTCCCCATGGCAATGTTCCCCATATTTTACCGTCATTCATAAAAAAACCTATTTGGAAAATTGTGCCAAGCATAGCACCTTCATATTGGTTTTGTTCATTGGCGATGAGGTCATTTCCAAATACAAGTATGTTATTGTCTCTCTCTTTTTCTTTTTTCCACATCACAAGTTTCTTGGAAGAGTCATTTCCAAGTTGGGCTGTTCCGGTATAATAACGGGGAATATTTACCTTTCCATAATATTCGGGTGCTAATCCTGCAATAGGTCTACGGGTATATTTGCTGTAAGACTGTTCGGATTCCCATGGTTCGATGATTTGTACTTCTTCTTCTTCGCTCACATATCCGTGCCATGCGTAATCAATGTATTCGCCTACTTTGATTCCGCCACATGCATTGACATCGTAGAAGTATTCGGTAGGTTTGTCTTTGTCTACCAAAGTGAGTAACTTGTCATCAGGCAGGACTTCATGTAGTGCTTTAATCAACTTGGGGTAGGAAGTAGTATTTATTGCAGGCATGCCTTCTTTGCCATAACCGCTGTCTCTATCCCAAAGATTCACTCCGTCTAGTTGATAAAGCTCTATCACATCTTTTACTTGGTTACTGAAATCAGCTATCTGTGCGTCACTCATATTACAGAATCCCAATCCTTTTCCACCTCCTTCGATACAGATGCAGACTTTGCGACCGTGTTCTTGGAGTCGGCGGATATATTTGTCTGCATTTTCAAGTACGTAGCGTATATCGCTGCTTAGGTTGAGTAGCGCACGTTTGGTTGCAGAATCGTAATCTACAGTTACAATTCTTAGATTGACGATGTCGCCAATCGTATATAATGTTTCAGACCAATCTTCTGTATTTGTTTTATTGATTCCATATACATCGGCTATCAATGGTTGGTAGTTTTCCGTATTAACATAAAATACAGCAAATAAATCGGGTAGCATCGGCGGCATTGCTATTGGCATTTGGGGATTGTACGGATAAATAGTCGTAAGCTTCTCTCTGATACTTACTCCATAATAGAGCACCTGTTTTTCGTTTTGAGCCTGTACATCTGTTGGTGCTTGCACTATGGTGAGTGGAAGTAGATATGTTGTTTCGGCTTCTAATCCCTGTGTCAAGATTGTAACCTTTATTTTTTCTGATACTTGTTTTCCGGCAGCAATAGTAAGTGTACCTCCCTTTTCGAATTGTACATTGGCTGCAGGTAATGCTTTCAGACTGGTCAGATTCGTTTCATTATAAATGTCCACAAGCTTTTCATCGGCTATCGCGGTTACTGTGACTGCGCTTGCAGCCGGTTGTGTCAGGGTGTAGTAAATGGCGTCGGTAGCGGAAGTTTCGTCTTTGGATAGTCTGATAGCCAGTTTATTGGTCAATGATTTTTCACTGTACAATATTCCCCCTATCTTACTCATCGCCACTTCATCGGGCAACTTGCCTGCTGCCATTGAAATAGGATCTTCGGTACATCCCGCCATTGCTACTAGTAGCAACAGGAACAGGAGATGTTTGATTGTATATTTTTTCATAACAGTATATTTTTTAGTTTGACGGATTCATCAATTGTATAGCTGTCCTGGTGATTGCATAATGCATTTTTGTTTGATAATAATCGTCACCTGTGGCAAAAATGGCTAGTCCTCCAAGAGGGCCTAGTGAAACTACGCGTTCAGTCATAACGGTTACGGCATCTTGTTTCACATTGGTTTCGTCGATTATTTGGTTATTGATTTTTGCAGCCAATAGCAGCTTCTCTTTAGGTAATGATTGGTTGTCAAGCAGTCCTGTGACCAGTAGTTTCAAGGTGGTGACATTAGTTATATCAACAGTGTTCAGTACTATATAGTCTAGTTTTTCGATATCGGAAGTTTCCACAAATGCGGGGTCGCCATCCAATACCAGTAATTTGTCACCACTAGCTGCTGCAGAGAGTCTGGAAACAATCAACTTTGCAGCTTCTTTGCGTGCGGCCAGTTCCGCTTCCGTACCACTATAGAGTGGCATGCCCGTAAAGGCAAAACCATTCAGATTCAGTTCGGTCGCTGTAGCGATAGCTTTGTCGAGAAAAGCCCCCAGTTTAGCTGCATCGGAAAGAATAGCCGCTTGTGAAGCGTAGTCTACACGGTAAAGTACTTTTGTACTTTTCTCCTGTAATAAGGGGATGTCTTCGCGGTCATAAGTGCTGATGTTTTCTGAATTAGCTAACGTGACTATATCCAGTGAATCAGGCAATGAACGAAGATACGCACCTTCATTCTTAGACTCTTCGGCACCATTATCGAAACTGCTGTATGTGATGTAATGCGGACGTTCTTGCTTGTAGACACGCAGCGATTCCATATAACGCGCCCAAAGTTCGGGATTCTGATCTTTGGCGTTTTGAGGGGCAATATCTACGGATTCTATATCTTTCCAGTCGTTACATGAGGCAATTGACAGGAGAGCCAGCAACAGGAATAATCCGGTGTATAACCTGGTGATTGATATTTTTATTTTCATATCGTTTGATGTATATATTTTTAGTTCTTTCTTCATTATTATAGTCGGGCAATTGTCCTTCTGAATGTGGACGGTTACGGAGTACGCGGTTTTTTATCCCACCATAAGGGAGTAGCTCCGTTATCGTCTCCACCCAACATCTTTACAGCTTCTGTGATATACTGGTTGTTGGAATACTCACGCGGTGGATACCACAAACGGCGAATCTTAATAACTTTGTCGTTGATGACACCGCCACTGTTATTTACAACTACCGGTAGCAGTTTGGGGTAACCCGTACGGCGGTATTCGCTCCATGCTTCTACTGTGCAGGGGAACATTGCAATCCACTTTTGAGTGATTATACGTTCCAAATTGGCTTCAAACTTATCGTCGCCATCTTGCCAGGCAATAGTAATGGTGCTGGCTGGAGCTGCGACAGAATAGGTACGCATAGGATCGGTATACGCTTGCGGTTTGTTTTGAGAGTCGGCAACATAAGCATCGGCGCCGGTTAGTCCGTATTGGTCGAAGGAAAGTGTAATGGCCTGTTCGTACAAAGACTTGGCATCTCCACCCATATTCCATCCCCGTAAGGCACCTTCTGCACGCAGGAAAGTGATTTCGGCGGCGTTCATCCATAAATAGGGACTTTCGGTAGCGATGACGGGTTTGCTATAACGGTCTTTCACTTCGTCCTTATTGGCTACGTCGATACCGATGCGGATACCTGCATAACCGTCAACTTTTACATTTTGGCCGCCTACCCTTTCGTCCAATTTTACGGTGGTGAACATCTTTGGCCGGCGAGGGTCGTTGTAACCATTCATATAAGAAATAATATCGGCACCCACACGGTGGTCATTCCAACCATTGAAAATCATAGAAGCACGATTCTCTTCTACTGTCAGCCAGGCGTTATCTGCGTTCGAGGTAATGACACCTGCGGATACAGCAGCTTCGGCAACTTGTTGGGCAGTGGCAGGATCAACGTAAGACATGCGGATAGCCATGCGCAGTTTCAGGGAGTTGGTATATTTGTGCCATTTATTCATATCACCGTAATAAACATCATCGAATTTACGGAAAGCTTCAGTCCCCAGGTTTAGATTCTCTTTCAATACAACATCCACTTCGTCCAGTTCTTTCAACATTTGTTTATAAACGTCTGCTTGGGAGTCATATGGCACAGAGAGTGATATTCCGCCTTGTTCGTCTACTATCTTGCTATAGGGGATAGGTCCATACATATCTGTCATACGGTGCATAATAGCTACGCGCAGTAATTTGGATAATGCCAATGCGACAGGATCATCGCTTTGGTCGCGCAGGTCACGGTAGAGCGGATAAGTTTCGGTGAAAACGTCGGAAAATGTTTTGTCCTGCCAATCCACAGACGGATTATATGTTTCAAATTTGGTTGTCCACGGGTTAGTGGCTCCGAAGTATCCGGCATACGGACCGGCAGCCAGCGCTTCAATAAATTGATAAAGATGCTCTTTGACGGGAACAACAAGCCCCTGTAGACCTCTTAGCGTAGCCCCTAAATTATAGTTTTCACGTCCCAGTTCATTCTTGTCCACTTCGTAATCTTTGCGGTTGATGTCGGCAAAGTTATTTGTACAGGCCGTTCCGCCAATAAGTAGTAGAGCAAAGAAGAACATCTTCAGGATAGATGTCACTTGTTTCATAATAGTTGATTTAGTTCGTTAAAAGTTAATTTTTACATTGAAACCAATGTTACGGGTACTTGGCAACATGAAGTAGTCGATTCCCTGATAATAGTTGTCCGTTGTGGCTACTGATTCGGGATCGAAAGGAGCTTTATTGTAAATCATCCATAAATTACGACCTATTACAGATACTTGGATATCACACACGTTTCCCAGCCACTTGCGCGGGATAAGGTATCCGATGCTTGCTTCTTGCAGACGCACGTTGGTGGCGTTGTAGGTGTAGTATTGAGGCAGTCCGCTTTCACTGCCAATCGTTGTATAATAGTTTTGCGCATCGACAAGTGTGCGGTTATTTACCAGTACACCGCCATTATCGCGTGCCAAAGCCGAACGTTCAGATACACCGTACTGGTCCATGGCTGCTTCTGTGGCAGAGTAGACAATGCCACCGATACGTGCCGTAAAGAGAGCGCTTAAGCTTATACCTTTCCATGAGAAGTGATTGCTCCATGCCAAATTGGCTTTTGGAAATACACTACCCAACTTGATGTCCGGCAGATTATTTTCTATAGCTACTATGCCGGTGGGGTCGATATCCACCATACCATTATCATCACGTTTCAGATCGGACTGAGTATAGAGGTCGCCCAATGTGCCGCCTTCCTTCAGAATAAAGCGTGCCTTTCCAAGTCCGCCTACATCCAGTCGGTCTTTGTTTATAAGTTCACCTGTCTCGGGATGTACGTAATCTCTTACTAGTTCTTTAATTTTATTTTTGTTATGGCTAAGGGTGAAGTTACTGTCCCAACGGAAGTTGTTATTCCAGGTATGTCCGTAACCCAATGAAAGTTCCAGTCCTGTGTTACGTACATAACCTGTCTGAAGATAAATGGTAGTGTAACCGGATGATACGGAAATTTGAGGGTCGAACGTTTGGTTGAATGTATTGGCCAGGTACCATGACAGGCCGAGATTAAAGTCCTTGAAAAGTTTCATGTCCAAACCGACTTCCCATGAATCGGTACGTTCCGGTTTCAGATCACCGATAGGATAGTGAGTCTTGGGCTTCCAACTTTGGGTGGCTTCATTATATTCATAAGTTGGAGAAGTTAGGTTGCGCGGATAAGGCATACCGACGGAACTGAACGAACCACGTACTTTCATGTAGTCAATGAAACTTGGCATCTGTATCATTTCGGAGATAACGCCCGAAAGTCCTACCGAGGGGTAGAAGAACGAAGAAGTGGATGAATTGGCGAGTTGCGATGCCCAGTCGTTACGTCCGGTCAGAGTCAGATAGAGCATGCTTTTCCAACCGACTTCTACACTGGCAAAGATGGATTGCGTTTGTTCCTGCCATTCGTCCTGACGTGCTTTCTTCTTGGCATTGTCAAGGTCGAAGACGTTGAATACGTTAGGGATTCCCTTTTCACGTATCGGACCACGATAACTTAATTCTTCAAATTTATTGTTTACAATACTGGCTCCCACGTTTGCTACTAATGAGTAGTCACCGAAACGCTTGTTGATATTGGCAAGTACATCGGCGTATGTTTGAGTTTCATCAGGTTTGGCAATGGTATAATGTCCCTGTGTGCTCTCTTCGGTTATGGTCGCATTTGAACTGGCATACAGTTTCTGTTCATACTTAGTGTGAGAATTGTCTATACGCACACGACCTGCAATGTTTAACCAGTCGGTGATATCATAACTTAACTGTGCGGAGAGCATATAACGTTTTTTTTGGTTGAGGCGTAAATTGCGATATGCAATCCAGTATGGGTTTTGCATACGAAGATCCCCTTCACCTTGCGGCCAAAACATCGTATTGATTTTACGTGCCGGATCCCAACGTTCAAATACTTTGATAAGACTGAAATCGTCACTACGTGGAAACAGGTAGACGGGTACAATTGGGTTGGAATATACGCCCTGGTTGGTCATGTTACGATCGTTTTGAATAATATAGCTGGCGCCTACATCAAGTTTCATCCGGTCATTCAGGAAACTTGTCGTATTGCGGAATGTAAAGTTAAAACGATTGTAACGGTTATTGGGGACTATACCTTGAGAATTTACGGATGCAGCCGAAAAGAAAGTCTGATTTTTCTCCGTTCCGGTAGAAAGAGTAACAGAGTTAGTGAATATCAATCCGGTGTCGAAGAAATCCTTAGGCTCGAATCCGGTACGTGAAGCCTCGTTCAACAATGGTCCCCAGCTTAAAGTGGTGGTACCACCTGTCTTGCCTCGGCTGCCTGTCCCATAGCGATTCTGGAACTGAGGAAGTACGAATGGTTTGGAGAACTCAGTATTACTGTTGACAGATACTTGTAGTTTTCCCACTTGTCCTCGTTTTGTAGTGATAACGATGGCGCCATTGGCTGCATTGCTACCATAGAGAGCGGCTGCAGCGGCACCTGTCAGTACGGATATGCTTTCTATATCATCCGGGTTCAGGTCTGCAATGCTTTCGGACTTACCACGAGAATCAAATTCCGTTCCACCTCCACCGCCAAAATTGAACATAGGAATACCATCGATAACGTATAGTGCATTGCTGCTCTGTTCGATAGACTTTGTACCGCGCATCACGACTTTACTTGCTCCACCCACACCGGAGGAACTACTATTGATATTGACACCGGCTACTTTTCCGTTCAGACTGTTGATGAAATTAGCATCCTTGATACCAGAAATTGCATCAGCCTTCACCTGCTGCACATTGTAGCTCAGTGCCTTTTGTTCGCGTTTGATACCGAGAGCGGTGACTACTACTTCGCTCAGTTGTTTAGTGTCACTTACTAATCTTATTTCGTAGATATTTTTATCTGTTATTTTCACACTTTGAGGTGTATATCCCACGTAAGTGAAGCTTAATGTGCTGCCTTGAGGAGCCATTATATTGAAATTACCATCGATATCGGTGATTGCGCCTATGGAGCTTCCTTCTACTTTAATGTTCACTCCGATCAGTGGCTCATTATTTTCGTCGATTACTATTCCACTAACTTTCTTTGCAGGAATTCCTTTAGGCTTGTTGTCAGGAATAATCATGATATACTTATCTTTGAACTGATAAGTAAATCCACTTCCCCGGAGAATTTGTGCAAGGGCATTCTCCAATGCCACAGCTTTCAGGTCAAGATTTAAAACAGGCTTGTTTCTTAGTTGCGAATCATTGTATCCGACAGAATAATCGGATTGTTTTTCTACTTCCTTAAGTGCCTCGATGATAGATATATTTTTCTTCTGAATCGTGATCTTGGCACTATTTTGTGCAAAGGAGGGTGCTTGCATCATCAACAAACAGAAAAAAAGTAAAAAACTTCTTCCCTTTGCGGTTTGATCTACTATAAATTCATAAATTTGTAGCATTTTCTTAGTATTAGGTTATTAACTAAATTATTTCACGGTAATTGAGTAGAGTAAGACTCTAGTATTGAGAATTTTGATTTCATATCCGGGATAGAGTTAGGGCTCCGTTCCGGATACTTTTTTACATGGGCTTTTAAAAGGTTAAAAAGGTTATTGAATATTGTTTTTTACTATTTCGTTTTTCCGGGGATACTTATTACTTAGAGATTAAGTAACAGTGATCTCCTTTTATCTTATAGTCCATTTGACCTACTACACTCACTATTATATCCATTACCTCAGAGAGTGGTGCCCGGTCTTTGAATCGGAAACTATACTTGTCTTCTTTCAGATTCTTGAGCTGATATTCGAATGTATAAGGATATTTACGTTCGAGTACTGTAATTATATCTTTGACGGACATTTCTCTGAATACAAGTTCTCCGCGTTGCCAGGCTGTAACCTCCTTCATGTCGGGATTGTCCAGGCAATGGCGACGGGTGTCTTTATTGTAAGCCAGCTGCTCATTCGGTTTTAGAATCACCTGCGATTTTAAATCATTGTACTCTACCAATACACTTCCTGAAATCAATGTGGCTGCCAACACCGGATTTTCCGGATAGGCTGAAACATTGAACTCCGTACCCAATGCTGTCACCTGAAAATCATTGGATTTGACGATGAACGGATGTCTTTTATCCGGTTTGACTTTAAAGTTAGCTTCACCGATTAAAAATACACTACGGTCTTTCCCGGTAAAGTTTTGCGGATATAAAAGTGTACTTTGTGAGTTCAGCTGTACCTGAGTTCCATCGGGTAGAGTGAGAGTCCTTATTTCAGCAGTAGGAATATATTGTTGAATAAGGTTCGCTTCTGTATCTTTACCGATGGTAGAAAGGTAAACGGAAGAAGCCGCTACTATAAATAAAACTGCCGCAACAGCCTGCCATATATGAATCGGTCGGATTGTTCTTTTTCGTGGTACGGAAGGAATTCCAGCGTTCTTTTTCAAAAGTTCATAGGACTCTTGCATATCGGCTGCGGTTCCTCGCTTATGAGCATCATCCCACAATTTTTGCAGTGCTTCATCTTTTTCAACGGTATGCTCTTCGTCTACCAGCCACTTGTAGAAATCTTGCTGAGTAGATTCCGGATAGTCGTTTCCGGTGAATAATGTTATTATTTTCTGAAAGTAATTCTTCATATTGAGGTATTAATGTTGTAACTGTTATATTAATACTTCAATTAACTAAGGCAGCTTACTTAAGGGAGTAGCAGAAAAAATGCAAAAAAGATGATTTTTTTTATTTCAAGCAGGGTTAAATAGATGTGATGTTCCACTGTTCGTTTCGAAATATTTAGTTTCTCGGCTATTTCAAGATTGCTCATATGCTTGAAACGACTCATTTCGAAAATCATTCTGCGTTGTTCCGGGAGACGTTCGAGAACTAATTTGATGATTAGTTGAGCCTCTTTATAATAGATGGGGTTGAGTGTATCTTCTGATTGGAAAAGTTCGTCGATGAGAGTTTTTTCTATAATTTTCTCCTGATAAGCCAATTCTACTTTTTTGTGTTTGATAAAATTGAGAGTTGTACTTTTAGTAAGAGTATAGATATAAGGAGTCGGATTAGGAACTTCTGCCCATAATTCAGGCTTAGTCCATAGTTTGGTGAAAACATCTTGGGTAATATCCTTCGCGTCTTCTTCGGATTTAAGCAGCATTAGGGCGAAATATTTCACTACTGAATAATACTTCGTGAATATTGTTTCGAATTGTTGCGCTAAAAGTCTTTCGTCTTGGTCTGGGGTCATCGGGTTAACAGATTATTAAAATCGAAAGACAAATGTAAACAAATTAAATTAAGATACGAAGAAAAAAGGAATAGTTTATAAAAAAAGAAAAAAGATAGTGACACTATCCGGTCGGGATGGTGTCACTATATGAGTGGGATGGTGACACCATCGTAGCAGGATAGTGTCACCATCTTAAAGTCCTTTTTCTACCAGTTTCTTTTCACGGTTCGATAGCCATAACCGATGATTACAAGGAAACAAATGAACGGCAAAATGAATGAAACATTGACAGCCGGCATAGAGCCAATTTCTTTCATATCAATGATACTTGCCTGTAACGGAGGTAGTACCGAGCCTCCCAGGATTGCCATAATAAGACCTGCCGCTCCAAATTTGGCATCGTCTCCCATACCTTTCAGGGCAATTCCGTATATAGTGGGGAACATCAGTGACATGCATGCGGAAACGGCTACCAGACAGTACAGTCCGAAGATATTCTGCAGGAAGATAGTTCCCAATGTAAAGATACCTCCGAAGATGGCAAGGATCATCAGTAATTTTCCGGCATTAAGATAACGCAGGATAAAGGTACAGATAAATCGGCTGATACAGAAGATAACCATTGCTATGATGTTGTACTGCTGTGACAGTACTTCTGCACTTTTTTCGTCCATACCATATTCCGGTGACATAAACAGGCGGGTTCCGTATTGAATGATGAATGTCCAGCACATAATCTGTACACCTACATAGAAGAACTGAGCAATCACTCCTTCGCGATAACGTGTCAGGGTAAAGATACGTTTTAGTGTCGGGAAAAAGTCTATTTTGTGATTCTGATCTCCGTTCTTTGGCATTTTGACGAATCGTATCAGTAGCAACATGGCCAGAATAACTATTCCGATAGTGAGATAGGGAGCAATCAAGACGGCAAGGTCACTTTCTTTGATAGCCTGAAATTCGCTTTCATTGAGTAAGGCACGTTCGTCGGTTCCCATCGGGTGGAGTTTTGCCTGAATAAATTGCATGGCTACAAACATACCGAGTAATGATCCCATTGGGTTGAAAGACTGGGCCAGATTCAGACGCCTTGTGGCAGTTTCTTCCGTTCCCATAGAAAGAATGTATGGATTGCAACTGGTTTCCAGAAAGGAAAGTCCACAGGTCAGAATAAAGTAAGCGATCAGAAACGGATAATATTCTCCCGTCATTTTGGCGGGAAAGAACAAGAAGGCTCCGAAAGCATATAGCCCAAGTCCCAGTAATACGCCGGCTTTATAAGAATATTTACGGATGAACATGGCAGCAGGAAAAGCCATGGCAAAGTATCCGCCGTAGAAAGCTACCTGAACCAGTGCTCCATCGGTTGCACTCATCCTGAAAATTTTGGAGAATGCTTTTACCATCGGATTGGTAATGTCATTCGCAAATCCCCATAGTGCAAAGCAGGATGTAATAAGTATAAATGGAATAAGATAGCTGACGCCGTCTTTTGAGATGATAGACTGCTTGGTGTGTTTCATGGTTATTTTTGTTATTTTAGGTATTATATAGATGGAACATTCTCTCCATTGGTTTCCATTTCTCAGCCGAACTCATTCCCGGAGCAGCCTGCTGGAAGATAGACATGTATTCTTCCCATTCCTGTTGTCGGGGGAGGGTGTTCAGGCGTGTCATAGCTGTGTCCCAATCAAAGTCTGCAGGAGTTTCGACGATCATAAACAGACGGGTGCCCAGAATGTAGATTTCCATCTCAAGGATACCTACTTCGCGGATTCCCGCAAGGATTTCGGGCCATGCTTCTGCCTGACTATGTCTTTTCCGGTACTCGGCAATTAGTTCCGGAGAATCCCGTAAATCAAGAGTCTGGCAATATCGCTTGACAGGGACGTTGTAGGTTTTTACTTGATAACCAGTTTGAGGTGTTTCCATATATTTCTTATTTTTCAGGGTAATATACTTGCGGTGTAACGCTGCGGCTTACAATTTCTCTGATTTCCCGGAGACTGGATATTTCTCCTTTGGCCATTGCCTGAGTCAGAATGTTGCCCATAGCAGTAGCTTCTATAGGTCCTGCATAAACAGGGATACCGAGTGCGTTGGCTGTGAGTTGGTTGAGCAGTTTATTTTGTGATCCTCCTCCGATGATGTTTAGCCGGTGAATCGGGGAGGGGAGACAACGGTTAAGTTGTTCTACTGCTTCCCGATATTTGAAGGCTAGTGACTGGAGTACACATTTTACCGTTTCTGCCTTGTTTTGGGGAACTTCCAGGGAATGAGCCCGACAGTAATTCAAAAGAGCTGTTTCCATATTTTCAGGGTTCATGAAGGCTGCATCGTCTACAGGAATAATGGTGTCGATTTCTGCTTCGGCGGCTTGCGGAAGAATCGTATCATAATTTTGTTCTTCTCCACACATTTTCCATTCGCTCATCAGACGTTGCAGAATCCATAGCCCGGTAATGTTTTGCAGGAATCGGATGTGTCCGCCTACCCCTCCTTCATTGGTAAACTGAGCGAGTCTTGCTTCTTCCGTTAATATGGGTTCATCCACTTCGACTCCCAGCAATGACCATGTGCCGGAGCTAAGAAAGGCTACTTGTCCTTCCATTGCAGGGACGGCAGCAACGGCACTGGCAGTGTCATGTGAGCCAACTGCAATAATATCGGCGGAGCCTAATCCGGTTTCACGGGCTATATCTTCTTTTAGTGTTCCTCTGATGGTTCCCGGTAGAATAATTTCTCCGAATAAATGTTCGGGGAGTCCCAAAGCACGAATAGTGTCCATCGACCAGTTTCGTTGGCGTGCGTCGAGCAATTCGGAGGTGGAGGCTATGCAATATTCATTATTAGCCACTCCTGTCAGGTAATAACTGAAAAGATCAGGCATGAACAGCAGTTGGTGGGCAACTTCCAATTGTACATCTTGACTCTGTTGCATGCTGTAGAGTTGGAATAGCGTATTGATGGGCATTACTTGTATTCCTGTGCAGGCGTAGTGCTTTTGTATATCCAGTATTTGGAATGCTTTAGCGGGCATTCCGTCTGTCCGGGCATCCCGATAGCAGACAGGGTTGCCCAGCAAATTTCCTTTTTTGTCAATCAGGCCGAAGTCTACTCCCCAAGTATCGATACCGATTCCTTTGACACGGTATCCTTTCTGTGCAGCGAGTTTCAATCCGGTTTTCATATCCTCGAACAAGGCCGGAAAATCCCAGTAAACATGATTTCCGAGTTTGACTTGCCGGTTGGTAAAGCGGTGGACTTCTTCTAATTCCAGTTTTCCCTGAAGAAGGGAGCCGGCGATAACACGTCCGCTGCCTCCTCCAAAGTCTACTGCTAAATATGTGTTTCTTGTGGTATCTTCCATGGTATTCCCGGATACTTATTTGGTTTTCTTTCCTAATACGTATATTTCCAGGTCTTCTATTTCTTCCGGTGTCAGTACGGAGTAATCGCCGCCGGACTGAACTATGATGCGACAGGCCATTTCAAAGAAAGTAGCCCGTTCGTACACTTGGTCAAAGTCTTTTCCGCATACTACTTGTCCATGATTGGTCAGCAGGACGGAATTATGATTCAGCATAGCCTCTACTACCGCTTTCGCCAATTCAGGAGACCCTGGTCGATAGTAAGGAATTACAGGGATTTCAGAGCCTACATGACAGGGGATCTCTGCTGTTACATTAAAATTCGTCGGTTTGTTTTTCATGCAGGAAATGGCAGTAGCATATTCCGACTGAAAATGGAGTACTACATTTACATCCGGTCGTTCGCGAAGGACGCCGAGGTGAAAAGTACTTTCCATAGACGGCTTTACACCATTAGCAGGCATACCGCTGGCAATATTGCAGATAGATACTTTTTCTTTGGCAAGGGTAGGGACCCATGAACCTGTACCCGAAATCAGTGCTTCTTCTCCGATTCTCCAGGAAAGATTTCCGCTGCTGCAGAGCATTAATTTTGCATCTCCGTAGCGGTGTGCCTGTGCAAGAAACTGTTCGATGTGTTCGTTAGTTATCATAGTGTTTTTATTTAAGCCGTATAGGGTGGAAGCTTGTTTTTCAGGCAGCTTCCACTTCTATGCGGCAAAGTTAAATTTTTAATTTATATAGGACGAAGGTTTCTTGTTTATTTGTAGATAGGTCCGTAAGTTGTGCAGGCTCTGTAGTCTGCTCCTTCTTTATCCATGCCGAATGCGTTCCATGCAGCCGGGCGGAAAATTTCGTTCTCATCTACATTGTGCATGCAAACAGGGATGCGAAGCATAGAGGCAAGGGTAATCAGGTCTTGTCCGATGTGACCGTAGCTGATAGCGCCATGATTAGCTCCCCAGTTGTTCATTACAGAATATACATCTTTGAAAGCAGCTTTGTCGCACAGACGGGGAACGAACCAGGTAGTAGGCCATGTCGGGTCAGTACGCATATTCAGCTTCTGGTGGATTTCCGGATCGATTTCAACGGTCCATCCTTCTGCGATTTGCAGGACAGGACCTAAGCCTTTAATCAGGTTCAGGCGCATCATAGTGACAGGCATTCCACCTTTTGAAAGGAAGTTGGATGAGAAGCCGCCGCCACGGAAGTAGTCGCGGTCCGCCGGATACCATGTCGTTGCTTTGAGGCAGTTTTCTACATCTGCATCTGTCAGGTTCCATGGTTCTTTCATGACAGGATTTCCTTCTGCGTCTAATGACTGGCCGGAACCGTCGAGGGTTGTTGCTCCCGAGTTGATCAAGTGGATGATACCGTTTGCAGCTAAGCCGGTCAACTCTTTACCGGTTACACGTTTTACGGCTTCAGGACTCCAATAAGTACGTACATCGGAGAATATTTGTGCACGGTTGGTCAGTAAATGTCCGAATAGCATGGCCACACCGTTGCAGGCATCGTTTTCGGTAGCTACTACAAATGCTTCGCGGATGCCGTTCCAGTCGAAAGAGGTGTTGAGCAATGCTTCCGGATAGTCACCGTTAGGATAGAAGTCTGTCCATTGGCGTTGTCCCTGGAAGCCGGCAGCGATGGCATTGTGTCCCAGAGCTTCTTCCTTGAATCCCATTTCTTTCAGTTTCGGGTTTCCGGTCATCAGGTCGCGCATGATAATCATCATCTTCACAACAAATTCCCAGTCTGCATCCTTTTGTTCACGGTTTTTACGTTTTTCCGGACGGTTCTTGAAGTCCTCACCTTCGTTTACTTTACAGTACTTTTCAGTCCATGCCATTGCTTTGGCGTATTCTTCGTGGTCATAAATACCTTCTTCCATGCGGCGGATGATTTCTGTCAGGTCTATTGACTCATTGCGCATTCCCAGATATTCCTGGAAGAAATCAGGATTAACGATAGAGCCGGCGATGCCCATAGAGACGCTGCCCATTGAAAGGTAAGACTTACCTCTCATAGTGGCTACTGCCTGTGCTGCACGTGCAAAACGAAGAATTTTTTCTGCTACGTCTTCCGGAATTGTGTTATCGTCGAGGTCTTGTACATCACGTCCGTAGATACCGAATGCAGGAAGTCCTTTTTGCGCGTGTCCCGCCAATACGGCTGCAAGGTATACAGCTCCCGGACGTTCGGTTCCGTTGAAGCCCCATACTGCTTTCGGGTAATGTGGATTCATATCCATTGTTTCCGCACCATAGCACCAGCAGGAAGTGACAGTAATAGTAGACCCTACACCTTCTCTTTCAAACTTTTCCGCACAAGCAGCGCTTTCGGCTACACGACCGATGGTGCTGTCGGCAATTACACATTCCACAGGAGTGCCGTCACCGTTTTTCAGGTTATTGCCGATTAACTCAGCTACTGCTTTGGCAAGGTTCATTGTCTTTTCTTCAAGACTTTCGCGAACGCCGCCCTGGCGACCGTCGATAGTGGGACGAATCCCGATTTTCGGATACTTTTTCATGGTTTCTTAATTTTTTTATTTAGTGGTTAATATCTGTGCTGAGCTGTGCTGGTTATGTGGCAAAAAAAATCATAGGGAGTTTCGGAGTCTTACTTCTGTAGGCAGGTATTTTTGTATCGGTACATTGTTCAGAACAAAATTTGCCGCCTCATTTCCCATCATTTCCCAATCAATGCTCAATGAAGTGATTCCTTCGTCAATCACTTCGTAAGAAGGAATATCATTGTATGCCAGCAGACCGAAATCTTTTCCGCATTTCAGTCCTTCCAGTCTTCCTTGTTTTACAACCTTCACTACATCTTGTTGTTTAATGGCTATATAGGCCACTCCTTTACGTACGGTCAGGTTATCAATATCTTCCTGTATTTCACATAAAAATCCTTGTTCCTCGCAGAAACGGGTAAAATACTCTTTACTGCTCTGAGGATGTTTCAGGTTTTTAGAGAATAACAGAACAAGTTGAGGATAATGCCGCAATCTTTCCTTCAGCATAAGTAATGCCTGATAGAAAGCTTCATCAAAGTCCTGGCAAATATAAGAGTACTTTTCTTTCTCGAATTTGCCGAAGTCAAGGAGCAGTAATCTTGTAGGATGGATTTTATTGAGAACTGTACTGAATTTCTCGTTATCGAAATTCATCACTATGTATTTATTGTATTTTCCTATAGATTCGCGGATAATGGTATTGAAAAGCCGTTCATTGTATTGATGAAACAGCAAGTCTACCTTGTAATTAATAGGCAGATGTTTAACGAAACTATTGTATAGGGCTTCTTTGAAAGGAGTATATTGGTCAAGCAGGAGCAGGATGTTGGTTACCTGACTGGTTACATAATATCCTTTTCCCGGAGTAGAGTCGATCAATCCGCGTTCGCGAAGATCGAGAAAGGCTTTGAAGACCGTATCACGGGATACTCCGTATTGTGCACTTAACTGATTGATGGAAGGCAAAGAATCTCCTTCACGAAATTCTTTCATGGAAATAGCCTGACTAAGTGTGTCCGCCAATTGCGTAACCTTACTGGACTGTTGACCAAATGTTTTCTTTTTACCAGTTCGTCTCATACTGTTATAAGATAAATGACTGTGCTGAGCTATGCTGCTGCAAAGAAAGGAAATTAATTCATAAGTCGAGAACTAATTTTATATGTTCTATAGCAGGAAATAAAAAAAATCCCCTTCGGCGAACCGAAGAGGATTTATAGCTTTTTCCAAATTTCTTATTAGGAACCTGCCGAAATTTATTCAGCAGCAGCTTCTGTTGCAGGAGCTTCTTCAGCCGGAGCCTCAGTTGCTTCTTCTGCAGGTGCTTCAGCAGCAGCTTTTTCAGCAGCTTCAGCAGCTTTCTTTTCAGCGAGTGCTTTTGCTTTCACTTCGTTGATCTTCTTTTCTGCTTCCAGACGTGCTTTAGCTTCCGCTTTCTTTTCTTCGTCTTGTTTAGCTTTCAAAGCAGCCAGACCTGACTGTTTGTTATTCTTCCAAGCTTCGAATTTAGCTTCTGCTTCTGCTTCTCCGAATGCGCCTTTTGCAACACCGCCCAAAAGATGTTTCTTCATGTAAACACCTTCACGAGAAAGGATATTACGTACAGTGTCACTTGGCTGTGCACCTTTCAGTACCCATGCCAATGCAGCGTCGAAATTCAAATCTACTGTAGCAGGATTGGTGTTCGGGTTGTAAGTACCAATCTTCTCAATAAATTTACCATCACGTGGTGCTCTGCTGTCTGCAATTACAATTGAATAAAACGCGTAACTTTTACGTCCGTGTCTCTGCAATCTGATTCTAGTTGCCATTTTTAATAATTGTTTTTAATTAATGATTTGAATTATGCTACTAACTCGTAATAGCGGGTGCAAAGATACAGCTTTTCTTTTGATTGACAAATATTTCCTTTTTTTTCTTACGAATACCTCCTCGGATATCGGAACAGGATGGCGAGCAAGGCACAGGCTCCCATGGTGAACGGGTAATAGAGATTACCGATGATACTGATAGGAGAGATGTTGGCTAATCCTGCGGCAATCAGCATTTGTGCTCCGTAGGGTATAATACCTTGTATCAGACAGGAGAAAGTATCAAGGATGCTGGCGGTCTTTCTACGGTCGAGGTGGAATTTCTGTGCGATATCCTTGGCAATAGGTCCTGTTGTGATGATGGCAATTGTATTGTTGGCGGTACATAGATTAGCGATGCTGACCAGAGCGGCAATGCTCAGTTCCGCACCACGTTTTCCGTTGACGTGGCGGGTCAGCTTTTTGATGATAAAATCGATACCGCCATTATAACGGATCGTTTCGAGCATACCACCTGCCAGCAAGGTGATAATAATCAATTCTCCCATACCTGTGATACCCGTTCCCATTGCTCCAAACCAATCGAATACATCAAAATTTCCGGTAACTATACCGATGATACCGCTTGTCAGGATACCTATGATTAATACCAGCATCACGTTCATTCCGGCAATGGCTGTTCCCAGTACTATAATATAAGGTATCACTTTGACCCATTCGATCGTTTGTACTTGTGTGGGTGCAGTGATGGATAACCCTTGGAAAATATAGATTCCCAGCACGATAATTGCTGCCGGAACCACAATCATGGAATTGACCCGAAACTTATCGCGCATCACACATTCCTGTGTTTTGGTAGAGGCGATGGTCGTGTCGGATATAAATGACAGGTTATCTCCGAAGAAAGAACCTCCGACAACGACTGCTACCATGAATGGAAGGGCTATTTCAGTCTTTTCGGCCAGACCTACAGCAACAGGGGTAAGGGCTACAATCGTGCCTACACTCGTGCCGATGGATAATGAGATGAAACAGGCGGCTATGAATATACCCGCCAATAGTAAATTGTCAGGGAGGATGTGCAGTGTCAGATTGACGGTTGCATCAATGGCTCCCATCTGCTTGGCGCTTTGTGCAAAAGCTCCGGCAAGAATGAAAATCCATATCATCAGGAGGATATTCTTGTTGGCGGCTCCTACTGAGAACTGGTAAATTCGCTGTTCGAGCTTCAATCCCCGTGTGATGGCAATTGCGTAGCAGGAAGAGACGAGGAAAGCAACGGTGATAGGTACTTTATAAAAGTCATTAACAAGAATGGAAGTAACCAGGTAGAGGCAAAGAAATACGAGTAACGGACTCAGTGCCCACCAGTTACCATGACGTTCTTTATGTATTTTTTCTTCTGTCATAAATTGATATTATGGTATACATTCGAACTGCAAAGATAGTAAGGAAACACATAAGTAGGATAAAAGGCTCAATTTTTCATCTTTTCTTTTTCCGTTTGGGCTCTTTCTTTTTCCGCTTCAGAAATTAAATTCCTTCTCTTTTTTCCTCTTTCCGTTACTTTCGTGCCGTTGACAACGTAACTAATGTAGAATAGAATGACAACGACTAAATTTTCATTATGTGTTTTTTGTCTCTGCCTGCTCACGTCGTGTGGTAAAGGAGAGAAGAAAACGAACGAGCCTGTACGGGTAAAAGTGGCGGAAGCGGCAATTCATGTTCCTTCTGCAGAGCGTGAATTTTCATTCATTTCCAAGCCGTTCAAGGAGACTGAACTCTCTTTTCGGGTGGGTGGACCGATTGACCGTTTTGAAGTGTATGCAGGTAACTTCTATCACCGGGGAGATATTATAGCTGAAATTGATTCTCGTGATTTTCGTATTCGTAAGGAACGTGCCGAAGCTATTTATCATCAGGCAAAGGCGGAATTCGAGCGAATCAAAGTGTTGTATGAGAAAGACAACTTATCTGCCAGTGCCTATGAAAAAGCGCATGCAGACTATACTTCTGCCAGAACGGCTTATGAAACAGCCGTCAATGAACTCGAAGATACACGGCTGATCGCCCCTTTTGACGGATATATAGGGGAAGTATATATTGAAAAATATCAGGATGTGAAAGCAACTCAGTCTGTCGTCTCTTTTATCGATATCACCCAGTTGAAGATAGAAGCGTATGTGACTCAGGAAATCGCATTTCAGGCGAAGGAGATCAAGGAAGTAGGAATTCGTTTTGATGTTTGTCCCGAAGTCGTATATCCGGCAAAAGTGATAGAGATTTCAAAGAGTACGACGCGCAATAACCTTTCTTTCCTTATGACGGCACTGTTGCCCAATAAACAAGGGGAATGGCCTGCCGGTATCTCAGGGAAAATGTTGCTGGATCTTCCTTCTTTGTCATCTGTCCCCATAGTGACTGTTCCGCAAACGGCTCTTAATCATCGTCCTACTGAAGGAGATTATGTCTGGATGGTGGATCATGCGACAGGGAAAGTGTGGAAGAAAAAAGTCGTTTTAGGTGAATTACTTCCGAATGGAAGAGTGGAAGTGAAGGGTGGACTGCAGGCAGGAGATCAGGTAGCTGTGAGTAAATTGCGTTTTCTTTCGGACGGGATGCCTGTGGATATCATTTCTCAGAAAGAAAACAAACCGGTTACTGCTCAAAAGTAAATAGAAGATGAAATTGGTGAAATATTTCTTGCAGAAGAAGTCGGTGACTATTCTGCTGCTGGTATTAGTGTTGGGAGGAGGATTGTTTTCTTATGTCAAAATGGGAAAACTGGAAGATGCCCCGTTTACTATCAAGCAAGCATTGGTGATGACTCCTTATCCGGGGGCTTCTCCTTCCGAAGTGCAGTCTCAGGTGACAGATGTATTGGAGGAATCGATACAGTCATTAGGAGAGTTGTACTATCTGAAAACTGAGAATCGGGCAGGATTATCTAAAATAACTGTTTATGTGAAGAAGGAAATCCGGGCAGACGAGATGCAGCAATTGTGGGATAAACTTCGTCGGAAAGTCAATGATGTGCAGTCGAAACTTCCTGCAGGAGCAGGTCCTTCCGTGGTAAATGATGATTTTGGGGATGTGCTGGGTGTTTTCTATGGTCTGACGGGGGAAGGATATTCTTACCGGGAACTGGAAAATCAGGCGAAGCTTATCAAGAATGAGCTGCTCAGAGTGAAAGATGTGGCAAAAGTCGAGATTTACGGTGTACAGTCTCCAACGATTGATGTTATTCTTAATCCCTCTGTTATGGCACGGAGCGGAATTACGACTGCGGATATTTCGCGTGCTTTCGATGCGCAGAATAGAGTGGTGGATGCCGGGGGAATTGATGCCGGTGTAAACAGGATACGGATTGAGTCTACCGGAAATTTTTATTCTCTGGATGATATTCGGAATATGACTATCGTATCACGTACAGGTGAACATTTCCGGTTGGCTGATATTGCGGAGGTTCAGGATAGCTATCAGACACCTCCAAGCAATAAAATGCGGATTAACGGTCAGCCTGCTGTGGGGATTGCTATTTCTACCATTCCTACAGGGAACGTGGTCGATATGGCAGAGGCGGTGAAACTGGTGATTGACCGTTTTACAGAAACAATGTCCGAAGGGTTTGAGTTGCAGACGATTTATGACCAGGGTTATGAATCGGCGGTAGCCAATCAAGGATTTATCCTGAATCTGATCATATCTGTTGTGACAGTAGTAGCTATTCTGTTGTTCTTCATAGGGTTCAAGAATGGCATTCTGATTGGCAGCGGATTGGTGTTTTCTATTTTTGCTACGTTGATTGTGATGTTTTCGCAAGGAATTGCATTGCAGCGTATGTCACTTGCCGCCATTATCATTGCCATGGGAATGCTGGTAGATAACGCTATTGTGGTTTCTGATTCGGCCTTGGTCAATATGCAGCGGGGGATGCGTAAACGGGTAGCTATATTACGCGCTTGTTCTTCGACCTCATTGCCCCTGTTGGCGGCAACAGTGATTGCGATTCTGACCTTCTTGCCTATTTATTATTCGCCGCATATTACCGGCGAGTTATTGTCATCCTTAGTTGTAGTTATCGGCGTTTCGCTGATGTTCAGTTGGGTCTTTGCGCTGACACAGACTCCGTTCTTTATACAGGAGTTTGTCCGTCGGCCGAGACCCGACGAACTTAAGGCGGCTCTTTTTGCAGGCAAGTATTATGATAAATTCCGTTCTGCATTAAGATGGGTGATTCGTCACCGGTATGCGACGATTGGATGTATGGTCGTTATGCTGGTGTTGTCGGCATGGAGTTTCAAGTTTATTCCGAAGGTCTTTGTCCCTGCTTTGGATAAGCAGTATTTTACATTGGATATGTGGCTGCCCGAAGGGACACGGATTGAAGAAACAGATAAGATGGTGATGGATATGGCGGCGTATATCCGTGGACAGGAAGAAACGGAAATGGTCTCGACTTATGTAGGGCGCACTCCGCCGCGTTATTATCTGTCAAACGTCTCCTTTGGGCCTCAATCCAACTATGCACAGATTCTGGTGAAATGCAAGACTTCGAAACTTTCCCGTCAGTTGCATGCCCGTTTGCAGGATTCTATTTCGTTGAAGTATCCGGAGCCGTTGATTAAAGTAAATAAATTCGAGTTGAGTCCATTGACGGAGGCGGTGATTGAAGCCCGTTTTCTCGGACCGGACCCTGCCGTACTCGATTCGCTGGTGGGACAGGCTGTTGAGGTGATGAGGCGAAATCCCAAGGTTGCGGATGCCCGGAATGAATGGGGAAATATGTCGATGATAATTCGTCCGGTGTATGATCCGATGAAAGCCGGAGCATTGGGGATTACAAAAGCTTCGATGATGGAGTCGGTGAAGTCAATTAATGATGGTTTGCCTGTCGGTGTCTATCGGGATAATGAAAAGAAAGTTCCCGTTCTTTTGAAATCGGGTAATGTGGATATAATGGACGCTAATTCTTTAGGAGACTTCTCCATATGGAATGGAGAAAGGTCGGCTCCGCTTTCGCAGGTAACGGAGCGGGTAGAGACGACATGGGAATTTCCACAGGTGAGAACCTATAACCGTCAGTTGTCAATGGCTGCAATGTGCGGCGTGAAACCGGGGCATACGATGGCGGAAGTACACGGAGAAATCCGGAAAGAAATAGAGAATATCCGACTTCCCGAAGGATATACTTTCTTTTGGGATGCCCAGTATAAGGATCAGGGGGAGGCGATGCAGGCTATTGCCAAATATTTCCCGCTGGCATTTCTTGCATTGGTTGTTATTTTAGTTTGTCTGTTCGGTAATTTCCGTGACCCGGTTATTATTCTTTGTGTCCTGCCTTTGTCTTTGATAGGCATTGCGGTGGGGATGCTTTTGACTGGTTTCGATTTTGGGTTCTTCCCGATAGCCGGCTGGTTGGGGTTGCTTGGGATGATAATTAAAAATGTGATTGTACTGATTGATGAAATAAATGTGCAGCACCGGACCGGAATTGATCTGTATACATCTATTGTTGAGGCTACGGTTTCCCGAACTCGTCCGGTATTGATGGCAGCTACTACTACCATCCTCGGTATGGTTCCGTTATTGTTCGATGTTGCTTTCGGCGGAATGGCTGCTACTATTATTTTCGGACTGACGTTTGCTACGGGACTGACCTTGTTTGTCACCCCTGCATTATATTCAATGTTTTATAAAGTAAAAGGAAAATAAAGATGAAAATAAGAATATATAGCTTGTTGTTTTGCGGCTTTGCTCTGGGACCTTTATCTGCTTTTGCCCAACAGAGTCCTTTGCTTGAGAAATACCGGACGATGGCACTGGATTACAATCACGACTTGAAGGCGGCAGAAAAGAACATAGCCGCCAGTGTGGAAGTGGAAAAATCAGCCCGGGCAGATTTGAAACCGAAACTTTCCGGAGCAGCTAATTTTCAGTATACAGAGAATCCGCTGGAACTGACTTTGGACGTCCCTTCTTTGGGATTATCGAGAACTGTAGAAGGGAGGCAGCTAAACTATGGTGGCTCTCTGTCTATCGTGCAACCGATCTATACGGGCGGACGCGTGCTGGAATCCATTCGCATGGCACAGCATCAGCAATCATTGGCTGCCAATCAGGCAAGGGCTTTGAATGACGCCGTTTGTTATCAGACTGATATTCAATATTGGAGTGCCGTAGCCCGGCAGGAGATTGTGTCTGTTGCCGAAGATTTTCGTAACTCTATAGCAGCTTTGGTTCAGACAATCAAAGAAAGGGTGGAGGTAGGGCTTGTTGATCCGCAAGATTTACTGATGGCGGAAGTAAAGTTGAATGAGGCGGAATATCAGTTGCTTCAGGCACAAAGTAATTTTGAAACAGGGCGCATGGCATTGAATTCTATGATTGGCGTTCAGCTGGAACATCATACGGAGCTGGATTCGCAGATACCGATGGTGGTGGTCGAAGATTCTACGTGGCTGTCTGCCGGCATGACACGTCCTGAGATCCAAATAGCTTATGACCGGATTCGTATGGCCGAGAGTACAAAGAAGTTGAATGATTCGCAGTTCAAACCTCAGTTTTATGTGGGTATAGACGGAAGTTACTCTTCTCCCGGATATAATTTCAAGAAAGATCTGGACCCCAATTATGCTGTTTATGCTAAAGTCTCCGTACCCATTTTCGAGTGGGGAAAGCGTAAAAGTGAGAAACGTGCTTCTTCTTTTCGGATAGGTATGGCAGAAGATAATTTGAATAAAGTGATGGATCAGGTGGAACTGGAAATAGGCGTGGCACGTAAAGCATTGTCACAAGCCATTGAGCGGGTCCGTTTAAGTGAAAGTTCATTGGCCAAAGCAGAAGAAAATGAAGCGAAAGCCATAGAACGTTATAATGAAGGAAAGGTTTCAGTGGTGGAGGTGATTGATGCGCAAACCTATCGGCAGACATCGCAGGTGAATTATGTGCAGGCCAAAGCTGCGGCACAAGGACACTATTCGGAGTTAATAAAAGCTCTTCACGGATATGATTGTCGATAAAAAGCGCTAACTTTGTATGAAAAGAGCCGACTATATGAATGTAAAGTTGAACACCTTATTATATGTAGTGCTGTTTTCAGGGTTGGGTATATTCTCTTTCCTGTTACTGATCAATTATGCAACCTTCTCTGATCGGGTTGCTGATATATTACATTCAGTCAGTACACTGGGATTTTTTATATTGGCTTTTAATGTGCTGGGATATACCACTATCAGATTAAGTTCATGGATCGACAATCAGTATGCGCTGAATCTGCATCGGTGTTGGAAGCTGGTCTCGGTCTATATGGTCGTAATGGGGATGTTTTTTTTGCTGAACTACGGTTTGATGGTAACTGCCAAATTATTGGCAGGAGCTTCCCATCCGTTTACGTTTCCCAACGGAGGATGGCGGATTCTTATTACTGTATGGCTGGTAGAGCTTGTCATTTTAGGATTGCTGCTGGCTAATCGTTCCATGCGGAATACATTGAAGTTGCAGCAAGAAGCGGCTGCCTTGCAGAAAGAGAATAATACGGCACGATATACGGCTCTTCAGAACCAATTGAATCCTCATTTCCTATTCAATAGCCTGAATACATTAATTTCGGAAATTCGATACAATCCGGCAAATGCGGAGTTGTTTACCCAGCATCTTTCCGATGTGTACCGTTATATTCTTCAGTGCCAGAATCAACGACTGACAACATTGAGGGAAGAACTGGAATTTCTGAACTCTTATATCTTTTTGCATCGAGTACGGTTAGGGGATTGCATCCATATAGATAACCGTATTCCGAAAGCCTGTCTGGAAGCTCAACTTCCCCCGCTTACGATTCAGTTACTGGCGGAGAATGTAATAAAACATAATGTGATTCATATGGGGAAACCAATGACTATTGAACTGTTTTATCTGGAAAAGGAAAGGGAACTGGTAGTCAGTAACCGGATGCAGGCTAAAAAATCAGCAACAATTTCAGGGACCGGATTGAAGAATCTTGCTGCCCGGTATAGATTGTTGTGCAATCGTGATATAGTAGTAGAAAACACTTTACAGAAGTTTACCGTAAAAATACCTTTGCTCTATGAATAAAATAAAAGCAGCCATCATAGAAGATGAGATTCCGGCAGCCCGTCTGCTTAAGGATACATTATTGTCTCTTCGTCCCGATTGGGAAGTTCAGTTGTTGCCCGGTAACATTGAAGAGGCGGTAGAATGGTTCGGACAACATCCTCATCCGGATATTCTCTTTCTGGATATTCAGCTGACGGATGGTAATTCCTTCCTTTTTATAGAACAAGCGCACCCGGAGAGCATGATTGTATTTACTACAGCTTATGATGAATATGCCGTACGTGCTTTCTCTGTGAATAGTATTGACTATCTCTTAAAGCCAATCCATGAGGACCGTTTGATGCAGACTATTCTTCGTTTTGAAGGGTTGACAAAGAATTATATTCATGATTTCAACCATGAAAGCCGGATGCTGGAAATATTGCAGCAACTTTCTGTTGTACAGGAAGCTTCTTCTTCAGCACAGAAAAAGTATCGTACCCGTTTCCTGATTTCCGGTGGTGAGAAGCTTTTTACTTTGCAAGTGAGTGATATCGCCTACTTCTACTCAGAGAATAAGCTCACCTTTGCCGTGACTCATAAGAATCGTGAGTATCTTATTGATCTGGCATTAGACCGATTGAGCGAACAACTTGACCCGGATCACTTTTTCCGAACGAACCGTCAGACATTGGTCTGTATTGATGCCATTCAGCGTATTGAATCCTACTTCTTGGGAAAAGCGATTGTTCATGTGCAACCACCTTTCAAAGATAAGATCGTGGTGAGCAAAGACAAAATGGCTTCATTCAGGATGTGGCTGAATTATTAGTCATTTTATAGCAATATAATGCGCTTTTGCATAATGTCTGTAAGTTGTGCCTTCAACTGACGGGCATTGATTGGTTTCGGCATATAACCGTCGAAACCACTTTCCATTACCTGCTGTTCGTCCGAAGCGTATGCAAAAGCCGTGACTGCAATAATCGGTACCTTAGCGGAGTATTTGCGAATTTCTTTAGTTGCTTCATATCCATTCAGAACGGGCATGTTGATGTCCATCAGTATGATTTGCGGATTATATTCTTTGAACATATTCACAGCTTCCTGACCGTCCCAGGCATGAATCAGATGGTAGTCGTATTTTAGAATAGACTCGAATAACTTATAGTTGCTTTCATTGTCTTCAGCAATCAGAATGATCAGTTTGTCCTTTTCTATGAAAATCGTCTGTGTTTTCTTCGGGAGAGGCTTTTCTACTGTTTCGGCTTGTTTGTAAGGCAATGTAAACCAGAATGTAGCCCCCTTTCCTTCTTCTGATTCCACTCCGATTTTACCACCCATATGATCAACGAGTGTCTGGCAAATTGAGAGCCCTAATCCTGTTCCTTGTGTAAAGGAATTCAATTTTATAAAACGTCCGAAGATACTTTCTTGTTTATCCTGGGGGATGCCGCAACCTGTGTCAGTTACGTAAAAATAGAGCTCATCGTTTTGGTGTTCATATCCGAACCGGATGCTGCCTTGAGGTGTAAACTTTATGGCATTGGTTATAAGATTGATAATTAACTGGGATAACCTGTTTTTTTCTATATGTGCAAAACAAGGTTCTGCAGGAGCTACAAATTCCAGCTTTACAGTATCCGACTTGAGTTTCAGTTGGCAGCTGTTTTCCAGATCTTTCATTAAATCATTGAGTTCAATATCGGAATAATGTAAATCCAATGTTCCGGCTTCTATTTTGGATAGGTCGAGGATGTCACTGATGAGTTGCAACAATAGGGTATTATTGTTTTCAATGATGCTGACATATTCCTGTTTTTCCTCTTCTTCCTCCGTAGAGGCCAATATGCCGGAGAAGCCGACGATAGCATTTAATGGAGTACGAATTTCGTGACTCATGTTGGCGAGGAAGGCGGACTTCAGACGATTAGATTCTTCGGCACGGTCTTTGGCATTGATCAATTCCATTTCCATTTTTTTCCGTTCGGTAATAACGAGTGAGGAGCCTATCAAAGTTAACGGTTTGCCGTTCTCATCCCGCGTTTCAACAGCTGCCTGGGCTTCCACCCATTCTATTCTATGAAATCCGTTTTGTGTGCTGATCACACGGTACTCTTCTTTCACTTTTTTCGAATGACCTTCTATCAGGTTCTGATAAGCTTGTTCTACCCGTTTTCGGGCTTCTTTGAATATCTTGGAAAAATATTGATTGTCCGGAACAGCCAATTGATCTTCATTAATGTCTTTTCCTTGTGTGCTTAGCTCTATCGGTTTATTGATGTCACATAGGATTGTTTTGCTTTGCAAATCCCATTTCCAGGGTACAATGTTTGCCACATCGAGTGACATGGCTAGCTTATTATTGATAGTACTTAGTTTTTGTTGTGCCCTGTGTAATTCCGTACTGTCCAGGCAGAATACATCGATCATCTTGTTTTGAGGATTCGCTTTGAGCACAATGTCATAGAAAGTATTTATTTTCTTGAAATAATAGGGAAAAGTTATTATCTTATTTTCAGACAAAGCTATTTGAGTGAAGTGTAAGAATGGGGGCATTGACTCAAGGAATATTTCACTCGCTTTTCTTCCGATAACTTTCTCTTTGCGGAAAAATTTCTTTTCAAAGTGAGCATTCACATTACGGTAAATCAATTCTATAGGAGTACCGTTTTTGTCAGTAATCACTTCTTCCTGCATATATAGAATAGGCATATTATTAATCAGGCTTTTATAGTTTGCCATTGCTTCGATCTCTTTTTGCTGTGCTTTTTTGATGATATTCAGATTATGAATACGATAGAAAAAAAATAATGCCAATAATAGAATGAAGAAAAGTGTTCCTATAATAAAGTACCTGTTCTGTTCCCAAAAAGTGAGTGGTTTGTTTAGAAAACAGGTGTTGGGCGGACACATGGAGGGGGAGTATCCTTTACGAAGCAAGATAGTATAATTAATGATGGGCACACCGTCCGATGGTGTATAGAAAGGAATTTCCCGTGCCTGCTTTCCATTAAGTATTTCGGAGACAATATGAATCAATTGCTGATTGTAATGTTTCTGATTGTAAGTATAGCCACCTATCATACCTCCGTTTTCCTCGGTAATGTCGGCCATATTGAGGGTGAAAATAGGGGCGCTGGTTGTCACGATAAGTTTGTAGGCATTAGAAGCTAAGTATGTATTTCCCGCAAATTTAGTTTTATAGAGCCAGGAAGCAAATAGTATTCCTGTTGTATTCGGATCGATAAAATACAATGAATCCAGTAATTGGTTGGTTGTCCATTTCTTCGGAGTGATGAACTGATATTCGATGTCCGGATTCATGGTTTTCAACTTGCTCTGTATCTCAATGCTATTGGTTTGGTTGATTTGCCGTTCATCCCCGATAAATATAAATTTCTTCATATCGGGGACTATATGAGATATTAGTTGTATGTTTTCCTGAAGATAGAGGTTAGAGTATAAATGAACCAAGTTGTATGGATCGGCCAGTTGAGAGAGTGGTATACAGTCGGCTTTTACAATCGGTTGCTTGCATATATAGACTTCTTGTGAGCCTATATAGTTTTCTTCCGAACATAATACGATAGGAATATCCCCCCATAGTTCTCTATATTCGTCGCGCAGCAATAGAGCTGAATTACCCAATAATACCAGTAAACGTGGATGATGTTTACTATATTTTTCCTGAATAAGATTCTTGAATTCCTTCAAGGTGGTATCGGTATCAATCATTAGCATATTCATATGTTCCGCATATAAAGTTAATTGGGGAACTTTTTGTACATATTCTGATATAGCGGAGATCATCCGATTACTCCATGGAGCAGATTCTGCATAGGAATTGATACACAAAATGTAATTTGAGATATCTATGTGGTCTCTTTGCGCTAAAATAGGGGTAATAGATACGAAACATAGAAAAAACAGTAGCAGATGTTTTTTTATATTCATAAAGAGGTCTGTTTGTGCTCGATTTAATAATTAATGGTTGATTTGATATGGACAAAAGTAGTAAAAACAATCTGAAAAACGATAATATCCCTTCAAAAAATGATAAAATGAAAATATTAACTAAAGAATTTCATCTTTTATGTTGTATAGGTGCGTAAACCGAAAGCGAGAACCGGCTCCCTGTTCGGATTCTACCCCGATATGACTGCCGAGATGATCTATGATACTTCTGCAGATGGACAATCCCAGCCCCGTTCCTTTCGAAAAAGAATTCAATTTCACAAAACACTCGAATACATGTTCTTTTTTGTCCGGAGCGATGCCCATCCCTGTATCTGTCACGGAAAATTCGATTGTCTGACTATTTTCGTTCAGATGATATTCAAGAAGAATTTGACCTTCACTGGTGAATTTGAGAGCATTGTTGATGAAATTGGTGATAACCTGCATTAAACGTTTCTTATCTGTATAAATGCAGTAATCTGGAAGGTTGGAAGCAAGTAGAACGGGTACTGCCTTGTCCTCCTTTATGTCGTAATTGCGCATAATATCCTCACAGAAGCTCTTGACATTGAGATGGTCCATCGTGAATTCAAGAGTTCCGGCTTCTATTTTTGATAGATCCAGAATATCTGATATTAACTGTAACAGCAAATCTGTATTCTCTTGCATAATATTAATGTATTCCCGGCGCTCTTCTTTGCTGTCTGACTCGACAAGGAGGCTTGCAAAACCGACAATTTTTAAACCCATAGTATTTACAAATATCAGTTAGCGATTCTGTGATTTTTGCTTCGATAGTTTTATCACTGTTCAATCGTTCTAGAAAATGAAGTAAAAATGCGCTAAATCCTTGTTTCTCTTTGTTCATATACTGTTTATACCTAAGGTTAGATACGTTGCATGTGTATCGTTTTTCTTTTCAAATATTCAGGTCGCTAATATACAAACTTTTGAAAGATAATAATGTTTTACTATTTTTTTGTAATAGTCCGTTATTCTTTATTTTGATACGAAAACAGAAGGAGTGACAGCAGTTTTTTCTTAGCTATAGAGAGTAATCGCCATATGTAGGTGTATGGAATGGGTACTATCTGTTTTTTATCAATAGTTACCTGCTCATTGTTGTGTTTTATTGACGAACGGATTGGGAAAATTGGTGAGTGGGAAGCGGATTTTGTAAGTCGTTGGTTCTTAATACTATATGAGTATTGTTTTTTCCCTTTTAAACCAACACCCTGTTGGTTTAAAACCAAGGACCCGTTTCTCGGTGTGCAACGGGCCGTTGGTTTTAAAGGAACGAATGACTTAATAATCCAATTGCATGAATCATTCTTCTTTTGTGTAGAATTCTTCTAAGATGTACTGCCAGGGTTATTTCAATGCTTCTATGATTCTTGGTAACATTGTCCAGATCGTATTCTCATCTTGTGCAGTAAAAAAGTTGCCATCTATTTCCGATTTTTCATCCGTGGCGGTTCCATTTTGAATTGCCGGTTTGGCTAGCGGGTGAACAGCTATTTTTTTGCCTTTCGTTATACCTGTAAAGTCAAACATCATGGCGCCGGCACAATGCCCGATCATCACCTTTCCTTTTTCTCCGAAGGTCTTGATGACTTCCATCAAGTCTACATTGTAAGGCTTGTCTGCGTATTGCTGGAATACAGGTACTGCATCACCGCAAGAGAATACGAGTGCGTCAAATTCGTCCTCATGTCCTTTTAGATTGGCTATTACATCATCTACTGTCAGGGTAACTCCTGAATTAGTTTTGATTTCTTTCGTATCCGATACGGCAAATACTTTATATGGAATGCCGTTTTCGAAAAAAGCTTCTAAATACTGGAATAAACCACACCCATTTACCGGATTAACTGCTAAAACTGCTACTTTCTTTGCCATAATCATCATTATTAGAGTGAAACAATAGTTATTTTTAGTAAGTTTATTACTTTTGTGATGCAAATGTATCTACCTTGATTGAGAAATACAATAACGAACCTCAGAATAAGGAAGTTACATGGAAGTAACTATTGCTGAAACTCAACAATATATAAAACGTTAAAAGATGAAAAACTTTCACCCGACAGGGAATTGTCCCGTAAGAGATGTTATATGCCGCTTGGGAGACAAATGGTCGATGCTGGTACTCATTACTTTGAATGCCAATGGCACGATGCGTTTTAGTGATATTCATAAAACGATAGAGGATATTTCACAGCGGATGTTAACTGTTACTCTTCGTACGCTTGAATCTGACGGCTTGGTTGAACGGAAAATATATGCAGAAGTTCCTCCCCGTGTAGAGTATTACCTGACAGATACAGGAGGAACTTTAATTCCTCATCTTGAAGGATTGGTTGGCTGGGCTTTAGAAAATATGGATACGATTCTGGAGCATAGGAAAGGCAGCTGATCAGTCAGGGCAATTGTGTTATTAGGCGCAAATGAAAACAAACAGGACTTCATTTGCGCCTGATAATCCATAGTGAAGACGGATGCTACTTTATTTCATTCCATCCCGGTGGAGTTGTATTTAGCAGATGGCGCACGAAGAAATCATAGCGTTTATGTTCACCATAACTTTCTCCCATCGTATGATGGGCTCCGGGGATGACGACTAATTCAAAATCTTTATTAGCTTTGATCAGAGCGTTCACTACCTGCATGGTGGAAGCCGGATCTACGTTATCATCCATTTCACCTACTACCAGCATTAGCGGACGGCTAAGCAGATGGGCATTTTCAACATTCGATCCTTCTTTATATTGCTCCCCAATGGGGTATCCCAGCCATTGTTCATTCCACCAGATTTTATCCATGCGGTTATCATGGCAACCGCAGGCTGAATATGCTGCTTTATAGAAGTCCGGATGAAACAGTACTGCTGTCATTGATTCTTGTCCACCTGCGGAACAACCATATATTCCGACACGATCTATATCCATATAAGGATACTTTTGGGCTGCAGATTTTATCCAGGCGATATGATCGGGTAACCCGGCATCTTTCAGATTCTTGTAGCACACGTTTTCGAAACTGCGTGAACGGAAAGAAGTTCCCATACCGTCTACCATTACAACAATAAAACCGAGTTCGGCAATACCACTCATATAATAGTTATAGGGGATGAAATTCTTGGGGACGTATTGGCTGCCGGGCCCTTGGTAGATGTATTCCAGAACAGGGTATTTCTTGGCGGGGTCGAAGTTGGAGGGACGAATGATGATTCCCCACATATCCGTTTTCCCGTCACGTCCTTTGGCTGTGAATACTTCGGGGGCTTTCCAGCCTTCCGCTATCAAACGGCTGATATCGGCAGTTTCGAGTGGCATGATGACTTTTCCGTTTTCAGCATTGCGGAGTACGGCTATGGGGGCTTTGTCTACCATTGAATATACATCGACCAGATATTGCATATCTTTGGAAAACCATGCGTTGTGCATTCCTTCTTCCGGAGTGAGACAAGTGAGATTTCTGCCATCGAAGCCGATACGATAGTAACGGATCAGGTAGGGATCTTCATTGGCCTGTACACCATTTGCCGAAAAATAAATAAGTTGGTTCGTTTCATCTACACGAAGAATATCACGTACATACCATTCGCCTTTGGTTATCTGATGAACAGGTTGGGCTGTGGTGCGATCATACATATACAGATGATTCCAGTTGTCACGTTCACTCATCCATATCATCCGTTTTCCATCTTGCAAGTCGTGGCGGAAATGGCGGGAATAATTGACGTATTTATCACTTGTTTCTTCTATTAACGGACGTACTTTTCCTGTTGTAGCCGAAAGCTCCAATACCCGGTAAACCTGATGGCCGCGTTGGTTGTATTCGAAGGTAACGGCTTGGCTGTCTTTATTCCATTCGGGACTCGTAAGATAATATTGTTGAGAGAATAAATCTGTTGATGGAATCACACCGTGTCCTGTTTCTACTTCGTAAATGCAGGGTATCCTAAATGGAAGTTCGTCTCCCGGTTTGGCATACTCTTGTTTGTGGAGTTTAGGTTGAAGTTGGTCGGCAGGGGAGGATTCAACATAATATACATAGCGTTTTTCTACCGGGCGGATCTTGCAGGAAGCCACTTTTTTACTGTCGGGAGACCAACGGATATAGGCTGAGTAATAATTTCCCAAAGTACCGTCGAGACTTAACTGTCTTTCTTTTCCGGTGGCTATTTCCTTTACATATATATTATGATTCTTAGTGAATGCTACATATTTCCTGTCAGGAGAGGAGACGGGAGTTGCTGTTTTTTCGTCGTCAGTTTCCATCCAGTGGCGTTGTTTGTGTGGAGCCGGCAGAGTGCCTTCGTCTGTCAGCTGATTGGTGTTGATGGCATACATCCATCGATGATTGTTGAAGACGAAACGTAGTGTATCCAACTTCTTATTGACTGACAGACGATCCAGATAAAGAGAAGTCGATTCTATTTTACGTCCTGATGCTTCACTTAAAGCCGTTGCCATAAGTTTGTGGTCGAACAAGTCTTTCCTGTTTTTATGGTCGGCATCCACTAATACATAGAGACGTCCTTCGGGAGTATTTCGCACATACCAGAAATGATGTGTTTCATCAATCCACTCCGGATTCACATTGGAATAGAATACTTTGTTGGCACTGAATTTTTCTCCTGATGAGTAAGCGCGGCGGTAATCTTCTATGGTACCTTGTGCAACAGCTGTGTTTGTGCAAAAGAGCAAGACTGCTAATAACAGGTTTTTCATGATTCTACGATTAAAATTTGCCAACAAAGTAAACGATAATAATAGGAGAAAACAAACGCATTGTATTATTTTTCTATTGATTTGGACGATTGTCTGATTGTATCTGTATATTCTTAGAATGTGATATTCTCAATTTCAGCATTTATATCAGAGCAGGGACCGGCTGGACCGGTTCTCAAGATATACTTTCGAGAAATTGTTTATCAGGTGAATTTTTATACCTTTGCAAGATACTGATAAGATGTTCAAAGTTTTACAATATGGAGATAAAAAAAGTAATTTCTGATAAAAAAGAGTTTTTGGAACTGTTGCTGCTGGCTGATGAACAGGAAAGTATGATCGACCGTTATCTGGAACGTGGTGATATGTTTGTCCTGTATGATGACGGGTTGAAAGCGTGCTGTGTCGTCACCTGTGAAGGGGAGGGGATTTACGAAATTAAGAATATAGCTACGATCTCTTTTTTCCAGCGACAGGGATACGGTAAACGCTTGATTCAATTTTTATTTGAACATTATCAAGGGAGGTGCTCTGAAATGTTGGTTGGCACGGGAGATGTGCCTTCTACGAGATCTTTCTACGAACATTGTGGCTTCACCATCTCTCATCGGGTAGAGAACTTTTTTACCGACAATTATGACCACCCTATGTATGAAGACGGTGAACAACTGGTAGATATGGTGTATCTGAAAAAGACATTTTAGTGTTTACTCTGTAATGGAAATGGATGTAAACCGGTTGGTGGAAGAATATGGGAATATGATTTCCACGATTGCACACCGGATGATTCAGAATAAAGAAATAGCCCGCGAAGCGGCGCAGGAAGTGTGGTATGAACTTTGCAAAAGTTTCCATAGTTTTAAAGGCGATTCGGAACTTTCTACATGGATATATACTATTGCCCGGCGTACCATCGGCAGGTATGCGGAAGGTGAAAGGCAGATGAAGATGACCGAGGTAGAATATTTCCGTTCGTTGCCTGAAATCGAATATTCCGGTGAGGAAGAGGCAAAGCGGGAATGGATAAAGGAAAGATGCGACTGGTGTATTACTGCTCTGAATCATTGTCTGAATAATGATGCCCGACTGATTTTTATCTTTAGAGAAAATGTAGGGTTGCCCTATCGGCAAATCAGTGCGATAATGGAACTGAAAGAAAGCAATGTACGGCAAATCTATAACCGTTCAATTCAAAAAATCACTCTTTTTATGAATGATACCTGTCCGTTGTATAATTCCGGTGGTACCTGTAAGTGTCGTATTTGTAAACCGGTACATTCCATTGATATGGATAAGGAATACGCAATAGTGCAGAGAATGATGAGGCTGGCAGATTTATACCGGAAATTTGAAAAAGAGTTGCCTCGAAAAAATTATTGGGAGAGATTTTTGCTGTAAGTTGTCACAAACCTCATGTGTGTTTTCACTAACTATATGTATAATTTAAAAACATATAGTTATGAGTAAAATTGAATTTTTAAAAGAGCAGATGATAGAGGCTCGCGCTTTTGTGAAACGTTTGATGTCCGAATTGCCGGAAGATTTATGGTATGTGATTCCCGAGGGTACGGATTCAAATTTCATCTGGCAGGTGGGACATTTATTGGTTTCGCAGAATTTTCATACTATGACTGCTGTGACAGGAGTAAATAAGAAAGTAGGAGAGCTGTTGCCTATTAAAGAATATAACAGAATATTTAATGGAATGGGAACCATGCACCGTTCTATAGAAAAAGATATGATTCCCGTACTTAAATTAAAAGAAGAGTTTGAGATTGTTCACCAAATTTGTATCAGTAGCTTGGAAACATTAAATGATGATATCTTATCCGATTGTTTGGAACCTCTTCCGTTTAAACATCCGGTAGCAGAAGTAAAGTATGAAGTACTGGCATGGAGCTTCAAACATGAAATGTGGCATAGTGCGGAAATGGAAGCTATCAAAAGAGATTTAGGCTATCCGATTGTGTGGATGAAACAAGAAATATAATAATATAAGCGGAATTATAAAAAAATGGGGCATTAATCGGAAGACCAGTGTCCCATATTATATTTGTTCTACTCGTGAAGTATTTATAAATCATATACGGTTACGGCAATCAAACCACAGGTGCTTGTGGAGGTATTGACTTCTGGGGCAGTTGCTGGGAATGGATTTCATCCACGAACGCAGATGGTTTGTATATTGTCAAAGGTGGTAGTTGGGACTCTGACCGTGATGATTGTCGCAGCGAAAAATCGGATGTCGTAAGAACGGGTACGCAAGGCTATGTCAATGTTGGTTTCAGGGTAGTAAGAACCGATTTTATTTAATCATTAAAAACAATATTCAAATATGAAAAAGTTATGTGGAACATATGATTTCTTAAATATTCGTCTTATTATAACTCACAAAAGTGACTATAAATTCAATTAGTATTGAATATAATTAAATATAGATTTAATTATATTCAAATAATTATTTGTTTTATTCGTTTTTGTGATTACTTTTGTGATAAATTAAATCATCTAAATGTAAATCATATGAAGTGTATCTCTCTTACTTTAGCTCTTTTCTTATCCTTGTGTAGCTTTTTATGTCAGGCTCAGATTCTTCCTGTGGAAGAGCAAGCAGTAGTCTTGAATACAAAAGAGGGGGATATAAAAGGAAAGCTGCTGCTTCCTGATGAAGGGAAAGTATGGCCGGTAGTATTATTGATAGCTGGTTCGGGACCAACTGACATGGATGGAAATTCAGCTGTTGGTAACATGAAGAATAACTCGTTGAAGTTTCTGGCTGAAGGTTTGGCGAAGAATGGCATCGCATCTTTGCGTTTTGATAAGCGGGGGATAGCAAGTAGTGCTGCTGCCGGAAAGGAGGAGGTAAAACTACGTTTTGAAGATTACGTGAATGATGTGATCGGATGGATTGATTATTTGGCAAAGGACCGTCGTTTCACCGGTATTACGGTAGTTGGTCATAGCGAAGGTTCGTTGATTGGTATGTTGGCTTGTAAGGACCGTCCGAAAGTAAAGGGATTTGTTTCGTTGGCGGGAGCCGGGCGTCCGGCTTATGAATTGATAGAAATTCAGGTTGCCGCTCAGAAGTTACCTGAAGCGATGCTGAAAGAAGTGGCTTCCATTAATGAGTCGCTGAAGGGTGGTAAAGAGGTGACGGATGTTCCTGTGTATTTACAATCGTTGTTTCGTGCTTCTGTTCAGCCATACCTTATTTCATGGTACAAATATAATCCTCAGACTATTATTGCTGCTTTGAAAGTACCCGTTCTGATTGTACAGGGGAAAACTGACATTCAAGTTTCCGTGGAAGATGCGGAACTATTGAAGAAGGCTTGTCCTGCTGCCAGATTCCTTCTGATCGATCGTATGAATCATGTTTTGAAAGATTGTGATGTGACGGATCAGCAACAGCAACTTGCTGTTTATACTAATCCTTCGTTACCTGTGAATACCATTTTAATATCTTCTGTCAGTTCATTTATAAAGAAACCAAAGTAATATGGGGGAGATAAAGAAGCGTTTACCATTACAGTGCCCGGCATGTGATGCTCCTTTGAGAGTGAACCGGTTGTTTTGCGAAGAGTGTAATACAGAGGTTTGCGGTAATTTTGAACTGCCTCTGCTGGCACGGCTGTCGGAAAAGGAACAGCAGTTTGTACTCGACTTTGTAAAATCGAGTGGCAGTTTGAAAGATATGGCAAAAAATATAGGAGTCAGTTACCCTACTGTTCGAAATATATTGGATGATTTAATCGAAAAACTAACAAAAATGGATGTATGATGGGAAATAAGGTAATAGAACAAATCGTAAATCCGTTCATTCGGATTGCCGGTATGAAAGCATTGGGCTGGGGAGTTTTAGGTCTGGCTGTTTCTACGTGGATCTGTTGGATATCCGGTTATCATTATCACGGATTGCTTCATTTCGGTCCTGCTCCCAATCCGGCTTGGTGGTGTTATTTGGCGGAGCATTTGATCGTGTGGCTGATTCCTGCGTTACTGTTCTTTCTTGGAGGTGTTTTTTTGTCACATTCCCACATTCGTATAGTAGATGTGTTGGGCACTGTGCTGTTTGCCCAGTTACCGTTACTGGTGATGAGTTTAATTAGTTTATTGCCGCCTATGCGAATGTTGTCTCAAATGGATATGAACATGTCACCCGAAAAGCTGCTGGCACAACCTTATTTCTTGCAAGCGGTGGTTTTGTCGTTGCTGGGATTACCCTTTCTGATCGTTATGCTTGTATGGATGTTTAACGCATTGAAGGTATCTTGCAACCTGAAGAGCTGGCAGTTGTGGACAGTTGCACTAGTAGGAATTATCGGCGGTGATGTTTTGTGCCGTATAGTGATCGGGTGGTTGTATTGACGGTCAAAAACATGGTGACACTATCCTGCTGTCATAGTGTCACCATCACACAGATATAGTGACACCATAACAATGGGATAGTGTCACCATGTTAAGACTGTTTATATTGCCATCCAGGCATTCCTATTCATTGAACCAGTCTATCTTTTTAGAGAAGTACATTACTAATGCCAGAATGCAGAACAATCCCAAACTACCTGCCAGTAAAGCGAAGGTCTCCAGCTGAATGAGAATAAAGATATAAAGGTAAAGGATGCTCAACAATCCGGACATGGTCAGTGCAGGTTTCTTCTTTTTGATGATACCAAACATGTATCCTCCTACCAACATAATGGTTAATGCAGCCGATATTAAATATGCCGGGTTGAAACCGATATGTTCGGAGAAGGAGAGTAGTAAGCTGTAAAACAGACATAATGCCAGACCTACCAATAAATATTGTAAAGCGTGGATACGGGTCTTATTCATGATTTCTGTGAAGAAGATTACTCCGAACGTTAGCAGGATAATCAGAATTGCATATTTGGCGGAACGCATAGATTGTTGATATTGCTCTACCGGAATCTTAAAGTTGACACCAAAACTGGAATTATCCACTTCTTTAATATTGGCACCACTGTAATCCATCATGACCTGTGAATAGTTACGGTTCAGATTTAAAACCTGCCATTGAGCCGAGAAATCTTTTTCTGTGACATTCCGGTTATTAGGCAAATAATTGCCTGTAAAACTGGGGGTGCTCCAGTTAGCTTTCAGATCAACACGAGTTGTTTTCCCCAGTGGGATAAAGTTTAGAGATTGAGAACCTTTCAGTTTTATTTTTATCTCATAAGGCAGTTTCTTGTTCGTCTTCAACTCCGACAGATTAGCGATGGCATGCACACCTGTACTGCTTAATCCCCTGTTGTCCATTCCCGGTTCAAAGATATAAACAGAATCTCCCAAAGCAATGCTGATTTGCTCGCTGATTCCCCGCATGTCCGTCAGGTTCAGGCAAATGGCAGCTCTGTCCAATTGTAGTTGCTCTATATCTATTCTGCTTTTTCTCAGTTCTTCCGAGCTGAATGAACCTTTCAATGTGAGCTCCGACTGATATACATTGACCTCATAGATACTCCTTTTGAGTATTTCTGTTTTTAGCTGGCCATTGATTGAAAGTTCGTCAGGGAATAACATCAGGTCTTTGATAGATACTTTCTTTTCCCCTTTGTTTTCCGTAACGACCGGATACTGGATATTCAGATACGGTCCGGTGACGGTCTGTGCAAGGCTCCATTTTTCGCTTACCTCGTTAATTGCTTCTTCCTGTGTGCGTCCTCGTTCCGAGATGAGGTCTTCGATCATAAACATAGGTATCATCAGAAGAATAATTAATCCTCCGATAATCACAATTTTGATTGTTTTTGAGAAGCGATGCAGGCATCCTAATGGTTGCTGCTGTTCTACCTCTTCGTTTGATTTTTCATTGAAACCGTCCATAAGATAATAGTGTTTAGATGAATTATTATGTTGACTTTAGAAAATTCTCTAAGGCTTCAATATGGGATTTAAAGGCATCTCTGCCTAATTTTGTAGCTCGGAAAACTGTTCGTGGTTTTCGGCCTACAAAACCTTTTATGCATTCGATATATTTCAGCTCTTCCAGTGCACGGGTATGACTTGCCAGATTGCCATCTGTCAGGGAAAGCTGTTCTTTCAGAAAATTGAAATCAGCTTCCTCATTGACCATCAGCACAGCCATAATCCCCAACCGGACTTTGCTTTCGAATGCTTTATTAATATTTTGGAATGCTTCTATCATTTATGATTTCCTTCTTTCGTAATGTAAATAGAACAATATGCCATATAGAATATGGAACCCACCGAAACCGATGGCCCAAAACAGTAAGGAATGACCTTCCCAAAAACAGTCGATGATTCCCAGTCCGATAAAGGCATATCCTAACCAGGCAATGCTGGAATAGGTAAACTTGGAAACATTGACTAATGTCAGACCATAAAATAAAAGCATGATTGATGCTATTATGCCATAATATCCATGCAATAGAATGGAAATACATAATATGCCTCCGGTCAACATCGGGAGAGAAAAATTCCACAATGCCCGATAAGTCAGCCGGCTAAAAAACTTTTGCCCAGTCTTTTTGGATTTATAGTAGGAAAGGATACAGGCAGTGACAGCGGAGACTGTCAATACAAGTGAAGCTACTATGATCATTAGTTCCAAAGCTGTGCTCAACTTTGTGTCTGGTGTAATAACTTGTGTAGCGACATAGGCGCCCACTAATGCGTAAATGCCCGCCATAATTGCAGCGAGACCACTGAAAGAGATAAACTTTGAGGACTTTTCCATCAACTCTTTTATCTCATTTACTGATTCTAATGCTTTGTCTTTATTCATATAAAAAGTACTTTGTAGTGCAAAGTAAAATAAAAGATTTCAGATGAACAAGATTTTAATCGGATTATTTTGAAGAGAAATGTTGAGATATACTATTAATACGTTGATAATTGATTAGTATATGGATAAATGAAGTTGTATGTAATCACTAAATTCGATATATAAACGAAATTAGTCAAATGTTTGACTAATTCGGGGGAAATACAGTCAGTCTTTAAACATGGCTCTGTCACAAGGTCACAAGTATGACGAAGCTGTACAAATAGCAACTAATTCTCTCCATGCAACCTTACAACAGCAAAGTTTGCTGCTTGCTTTAAAAGAGATTCTGGGATATCTGTTGGTAATATCGGTTATTATTGCTGTTGTCTCCCGTTTTATCCCGTTTCATAAAACGATTCGTGTTACATTCCTTAGGACAGGGGATGATATGGTTTAATATGAGTAGGCGCTTTGAAGTTCTTGTAGATAAAAAGAGTTTTTGATAATGAAAAGAGTTGCTGTCCGGTCCAACTTATGTTGGCTATTGGATAGCAACTCTTCATATTGTTCTACGTACCTTTTAAGGTTTCGTTTTAGTCTATTGCGTTAAATGTACATTACTTTTATAAAGTAACTCCTGTCTTAAAGATCGCAATTTCGCGATAACCTTTCTTCTCGTTGTTCACGAGTTCGCCGCTTGCCACTTTAATCACATAATCGATAAAACGTTCACAAGTTTTCTCCATCGGTTCGTTTTCAACGATCACTCCGGCATTAAAATCAATCCATCCCGGTTTGTTCTTTGCTAAAGTAGAGTTGGTAGAAATCTTCATTGTCGGAACAAAAGTACCGAAAGGAGTTCCGCGTCCGGTAGTGAAAAGTACCATATGACATCCGCTGGCTGCGAGAGTAGTGGCAGCTACCAGGTCATTACCCGGGGCAGAAAGTAAATTGAGCCCTTTCTTTTGCAGGCGTTCTCCGTAAGGCATCACCCCGGATACATAACTCTTCCCACATTTCTGTGTACATCCCAATGCTTTTTCTTCCAAGGTAGAGATGCCTCCGGCTTTGTTACCCGGAGATGGATTCTCACCCACAGGCTCTCCATGTGACAGGAAGTATTCTTTGAAATCATTAATCAGATGCACAGTCTGTTCGAACAAGTCCTTGTTTTCGCAACGATTCATCAGGATTGTTTCTGCACCGAACATTTCCGGAACTTCTGTCAGCACGCTTGTACCACCCTGCGCAATCAGAAAGTCGGAGAACATACCCAATAACGGATTGGCTGTAATACCGGAGAAACCATCGGAACCGCCACATTTCAGACCAACACGCAATTCGGACAGAGGCACTTCCGTACGTTCATCTTTAGATGCCTCAGCATATAAGTCACGCAGAATTTCCATTCCTTCTTCATATTCATCGCCTACTTTCTGAGTAACCATAAACTTTACACGATCCTGATCGAAATCACCCAGAAATTCACGGAATACATCCGGCTGGTTGTTTTCACATCCCAAACCTACCACCAATACTGCACCTGCATTGGGATGAAGTACCATATCACGAAGAATCTTTTTCGTATTTTCATGGTCGTCACCAAGCTGTGAGCAACCGTAATTGTGGGGGAATGAAACGATAGCATCTACCCCTTTTCCTTCTGTTTCGCGACGCAAACCTTCGGCTAGTTGTCCGATGATACCGTTTACACAACCTACAGTCGGGATAATCCAGATTTCGTTTCTTACACCGACATCACCATTCTTACGGCGGTAACCTTTGAAAGTTAGGTCTTTATGGGGGATATCCAATGCAACCTGAATCGGATTATAGGTATATTCCAATAGTCCGGCAAGGTTCGTCTTGATATTCGTTTCGTTCATCCAGTCTCCCTGTCTCTTCGCCATGCGGGCATGGCCGATAGGGTAACCATACTTGATTACGTTCTCGCCTTCTGCAAAATCTTTGAGTGCAAACTTATGACCGGCAGGAATGTCTTCATTCAGTGTAATCTCAATGCCATCTACAGAGAGATGCTCTCCTTCCGGGAGGTTAACAATGGCAACAGCAACGTTGTCGGCAGGATTAATTCTTAAATACTTTGTTTCCATGTACTTGTTTAGTTGGATTTTGTTGTTATTTGCTATGGTAATAGTCTATTGTCTCTACAGTCAACAAGTCAATTGGCATATAGTTGATGCAGGTCACGTCTTTCTTGAAAATGAGGTGATCGCACAGTGCCTTGATACCATTGAGACCTTGTAGCTCCGGTTGCTGGGCTATGAGGAAAGAAACGCTTCCTTCTTTCAGGCAGGTGACGTTTCGTTCCAAAAGGTCATAACCTATCAGATTGAAATCTTTCTTTCCGCGGCTTTGCAGATATTCGCCAACGATGTAGACTTTCGAATTGAAAGTGATTCCATTCTTTACACTCGGGTGGGCGCGGAAGAATTCATCCAGCATTTCGTTATCTTCATCATTACGCTCTGCATGTAAGTCGAGCTCCAGTATATTACAAGACGGATGATGTTCCTTCATGTACTGCCTGAATCCGATTTCCCGGTTTTCCTGTTGATTAGAACCGACAATTCCTTCATGTATTTTGCGGAAAATGACAATCTCTTTTTCGTCTCTGGCAAGCAACATCAACATACGGGCGGCAAAGTATCCGCTTTGGCGTGAGTTCTGCCCAAAGAAGGCGAGGGGAGGGACGTCTTTAATATTTGAGTCTATATATATAAAAGGTATATCCAGTGCTTGCAACTGGTCAGTGAATCCTTTAGTATATTGAGGAGCTGTAGGAGCTACCATAACTCCGTCCGGTTGTTGAGTCAGAATTGCTTCGCTGGCATCTACAAACGAATGGTAATCGTAAGGATCATAATAGTTGATTTTCACTGAAGTATTGAAATCTGAATAGGTAGCGATGGCTTCGTGGATGCCCAATTCTACTGCGGTCCAGTATTCACCTTCCAAGTGTTGGGGCAGAAGGCAAATGAATGTATACTTTTTGTTGGATGCTAAAGCGCTGGCATACATATTAGGTTGGTAGTCAAGCTGCTTCAGAATTTCTTCCACCCGTTTTTTACTTGCTTCTGATACGCCGCTGCGCCCGTGAATGACGCGGTCTACTGTTCCTACTGACACGTCTGCTAAGCGGGCGATGTCTTTGATTCTGATTCTTTCGGGCAATTTATTCATACGATCACCTTATTTATATAGGTTTATGTGCTCGCACACAATAATAATCTTAATATTTTCGACACAAATATATAACAATTTTTGTAATTACGAAAATTGTTGTATATTTGTGCCCGCACACGAAAGGTGTGTGGCGTTACTCTGTTTATAGATTAAATATCATATAATCAGCTGTTTAAACCCTAAAATGGACTGAAAATGATAAATTGAAACTTCATAATATTAATAACTTAGAATTTAAAACATAAGATTATGGGAAAGAAAGTCGTTACATTAGGCGAAATCATGCTTAGATTGTCAACTCCGGGTAATACTCGCTTTGTTCAGTCTGACTCTTTTGATGTAGTATATGGTGGTGGAGAAGCAAACGTTGCAGTAAGCTGTGCCAACTACGGACATGAAGCCTATTTCGTAACCAAATTGCCAAAACATGAAATCGGACAGTCTGCTGTAAACGCTTTGCGTAAATATGGTGTGAAGACAGACTTTATTGCTCGTGGTGGAGACCGTGTAGGTATCTATTATCTGGAAACTGGTGCTTCTATGCGTCCTAGCAAAGTTATCTATGACCGCGCTCATTCTGCTATTGCTGAGGCTGATGCCGCTGACTTCGATTTTGATGCTATCATGGAAGGTGCTGACTGGTTCCACTGGTCTGGTATCACCCCTGCTATCTCCGATAAAGCTGCCGAACTGACTCGTCTGGCTTGCGAAGCTGCGAAGCGTCACGGTGTGACTGTATCAGTTGACTTGAATTTCCGTAAGAAACTGTGGACTAAAGAAAAAGCTCAGTCTATCATGAAACCATTGATGCAGTATGTAGATGTATGTATCGGCAACGAAGAAGATGCAGAACTTTGTCTGGGCTTCAAACCGGATGCTGACGTTGAAGCAGGTCATACAGATGCTGAAGGTTACAAGGGTATCTTCCAGCAGATGATGAAAGAGTTCGGATTCAAATATGTTGTTTCTACATTGCGTGAATCTTTCTCGGCTACTCACAACGGCTGGAAAGCTATGATCTACAATGGTGAAGAATTCTATACTTCGAAACGTTATGATATCGATCCGATTATTGACCGTGTAGGTGGTGGTGATTCTTTCTCCGGTGGTATTATCCATGGTTTGATGACTAAGCCTAACCAAGGTGCTGCTCTTGAATTCGCTGTTGCTGCATCTGCTTTGAAACACACTATCAATGGTGACTTCAATTTAGTTTCTATAGAAGAAGTTGAAGCTTTGGCTGGTGGTGACGCAAGTGGTCGCGTACAGAGATAAGTTGAGAATAGAGAGTTGAAAATTTGAATAGTCAATTCATTTAAAATAGTAAATAATAAGATGGCAAAATTCGATAAAATAGCCGTAATGAATAAAATCGGCTCTACAGGTATGGTTCCTGTGTTCTATCATAAAGATGCAGAAGTGGCAAAGAAAGTTGTAAAAGCTTGTTATGACGGTGGTGTCCGCGCTTTTGAATTCACCAACCGTGGTGACTTTGCGCAGGAAGTGTTTGCTGAAATCGTGAAATATGCAGCAAAAGAATGTCCTGAAATGGCTATCGGTATCGGTTCAATCGTTGATCCGGCTACTGCTGCAATGTATCTTCAACTGGGAGCTAACTTTGTAGTAGGTCCGTTGTTCAACCCGGAAATCGCTAAGGTATGTAACCGTCGTCTGGTGGCTTACACTCCGGGCTGTGGCTCTGTATCAGAAGTTGGTTTTGCGCAGGAAGTAGGCTGTGACCTTTGCAAAGTATTCCCTGGAGATGTCTACGGAACTAACTTTGTAAAAGGGTTAATGGCTCCGATGCCATGGTCTAAGCTGATGGTGACAGGCGGGGTAGAACCTACCAAAGAAAACCTGACAGCATGGATCAAAGCCAGTGTATTCTGTGTAGGTATGGGCTCTAAACTGTTCCCGAAAGATAAGGTAGCGGCAGAAGACTGGGCTTATGTAACTGCAAAATGCGAGGAAGCTCTCGGCTATATCGCTGAAGCACGCAAGTAAGATTAGACGGCGAAAGCCATCTATATAAAACAAGAGGCTGATGTGTCAGCCTCTTCAAAATATGCCTCAAAGGGTTAGTTAGTTTAGTTAGTAATGAGGCATATTTTTTCCATTTTGTTTAAAGGTGTTTAAAGGGGATAAGTCATCGGAATGAGTGATCATTTCGGTGACTTGTTTTTTTTGTTTGCTGCGGTCGTTCTTTTTAAGAATGATGAACCATTCGTACTTTGATAATTCGTCCGATAACGAGTGCTGCAATATATACCACGGCAAAGCCTATGATTGAAAATACAAACGGCTTCTGTTCATTGAAAGTACGACGTGGAGGTATAGCTGCGTAAGCCTCATTAGTGGTAGTCTGATTGTCAGACTTGGCGACGGCTGTTACTTGCAGTGTTGTTTCTGTTGCTACCATCTGGCAGCTATCTGTTGTTGTGGATACAGTATCCACTAATACTTCTGTAGACATCTTTTTTACCCTTTTAAATGATACATAATACAACATAGTACTAAAGGGTTAGTTCAAAGGGATTTTTAAAATCGGCGCAAAGGTAATTAAAAAAGTAAATGATAGAGCATGAGAAGACTATTCTTTTCAAAGGATTTGATATAAATCAATTTTTAAGAGATTTTTCTCTTGTTCGTTTGCCGGCGGTGGAGAATGTAGACAGGCAGAAGCATTAGTAATAAACAGAAGATGCTGATGAGAGGGAAATAGCGATTGTAGATATACTCATTTTCATCAACATTATTCATCAGGCAAACAGGCATGTACATTCGGGGTTATCGCTGCTGTGTAATGACAAACAGATTGAAGCAGCTTATCATGACAATGAGGGCAAGGACTACCTTTATATACAAATGTGATTGCTTTTTGTGATCTTTTGGCAAGAGTACTATCATGTGTGTGTTAAATCTGTGCGATCTGTCACTTGAAATTTGCCAAAGAGTCTCCTTTCTGTTTATGTATAAGAAAAGGAGATCTTTCGGCAAATTCAGAATAACAAGATACTATGTATATATTTACTTTAAACCAATCTTAAATCGGTTATTCGGGTACATAAATGATTTCACCATTATCCAGTTCATAGGCGATACCTACTTTCTTTCCACGTTTTCCTTCTTTCTTATCCTGATCTTCAGATGGAGTATATCGGTTGATCTTATTACCTTCTTTGGTAATGATTTCCATATTCTCTTTACCCGGATTTTTCACCATCGTATAGTCTTCCTGCGAAAAGACCTCTGTCATGTTATACCGGCTGACGAGTGCTACCATCAATGCAACAGCAAAAACCATCGCAATGTCGAACAGGTTGGATACTACACTGATAGGATCGGCGTCTTCTTCTTTTCGTAATAGGTTATGCTTCATTTCTCTGTAGTTTTATTGATTGAACGTTTGTCATTGAGCAGTTCGGATATGAATTCAAGATTGGTCATATCCTGTAAGTACCAGCGTTGTTTCACCTGCTGTGTGAGGAAACCTACGGCACCTGCTACCAGTCCGACTACAGTGGTGGCGAAAGCAATCTGCATGTTGTAAGCCATGGAAGCAATATCACCACTGGCCAGTCCTGCAAGGGCAGGGCCCATTGGGATCAGCGTTCCCATCAACCCTAAGATAGGGCCCAGTTTAGTCAGAGTTTTAGAGATGGCTAAATCTTTGTCTGCTGCAATTTCAAAATTAGCTAATAAGCGTTGTACCTGTGCCGGAGTATCACGCGCATCCAATACTTGGCGCATATACATAATGACAAGGGATCTGGAGTTTTCCGGAAGATTGGAGCCAAGTTCTCCGACGGTATCCGGAGTCAGTTTGTTCAGTTCGTTACGGAGCAGAGCCTCTGTTTTACGGATAGACAGATATTGACCATAGAAACTACCGGCAAGTATGATTGCACGGCAAAAGAGGATGATTAATAAAACGATCACAGGAACAAGTAGGCCTGTTGAGATCCAGTATAAAATGTCTGATATAAGATTCATTGTTATTGATAATTTAATGCGTTATTTATTCTTTTATTGTTTCACACTTTTTTCTTTATTTCTATTTCGGATGTTCCACCAGAGAAGACCGAGAATTCCACCAGCCAATGCAATGATTATGACGCCTGCCAATGCTTTCCAGTCTATTTCACTGACACCTGCTGCGGAAGTCTTTCCGTTGACTGTGGCAACAATTCCCAGAACGGCTACCAAGGCATTGGTCAGGAAAAATAGTTCGAGGCGTAGCTCTTTCTCCGGCAGTAAATGGAGGAGTATAAATCTGCCACAAGGAATAGCTGCCAGAATAAAGGCTGCATAACTCCAGGCTATCGTCTGGAATGAAGTGCCGGGAAAAGCAAAGATGAGATATACCAGACCGCTGAATAGAACGGGAAAAATCAATAATCCCGGAAACCAGCGGAGGAAACGGTACATGAGTATCATGCGCGGTTTGACCGGATAGTCATTGGCCACGTGGACGGCAAGCATGGCATAAGCCATTTGTATGCAGACTTCCACACTGAGAAGCACGGAAGTATCCAGCATCAAAGGCTGATTGCTCAGCCAGTTTGCTATCTGAGTTTTCGATTGCTCGATAGCATATGGCCACATTAATCCGGTGAAGACAGCGCAGATAGCGGCGATAATGCAGACCGCTATCAATTTCCAGAACGTTTGCTTCAACAGAAAGTTGAATGCTGTAAGAAGCATAAGTACAAGAACAACTGTATCCATTATACGATTTTACGATTTACAATTTATGATTGATAATTCACCGCTCAGGACTTACATCTGACTGTTTTTGCGACGCTTGCGTACAAAGAGTATCAGAGCAAGAATAACGATTATAACAGCGATGCCTACAGCTACATTGCTCAATGTATTTGTTTGCTTTTCGGCTGTCTGATTTATTTCTTCTTTTTTCATGACCACTCCCTTATTGTTTCCGCTGGCTTTTGCTTCACGGATTTTAGAGATATTCTCTTTATACTGTGTAGCGGTTTGTGCGTCAGCTTTAGATGCAATGAAGTCACGGAGTTTGGAATTGTCACAAACAAATCCGGAACACGACGGACGGTAAGTATTGACGATTTCCGTATGAAGTTTACTTAACTCTGTAACCTGTTCTTCACTTGCTTTCCACAACCCTTTGCGGGCGCTTTCAAGCATTACAGCAGTCATCTCTTCCAGAGCTGCAGGATTCTGTTGCTCGAAATATTGTTTGACTCCCAAGTTCAGTTCATCCTTCACATATACATTATATATATTATCCCAGAGTTCTTTGTCGATTGCGGCTGGTTTCATCACATTCCATCCATAGGTGTTTGTGATAACTTCTGCAAATTCACTTGCGGAAGAGGCTCCACCTTTCATTTTCTCTTTGATGTAAGTCGGATTCAGAATAGTGGTACGGCTTTCTACGCCGACAGCTTCTTTCAGTTCTTGCATCTTCATGTGGTTCCGATTGCGATAATCACTGAGATAGGCATCCGGATCTTTGCCGGTCACATTGCGTACGGCAAGATTCATACCTCCCATAAATTCGTATACATGGTCGAGGCTTAAAGCTCCCCAAGTATTGCTTTGTCGTGGCTGTACTACAACATCCGTTCGGGTCAGTGCGGCTTCGAAAGCGAACTTCTGGAATACTTCCCAATTCTTTTCACTGCCGTAATAGGCTCCCATATTGTTGAGATAAGTATCTGCGATTTCCGATTCATTCTCCCAACGGTCGCCGGATTCCACCATTTCCTGAATACCTGTTCCATACATGCCGTTGGTTCCTCCGAATACCCGGAACGTTGAAATTTCGCGGGCATCTTTCGGGCTTAGTCCTTTTTCGGTCAGTACCCGTTCGGCTTCTATTACGCTGGCGGCAACCTGATTCTCATATTGGTCGTCTTTGGCCGTGGCAGCCATCTCTACTGCACGATTGACAAGGAAGAGGCGGGAGGCGGCAAGATCACGGAGCTGTCCGGAAGTCTGGACCACTACGTCAATACGTGGGCGTCCTAACTCGGCAGAAGGAATCAGTTTTAAATCACTGACACGACCGAAAGCGTCACGGACAGGTTCAACTCCTAACATATAAAGTACTTGTGCGATGGTTGCTCCGCCGGTTTCAATAAACTCGGATGACCAGAGTGTGTAGCTGACTTTGCGTGGTATGGAGTCGTTGTGACGTTGCTTGTATGTCTCGATCGTCTGTTTGGCTAAAGCAATCCCTTTTTCCCACGCAGACTCTGTCGGAGTTGCTTCGGCATTGATAGCATACATATTGCGTCCGGTAGGCAGCGTGTTCGGATTAGCGATCGGGTCACCACCGGGAGTAGGGGCCGTGTATCCACCTTTTAATGCATTCATCAGACTGCTAAGTTCCTCTTCAGGGCTTGTCAGCAGTGCATTTTTATAGTTAGCTATATTCTTGATTGTACGTTCTACTTCGGTTACTGCAAGTGCGAATTCTACTTCTTCTTTGCTGTATTCTTTCGGAGCTTTTCCCATAGCAGCCATCATAGCTGACATCCCCTGTGGTTTTTCGGCATTTTCCGTTTTTTCCGGTTTGCCCGGAGTATTTGCAGTTTTGCTTTGCTCTTTATTGGCTTTCATGCCGGCTTCCATCTTCTTCAATGCTTCCGGGCTGGCTCCCATAGATTTAGCCATTTCCATTGCTTTTTCCGGGTCCATGTTAGCTCCCATTTTTTTCATGGCCTCTTTCATGCTTTCGGGCATTTTGCCATGAGGGTTTGTTTCTGTTTTTGCCGAAGTGGGATGACCATTGCCTGATTTTGTTTTATCTGCCTGATCCTTCTGGGCTGCGGCAGCCATCATCATTGCCATCATGCCTTTGGGGGCATTACGCTCTGCTTCTATCTGTCTTGCCTTTGCCAGTTCCTGCGGAGTGATTCCGGCTGTACGACAAATCAGTTCATCGTTCGCCAGTGAAGGATTAGCCATCAGTCTTTCTACCAGAAGGCGGGCAGGAGTGAGGTATTGTTGTGTAAAGACACTCCGATGCTTTCCGGCAGCTTCTGTCGCTTTTCCACGTTGCTTGTCAAGGGCAAAAAGGCTATAAGCAATTGGTTCTGTAGCCATTGCGTAAACAGAAGAAGTAATTCTTTCCGGTTCGTAAGGAATCCCCATAGTGTACAGTTGTCCTGTGATTTTCTCTGTAGCCAACTCTTCGGCAAAGTTTTCTACACGGACGATTTCATCTTCTGTATATGGTTTGTTGGCAATACTGTCCAGTCCTAAATCACGGTGAATACCCATCTTCACAGTCAGGATTTTCACAGCCAGTGCTTCCTGGTCTTTGTTTTCCTTTTGAGAATTATTATAGATTTTGATCTTTTCCATTAATTCCCGGTAGATGCCCCGCACGCTGCTTTCCAGAAAAGGAGGAGTGAGGTATGACTGCAATGTAGTATAAGAACGGCGTTTGGCCATCATGCCTTCTCCGACGTTCCCAATGGAGTAGATATAGTAATGAGGAACAGCCCCTACCAGACGGTCCGGCCAGTCATTGCTGCATAAGGCAACTTGCTTTCTTGGAGTAAATTCCAGACTGCCGTGTGTACCGAAGTGGATAAGTGCATCGGCCTTGAAACCGTGCTGCATCCATAAATAGGAAGCAATATAGGTGTGTGGCGGAGCCATGTTGGTACCATGTACCACTTGGAAAGAATTGTCACCGCTTCCGGCAGCATTTTGTGGCAAAAGCACAACATTGCCGAATTGTAAACGGGCGATACCCAGTTTACCATCGGGAGTCGCCATATAATTGCCGGGAAATTCACCGAAAGCATCTACTACTTCCTGATACTTTTCGGGACGAAGTGATTCTTTCACCCAACCTTCATACTGTTCTTTTGTTATCAGTTCGGGGTGTCCGTTTTGCATGAACTCGTTGAAAGCTCCTTCTGCATAAGCATTGAATACTGCTCCCTGAGCTTGTATCATTTTTCCCAGTTCCTGTGCATTGGCAGGGAGGCCGGATATATTATATCCTTCCTGTTTCATCCGAAGCAGAAGATTATAAAGGGAAGGTACTACTTCCATTCCGGCAGCTGTCAATGCGTTTTGACCGGGACCTTTGTAGTAGTAGATTGCTACTTTCTTTTCAAAATTTGGTTTCGTTTTCAGATTCAGATAGTTATCTATCGTAGATACAAAAGTCTTCAGACGTTCGGGAACTGCATATGAATGACGCAATCCTTCTTTATCTTCATACTGTGCAAAAAGGGCGAAAGGACGAATAGCTCCGTCTATCTCCGGTGTCACGATACTTTGCGACATGAACCCTCCCGACATACCCATCGGATCATTTTCCCATTCATCCACAAGACTGTTGATTGTGAGCGGAGCGAACAAAAGGATATTCTTAGCTTTCAGATAATCTACCATTTTATCTCCCATGCGTCCGTGTGCCATGTTAATAACAGCATCGGGCTGCACTTCATCAATGAATGACATAAATCTTGTCATGGATTGAACGGGATACACATTGTATCCTGCATTTTCGAGCGCTTTGATCAGATCGGTGGCATCTGCCATTTGTCCGGTAATCATGATTTTTCGTGCTTTTTCTTTATAAAGGTTGTTATCACGCGTGAATTTCTCATAATCGGTAACAGTGAGGAATTCGAGTTCATCATCCGGGTTACTGATTCCGGCATGATAAAGCATGTCGCTAGGCCTTTCTACCGGATCTTCCACTTCGGGTACGGCAGAAGCCTTTCTGTCGATGGCTTTACGGATATAGTTCAGCATGTTGCGGTAGTTGGTTTTTCCACCGTTGCTTAGATAGCCGCGTATGAGATTCTGCTGTATACTGTCGAGGTTGCAGATATTGTTGGCCGGGTTGGTAGCCATGGAAGTGTATACAGGGATACCTTTATCCGCTGCCTGCTGTATTTGTTGACGCTGCTCTTCGACAATACGCAGTCCCATGCCATTGATGAATACCATGTCATAATTGGTCAGACGATCGAGATTGTCAAGAGACACTTCACTAAGTTTAATGAATGAATTGTCGTTGGCTTTCGAAATACTTCCCTGTTGTATCGTCTGGAAGTTGACGAAAGCAATCTCTGTAGTACTGAACCAGATATTCCATACGGATAGCCCTGTCAGGGCTGCTACGACGATGCATCCACCTAAAATGATTTTACTTTTCTTTTTCATTTCTCTTATTTTTAGCTTTGTATGTAGTTCTATTGCTGCTGTTTATTTCTTGAAGATCCTGTCTATATCCAGTGAAAGTCCCAACGTAAGATTGGTGCCCGTTGTGGTAGGTGAGTTGAAATAATAGTAATCAGGCACATAATCGAACAGATTGTTTACAGCCAGATTCATATTTACTCCTTTGATGATTCCCAACGAGAAGGTAAGATCCCATATCATATATCCCGGATACTCTACTGCCTGACTTCCGGCAGCCGGATTATTGAAACTATCGTTGTATATGTTGGTTTTCACTTTCGACAGCACGCGTCCGTTGAGTGAATAGTTGAAATCGACTTTATTCAGCGTTTTGCCCCAGTCAATTCTAACAGTTGCTGTGTGAGGGCGTGTATCTGTGAACTTTTTTTGTCCGTCGCGCATGAACTCATGAATATAAGTGTATGACAGGCGATAGCCGAGTCCGCAAGGATATTTTGCGGAGATGTTGGCATCAATTCCTGCAATATCCATTTTGTCGGTATTGGTATATATTTGTCCCTTGGGGTCTTCACTGTAAACGGTATTGATACGATTATGCACCAGATTATAATAGCCTGTCACAGAAAAGTTATAACGGTTCTTGGTATATTCGGCAGATACGGAGAAATTGTGACTCGTTTCCGATTTCAAATCCGGATTACCATAGATCATCATCATATTTGCCATATTGAATACCATATACATCTCCTTTAGAGTAGGGGAGCGGAATCCTTGCGAATAAGATCCTCTTAATGAACAGCTGCCTATCTTGTACATCATTCCCAGATGTGGAGACAAATGACGTACATTCGAATCAGAGAAATAGTCGAACCGCAATCCGGCTATTACGTTCAGCCTTTCTGTCGGATTCCAGTCGAACTGTCCGAATGCGTCTGCTGTATGCATAGTATGGTCCGCGTTATCAGTAAACTGGTAAGACATCAGATAATCGCGCAGATAATCGGCGCCGACAGTTAGCGTATGCTTTCCATTAAAGGTATAATTGTAGAGTGCATGTACATTGTGTTGCACGTTGCTGTAATCACGTACATCATTTTTATAAAGTGACTGATAGTCGCTTTTGTCATACTGGTCAAAGGTATAACCAACTTCAAGATTACTCATAATATTGAAAGTATAGTTAGCTTTCATTCCGCCACTGAATCCCCGATATCTGTCTTGGGTATCTCCCGGCTTATTACGTTCACGGAAATAATATCCCGCTCTTCCTGTCAGTTTGAGTGTTTCAAGCGGATGATAGATTAGACGTTCTTTAAAGTTCCATACCCGGCTTCCAAACACTGTAGAGAAGTCTCCCGGGTTGTCTACGGCATAAGTGTCGACATTGTTATATTGTACGTTGGTCAGGCTGTTGAATTTGCCAGCATTGAATCCCACAGTGCCGCCATATCGCTGGTCATTGTGTTCGGAGAAGCGCGAATTGAGATTGAGGTTCCATGGATCATCCGATTCGCGGGTAATGATATTAATCACTCCTCCGATAGCGCTGGAACCGTAAAGGGTAGATGCTGCTCCCTTTACTATCTCTATGCGCTCGACATTGTCGAGATTCAGACGCTCATAGTCTACATTATTAAGTGTTTCTCCTGCTAACCGTTCGCCATCTACCAGAAACAGCACGGAGTTACCCCCAAAACCTTGCATGTTGATGGCGGTTTGCTGATCCATGGAAAAGGTAAATTCGATACCGGGCAATTCTGTCTTTAGCAGATCGGCAACGTTATTGGCATTTACTTTCTTAATATCCTCCGAGGTGATTACCCGAGTGATGATGGGAGCATCTTTCAGCAATTTGGGAGTACGGGTACCGGTTACAACGACCGTTCCGAGGTCGAACTGATCTTCGGATAAACGAAAATTCACTTTCTTTTCCTTTTCGGTAGTTATTCTTTTTTCTTCTGTTTGATAACCTATGTAGGATGCTGTGATGATATATGAACCGATTCCGGGGAGTTGTAATGTATATGTTCCGTCAGCAGTAGTGACAGCTCCTGTTTTTTCTCCTTTTATGGAGATGGTAGCACCTGGGAGAGGTTCTCCGTTTGTATCAGTGACACGTCCGCTGATATGTTCTGTTGATTGTTGTGCGAATGTGGAACAGGTTGCTATAAAGGAGAATAGTAAGATGGATACTATATATGTAGGTTTCATTCTTTGTAATTGGTTTCTTAGTTGTTTTCTTCGAAATCAAGCGGATATAGAAAATCGAAGTCGATATATCCTTTTATGCCTCTGGCATTGGTATAGTTGGTAAAACGAATTGCTGCATAGGTGTTATCCTTCAGCCGTATCAGATAAACTTGATTGGACATCGTATAAATAGGGGGCATACTTGAAGTATCTACATTCAACCAGCCGGATAAGATCTCATTGCGATAATCTTCTGTATATTTAATGTTTCCTTCCATCATGCCGGACATATCGATTGCTATTTTATCAGTTGTCCATTCATCTTTTATAAAATTTTCTTCAGCAGGAAGTTTTCCACTTGCTTTCAGCTCATCAATATTAGTATAGGTCGTCTGATAGGCTGCACCTTCGTTTGTTTTGATATCGTAACGGTGGATGGCGAGATCCCATTCTGCCGGTATCTCACTTTTATGTTCCTCTCCGATTTCTACAGTTGTTGCTTTGCGTTCGGATAAATCGATATATACCCAGTTGGTGTACTCGGTAGTATTGATTTGTGAAAAGCTACTTTCTTTAATTTCCATCTCACTTTCGATGGGATCATCATAAATCCCTTCAAACATTCCATTACAAGCTGAGAGCGACATCGTCGCTCCCAGTATCATGATATTTTTGAAAATAGTGTGACTACTTCTTCTCATATCTTCTTTCAAATTAGTTATTGTGCACTACTTTTGCTGCTTCCGATGAAAATTGCCGTGATTGGCATAGGCATACTTCCCGGTTTGAAAGCTACAGTGATTTCAGCGGTACCGTCTGTTGCAACTGTACCTTCCAGGCTTACACCTGTAATTGGGGTAGGAGTGCCGGTTGAAGATTCTGCCTCAGATTCGAATTCACCTAAACTTAGTGTGTAGCCGCTAGTTGTTTTTTCAACGTTTACTCCGTTAATCGTGAAATCTCCCAGACTCATATTACTTCCTCCTCCGGTTAAATTGCCAAATCCGTTCAGGGTGATATTTACTGTAGTTTCTGAAGCACGTTTAACAATTGCTTTGCAATCTTCGGTAGAACCGTATGAACTTCCCATAACACTGATGGAAAGATTAGTATTGTACTGATAGGTAGAAGCTACATAATAAGCAATCGGAGTTTCTGCTTGAATGAATTCGATGTCGATACCGCCCATCGGTACGGGAACATTCGCTTTGAGAGTTAATACCTTTGCATCGCTGACACTACCTTCCAGTGTATATTCGTAGTTACCCGGAGTGTTTCCACCCATGGCCAAAGCAACTTCACCTTCACCTTTGAAAGATTTAGAAGAAACTTTCAGATTATTCAGTATGAAATCTCCGGACCCAGATTTATATACCAGATTGATAGTACCATCCGAATTGGCTATAATGGTGGCACTGGCATCGGCTCCCATTAGATAGTCGGAAAACATTTTGCTTTCACCAATAGAATAACCTTTATAAGTGCCGGCAATTGCTTTCGCTTGTTCTGCATTGTCGGTATCGTCGTCGCTGTCACTACAAGAAACAAAAGTTGATGATAATGCCATAAGGGCAATCATCCATAAGTTTAATATTTTCATCCTTAATTTTGATAGATAATGATTAATTTATTTTTCGTCTGCAAAGTTACGGGGATATATAAGCAAGGACAATACCTAAAAGAAATGAAAAGAAATAGGGCGTTTAATCATATGTAGGTATTAAAGATAACTGGTTTATATTTTTACAGTCATTTATAAGCTTTAACTCAGGAGTCTGCTCAAGATTAGGGAGAAAAATATGAACTATTTATTTTAGCATTTGTTTCCTGGATACAGGATATAAAACTATATATAATATGGAATCTCATCATCACGAACATACTCATCGGATAACTTCGCTCAATAAAGCTTTTATAATAGGTATTGTTCTAAATCTCTCTTTTGTGATAGTTGAATTTGGAGTTGGTTTCTATTACAATTCTTTGGGGCTGCTTTCTGATGCCGGACATAATTTGGGTGATGTGGCAAGCTTGATACTTGCTATGCTGGCTTTTCGGTTGGAGAAAATTCATTCGAACAGCCGTTATACTTACGGATATAAAAAGAGTACCATATTAGTATCTTTATTGAATGCGGTTATATTGTTGGTCGCTGTCGGAATAATTATTGCCGAAAGTATTGATAAGTTGTTTTATCCTGTTGCAGTAGACGGTTCTGCTATTGCATGGACAGCAGGAGTGGGAGTGGTAATCAATGCACTTACTGCGTGGCTTTTTATGAAGGATAAAGATAAGGATCTGAATGTGAAAGGTGCGTATCTGCACATGGCGGCAGATGCATTGGTGTCTATAGGTGTAGTTGCTTCCGGTATCATTATCATGTATACGGGATGGAGTATTGTCGATCCAATTATCGGACTGGGGATAGCTGTGGTTATTGTGATTTCAACATGGGGACTTCTCCGTGACAGTCTTCGGTTGTCATTGGATGGTGTTCCTGTGGGGATAGATATTAATGAAATAAGGCAGATAATACTGGATCAGCCCGGCGTGGAGAGTTGTCATCATCTGCATATATGGGCATTGAGTACTACGGAGACTGCTTTAACTGCACATATAGTCATTGATAATATGGAAAGAATGGAAGAGATAAAACATCTGATCAAAGCACGGTTGGAAGAAGCGGATATTCATCATGTTACTTTGGAGTTTGAATGTGAAGGCGTACCGTGCGAAACTGAAAATGACTGTTTTTAGGTATTTTTAGCTGATGATATAGTTATATATGGTGATTGTCCGGGCTGTGAATAGTGTCTATTTTTGCAGTCCGGATAATACTATATAACAAACGCTAAAATGAGAGCATTTATTATCACTTTAATTTTTATCTCTGTAATTTATTCTACAACTACTTATGCCCAACAAAGAGACGTTGAACTGACCGGTATGGTCACTGATCATCAAGGTGAGCCACTTCCCGGAGTTACCATTCGTGTCAGGAATACACAGTTCGGTACGGTAACAGATACTGACGGACGCTATCTGTTGCGTGGGCGGTGGAAAGAGGGAGAGATAATTGTCTTTTCTTTTGTGGGAATGAAAGATGTCCGTATAAAGTATAGCGGGCAAAAAGTACAGGACGCTGCCATGCAGCAAGATACCAAGTCACTGGATGAAGTTGTTATAGTTGCCAAATCGAATATTAATGAGCTGGATATTCGTGCAAAATCGGGCGTGGTGCAACGGGTAGATATGGAAAGGTTAAACAGCAAACCTATGATTGACATGTCTTTGGCTTTGCAAGGAACGGTTCCCGGACTGATAGTGACAAATACGGGTGACTTGGGTTCGAAGCCCAAGATACGCATTCGTGGAAACTCATCTTTCCGTGAAGGAGACTCGGCAAACGAGCCGCTTTATGTGAAAGATGGACAAGTTATTTCGTCGGATGCTTTTATGACACTCAATCCATCAGATATAAAGGAAATAAAAGTGCTGAAAGATGCTGTTGCCTGCGCCTTATATGGCATTAAAGCAGCTAACGGAGTGATTGAGATTACTTCCTTGCGTGGAAATCCGGACGGGAGGCTGACAACCAATTACAGTTTTAATATGGGTATTACCACCCGTGGCCGCAGAGGAGTGGAAATGATGGATACTGACGAGAAACTGGAGTTGGAGCGATTGTTACAAAATGCTTCCACCCCGGGATATCGCTACAGTGAAGATTATTATCGGAAGTATTACGCTGCCGATCCCAATCTCAATCAAATGATAGCCGAAGGACAGTCTGTACTGGATTCTCTGAGAAATATCCATACCGACTGGTTCGATGAATTGATACACTTGAGTACTTACCAACGTCATAACCTGAGTGTAAGGGGCGGAACGGAGAATACTTCTTATTATGCATCTGTCAATTATGCCCAGCAAGGTGGACGAGTGCCGGGAAATGATACGCACCGTTTCACTGCCAGTTTGAGTCTCGACCAGAAATTGGGTCGATGGGGTTACCTTTCGGTAAGTACGAATGCAGGATATTCTGCAACGGATACTCCAAATGGTAGTGTGTATTCACCCACGGACCTAGTTTATCAACTGAATCCTTACGAGACACCTACCAGTAAATTAATATCTTACTCCAACGAGTCGTCTGAATATACTTATAAAGATTTGCTTAGTCAATATAACAGCAAATCGACCGATAAGCGGGGAGGAGTGAGCGGAAGTCTGAACTTGCAACCTGTCAAAGGACTGGATATTGATGCCGTGGCAGGTATTGATGTGGTACTGAATGAAGCATTGACATTAGTACCTTCCACTTCTATTCAGGAGCGTAAGAGCGGATCTCCTGTGGAAGAACTCGGTAAACTGACGAAAGACAAGAACGTGACGACGAATGTTTCTTCCAATATACGTATTACCTACAATAAGGTGTTTGCCGACAAACATGATTTTACGGTCGGCGGCAATATGGACTACTATATGACAGATGCTGACAATGTCTCCATTGTAGGTTACGGAGTAGGTACTCAAATGTCTCCTGCGGCTATCAATCAGTCTATATCCGGTAATCGTAAACCGTCGGTTGGATCGTTGAAAGAAAAGACTGCTCAAATGGGATTTGGATGGGTGATGGGGTATAGCTTCGATGCTACTTATGACTTTTTTGCTACGTATAAGGCGGATGCTTCTTCGATCCTTCCCAAAGACAAGCGATGGAATGCCGCGTGGGCAGTCGGTTTGGGGTGGACGGTGAGTCAGTATCCTTTCCTGAAAGATAATGAAGTAATTTCTCATCTGAACCTGAAAGCCTCTTATGGAAGAATGGCCAATCTGGCAGGTGTATCTGCTTCATCGACTATCGGAACTTTCTCTTATTCGACAAATTATTACGGCAATGCCCGTCTCTTGCAACTGCTTGCACTTTATAATACGGATTTGAAGCCGGAGCAGACGACGTCTACAGATGTCAGCCTGTCGTTCGAACTGTTTAAACGCCTGACATTAAGTGGTAATATTTATCGGAGGGAAACAAGTGATGCACTGCTGGATGTTCCTGTTCCTTTGTCCAACGGCTTTCATACCATGAAACGTAATATTGGAGTACTTCGCAATGAGGGGTACGAACTGAGTGCTTCCGTAAAGGTGCTGGATACTTCGGACTGGCGTTTGTCTTTGCGTGGTTCGCTGGCTTACAATCGCAATAAGGTAGTCGACTTATATTATTCCGACCGTCTATATACAAGTGAAGAGGAGGTCGTTCCTACTTATGAGGTCGGAAAAGCTTACGATATTGTTTACGGGTTGAAGTCTCTCGGCATTAATCCTATCACCGGGCTTCCGGTATTTCAGGGAGCGGATGGCCGTGAAATACCGGCTACTGAAACTCCGGTGAAGGAGAATATTATAGCGTTGGGGCATGCTACTCCTCCCTATAGCGGTACATTAAATCTGAGTTTTTCATACAGGGACTTTGACTTGGATATGGACTTTTATTATGTATTCGGAGGTATCAAGCGATATAACTACAGTTATGTACGTTCATCCGACACTTCGATAAAGAATGCCATTAAAGGACAAGTACAGGATATGTGGTTCAAACGGGGAGATGAAGGTAAAAAATATCATTCACCTTATTATAGCTCGTCTGCCCTTGCTTCGTTAACGCTGTATCCTAATACGGAAACGGTGGGAAAAAGTGATTATCTCAAACTGTCTATGGTGTCGTTACGCTATCGTGTTCCACATGCTTTTCTTGAAAAGAACATCCGTTTTATTCAATATGCTAATGTTGCTTTTCAGGCTTCCAACCTGTTTATGATTACTCCTTATAGTGAGTCCGATCCGGAAACGGGAACACTGGCAGGAGGAATGCAACCGGTATTAACAATCAATCTAAGTTTGACTTTTTAATTAGAGAAGTGTATGATAACAATAATACATAAAATAAAAGATTGGAGTTATTTATTGGCAATATGCTGTGTAGGTGCATCGTGTTCGCTTGATATTCCTTATGAGAACCAGTTTTCCGATCCGGATGCTGTCACTACTCCGGCTGCTGCCCGTGAATTGCTGGCATCTGCTTATTCGGAACTGCCGACCCCGGAGTTTAATTTGTCTGTATTGGGAGATGATTTTGAGCCGACATATCTGATTGCTCGTAACTCTTCTTTGAGTAATCTGTATAAATGGCAGCCACAGCCGTTGGAAGACATTTCCTTATCCATGTGGCAAGAATATTATGCAACAGTAGCTATTGCCAATGCAGTATTGGAGCGCATTGATAATGTGAGCATAACTTCGGATAAAGAAAGGCAGGAAATACGTTGTATCGTCAGTGAAGCGAAACTGTTGAAAGCCTATTGTTATTTTAATCTGTTACGCCTTTTTGCTCCTGCTTATGCCGATGGTCCGGAGAAAGACGGTATCATTCTGAAAGATGAGTTTAAACTGGGATTCCTGAAGCGTTCGAGCATAGGGGAATGTGTTACAGCTATTCGTAACCTATTGACAGAAGCTGTAGAAGTGGAGAATAATCCTGCACAGGAATATTGGCTTTCTCAATATAGCGGGTATTATCTGCTGGCTGAATTGGAATTATATGCCGGGAATTATGAACAGGCAGAAGAGTATGCGCAGAAGGTGATTGATATTAAAGGAGGGTATGATGTGTTGACGACAGCCGGCTATAGCAAGTTGTTTGGAAACGAAGTTTGTGATGAACGTATCTTTTCTGTTTATACCTCCGGTTCGTACTATACCGATATGAACTACGATAGGGATAAGGGGGATTTCTTTACGCTGAACACGTCTTTGGTCCGTCTTTATTCCGAAGGAGATATTCGTTATGACGAGACCGTCTATTGGTTTGCAATGTCGGGAGAAACGGTAGGAGAGATCACTTCGTCTCCCTATTTGGGAAAATATAACAAGATGAATTGGGAGAAAAAGGAAACGCGGTATATCAATAAATTCCGGGTGGCAGGTGCCTGCTTTATTCTTGCGGAGGCTTATTGCCGTGACGGGAAGGCGCATGATGTGCAGGCGGTGAAAGTGATGAACGAGTATCTCGCACGGCGGGGAGCGACTTTGCTGGATGAAAATCTTAGCGGTGAGGTATTGTTGAAAACTGTCCTTACGGAAAAATGGAAAGAATATGCGGGAGAAGGAGAGCGCTACTTTGACTTGAAACGTTGCCGGAAAGAAATATTGTCGGATTGGAATGTTTCCGGTTCAATGGACGGCAGACGAATACAGAAAGATGATTATCGTTGGACATTCCCCATTCCCAGGGGAGAATATCTGTATAATGAGAATGTGTCGCAGAATGAAGGCTGGACTAAAATAGAGAATTAAGATAGCTAATTTGAATTACAAATAAAAAGAAGAAAAAATGAAGAAGTTTTATGTTTATGCAATGGGGGCTTTAATATTGCCTTTCCTTGCTTCGTGTGGAGATGACAAAGAAGATAGCGGATATACAGGAGTGAATCTGATTTATTTGTCGGCTGAGAATCCGGTAGTAGAAGAAACGGAAGCTACGCCATTGACGGTGAATGTTGATTTGACTAAAGCTTGTGAGCAGAACATTACGCTCAATTTCGAGATTTTGAATGATGAGAAAGAGATATTAAGGTTGGAGAGCAATCCGGTCACTATTCCGGCAGGAAGTAAATCGGCTATTTTTCAGGTAGTGTCCAACCAAAAAGAGCTATTGACGGAAGATACTTACTTTGAAATTGGTATTTCTACATTTCCTTTAGACAATATGAAGTTGAATGCTTCGTTAAGAGTACGTGTGAAGCCTAATCCTCAGATACCTGAACTGACGGAAGCCCAGAAAATACTGATTGAAGGCTATAAGTCGAAATATGGCATTGATCTGACCGATTGGCTGGGAGCTGTAACTTATCATACAAAAGTGGAGAGTCCTGCCAGTGATTATCTTCCTCCTTTTGCAGAGCCTTTCACCAAAGATTTTGATGGAAAAACGATAATAACGCTGAGTGACCAGTCTACGGAAGAACTGCCGGTATTGAAGATGGTGGATGATCCGATGGGACTCACAGAATATCTGGCTTGGGTGTTGAGAAAGGAAACGATAGAAAACGATGAATTCTGGTATGGAGAATATGCAAGTCCTGCTTATGCTCAGATTATGGAATTGTTGAATTGGAATAAGGCGAACCCCGGGACTTTTACGATGTCTTTGGATGGAATAAAATTGAAAAATATTTCGGATGGAACGGCTACCGTTGATTTTCTGCCGGTGAGTGTACCTGATGTTCGTACGATTATTCCTTTTGAATATGTATTCAGCCCGTGGGAGCTCCAGAAAAAACTGATTAAAGAGGGAAATCAGATAGCTATTGATCTGGAAGAGGCTGACGGCACAGCTAATCCGGCTCATTATTTGCAAGCGTCTGATGTTGCAATAGATGAGTTGGAGGATGGAACCTTTATGCCTCCGGTTGGGAAAATTGATTTCAAAGCGAAGAAGCTGACTTTCCAATTTGTGTTTGATCATGCGTATGCCGGAGGGTATAATCGTGCCAATGTCGTTTATGAAAAGAAATAATATAAAAAAATGCTTATACATAGTGGCTATCTTCTTAGCTGCAATGTATGTCAATATACCGGTTTATTCCAATTCTCGGTCTATCCCTGTCTCTCTTCCCGCAGGGACACTGGAAGGACATCTGCCCAATGGCTTGCACTATCTGATATTGCAGAATCCTTCTCCTGTTTCCCGCGTTGAATTTCGTTTGGTGATGCGTGTTGGTTCTGTACAGGAAACCGAACAGCAGAAAGGATGTGCTCACTTCCTGGAACACGTGGCTTTCGGCGGAACCACTCATTTCCCCAAACGTTCGCTGGTAGAATACCTGGAATCTCAGGGCATGAAGTATGGGCAAGATATCAATGCTTTTACCGGTTTCGACCGTACCATCTATATGTTTGCTGTCCCTACCGACCATCAAAAGGAAGAAGCTGTCAATCGTTCCTTACTGATCATGCGTGACTGGCTGGACGGTATTTCCATGAACCCTGAAAAGGTAGAGAATGAAAAGGGAATCATATTGGAAGAACTGCGCGGTTATGACTTGGGAGACGACTTCTATTCACTGAAGATAGGACAGGGGATATTCGGACGGCGTATGCCGTTGGGAACAGCAGAAGATATTCGGAAAGTAACGCCACAGATACTGGAAGAGTATTATCAAAAATGGTATATCCCCTCTTTGGCTACATTAATTATTGTAGGCGATGTGGCTCCACAGGAGATAGAAGCCCGGATCAAAGAATACTTTTCTTCATTGCCCAAACGTTCGTCAGATGATTTCCGGACTTATCCGCTGGAATATGAGAAAGGTATTCATTTATCGGAAATCCGTGACTCGTTGCAGACGAAAACAAAAGTAGAACTGATGATTCCGCATCCTTGCGTGGTAGAGCGTACGTTGGGAGATGCAGTGCGGAAAAATATGGGAAGATTACTTGTACGTGCTATTTCCTCCCGTTTCAATGGTAGGAAGTTGAAGACGAATGTGTCAGATCAGTGGTATCTGAGCGATAAGAATCATCTGGTCCTGACGGTAGAGGGAAAAAACAGAGAAGAGCTATTGACTGCTCTCTCTGCTACCGTAGCCGAATTGAATCATCTGATTCGGAATGGATGGGAAGAAGAGGAGTTAAGGGATATAAAAGATGATTTTTGCCGTCAAATGGCATCCGGTACCAACAATATTTCCCGTTCTTCTTCCGCTTGGTGTGACGATTTCGTTGATTATGTCATATCCGGCGACCGGTATCTGACTGACTCAATTCAGCAGACACAGCTAAAGATTGCCATGGGTGAGCTACAAGGTAACGCTCTGCAAGCATTATTGAAAGAATGGTACTCGTTTTATAAGGAAGCTTTGTTGGTAGCTTGTAGTAGTCATTCCGGCTTAGGTGCTCCGTTGACCAAAGAGGAGATTGCTGGGGCATGGTCGCATGGTGAACAAACAACCTGCTCTCCTTATACCTATGTGAGTCCCGAGAAAGAGGAAGAAACTGAAATCGCTACTCCTCCCTGCCTTGCGGTATGTCCTCCTTTTGATGCTACTTCTATTACCCGCATTGCGGAATACCCGAAAATGAACGTCCGCGAGATAGAGCTGAAAAATGGAATCCGCTTAATTCTCAAACCTACCCAAGAAGCAGACACATCTCTGTTTCTGACTTCTTTCGCCCCTTTCGGAACCTCGTCTTTGTCTGACGAAGAATATCCTCTACTGGAGGGTATGGCGGGATATATGGACATGGGGGGCATTGCGAAGGTAGAAGGAAAGATTCTCTCGGACTATCTCTCCCAGAAAGAGATTTCGCTTACGATGGCAATGGAGAACCATTGGCATGGCTTCATGGGAATGGCTCCGGTTACCGGTGCGACGGAGTTTTTTAATCTGATTTATGAAAAGATATTCGACCCCGAACTAAGACGGAATGATTTCGAAGAAATACGTCAGGGATTACTCCGGGATTACGGAAAGGAAACCGTTTTAGAAAAAATGTTGAAGCGTGCACCGGACCGCCTCTTGTCCGCCCGTATGGATGAATTGATGGGAGCAGCTCTGCCCCGTTCTTCGCGTAAACTGTCTCTCGAACAGATGGAAGGTTTGAATCTTGATTCTATCGCGGCTTTCTACCAGAAACTCTATACACGTCCTGAAGGGACAACGTATGTCATTTGCGGCAATTTCAATCCGGACAGTGTCATGCGCCAGTTTGTATCGGTATTCGGACGTATTCCTGCTTCATCGTCTCCGTCAGAATACGCGTATCCTCCTTTTGAACTTCCTACGGCCAAGTACGTAGAAGGTTTTCCAAATGACAATGAAACGCAGACATTGTTTGACTATCTCTTCTTTGGGCATTTCGAACCTGGACTGAAAAGTACATTAACGCTGAAACTGATGCGTGATGTCATTCGCAGCCGCCTGATATCTGTTCTCCGTGAACGCGAATCGCTCGTTTACTCGCCTTACATCTCTTTAGTGTACGACGGTATCCCGTGGGGAATATTTTATTTTGATATCAATGCGTCCGCCGACAATCGTAATATGCCGGGCATAGATGTTTTATTGAAAGATATTCTGCAGAAGCTGCAACGTGAGGAAGTGGATCTGGAAGAACTGCAAACCATCAAACGTTCTTTCCGGATAGCAAAGCGTGAAGCACTGAATGAAGAAGCATCTGCCACATGGCGGTCTACACTGGTCGGACTGCTGAAAAACGGAGAATCACTTGCTGACTTCGAACGGTATGAGGAATGCCTTGACAGCATAACTCCCGCCGCTTTGCGCGAAGCATTTGAACGTTATCTGGATATCGAGAATTACGTTCTATTATATTTAAGTAAAAAACAACTGAATAATGACACAAAGAATAATTAATCGTGTATTATCTCTGGTATGTTTGTGTTGCTGTTTCCAGAACATCATGTATGCTCAGGAGGAAACCGGCAGACGTGCTTATACCTTATTTGATAATACCGGCAAAGAAATCACTTACGGCGAATTGATTCGGCATCTTTCCGGATATGACATTGTCTTTCTGGGAGAGATACATAATTGCCCCATAACTCATTGGCTGGAATTTGAGATCACTCGTTCGCTTTACCACCTTCATAAGAACAAACTGATGTTGGGGGCAGAAATGTTGGAAAGCGATAATCAATTGATTCTGGACGAATACATGCAGCGTAAAATTTCTTATGACCGTTTCGAAGCGGAAGCCCGTTTATGGGATAATTACAGTACAGACTATTATCCGGTTGTTTTCTTTGCCAAAGAGCATGGTATTCCGTTTATTGCTACCAATATCCCCCGTCGTTATGCCAATAGCGTGAAAAACGGAGGACTTGAAGTGCTTGATTCTTTATCTGCCGAAGCTAAGAAGTATATAGCTCCCCTTCCTGTTCCTTTTGAATATAACGAGAAAGAAAGTGAAGCGGCATTTAGCCTGATGAATATGATGGGAGGAAAGAAAACCGGGGACAATGAGAAACTGGCTCAGGCACAAGCCGTAAAGGATGCTACCATGGGCTGGTTCATTGCCCGCAACATGAAAGATAAATTCCTGCATATCAACGGAAGTTATCATTCGGACTTTAAAAGTGGAATTATCCCTTATCTGCTTCGTTACCGTCCCGGTACGAGTGTGGTGACAGTCACTTCCGTACGTCAGGAATCCATCAGTAAATTGGATGATGAAAATAAAGAACGTGCTGATTTCTACATTTGTGTACCGGAAGATATGGTGACCAGTTACTAAAGGCGGAGCTGAATCTATATCAGTGAAAAGAATAAAAGTCTCTATAAAACAACTTTATGGAGACTTTTTTTGTACCTTTGCGCCCTTAAAACTAACTAACCTTTTATTTTTATGTTTACTGACTTATTGCATTCCTCTTATTTCTCCCTTTTCCTGATTGTTGCATTGGGATTTATGTTGGGTAGAATTAAGATTAAGGGGCTATCGCTTGATGTGTCAGCGGTGATCTTTATTGCTCTTCTTTTCGGACACTTCGGCGTTATCATTCCTAAAGAATTAGGAAACTTCGGTCTGGTACTTTTTATCTTTACCATTGGTATTCAGGCTGGTCCGGGATTCTTCGATTCTTTCCGTAGTAAAGGAAAGACGCTGATTCTGATTACTATGCTTATTATTAGCTCGGCCTGCCTGACAGCAGTCGGACTGAAATATGCATTTGATATTGATACACCGAGCGTTGTCGGATTGATTGCAGGAGCTTTGACCAGTACTCCGGGACTGGCGGTAGCAATTGACAGTACAAACTCTCCGCTGGCATCTATTGCTTATGGTATCGCTTATCCATTTGGGGTCATTGGAGTGATCCTGTTCGTGAAGTTACTTCCCAAAATTATGCGTGTAAATCTGGACCAGGAAGCCCGTCGCCTTGAAGTAGAGCGTCGTGGACAATTCCCTGAATTAAACACATGTATTTATCGTATCACAAACGCTAGTGTCTTTGACCGTAGTCTGATGCAGATAAATGCACGTGCGATGACAGGAGCGGTCATTTCGCGCCTGAAGCACAAAGATGAAATATCTATTCCCACTGCGCATACGGTATTGCATGAAGGAGACTATATTCAGGCAGTAGGCAGTGAAGAATCGCTGAATCAGTTAGCAGTATTGATGGGTAAACGGGAGGAAGGTGAACTGCCTTTGGACAAGACACAGGAAATCGAGTCTTTGTTGCTGACTAAAAAAGACATGATTAATAAACAACTGGGAGACCTGAACTTACAAAAAAACTTCGGTTGTACAGTGACCCGCGTACGTCGAAGTGGTATTGATTTATCTCCGTCCCCCGATTTGGCATTGAAGTTTGGTGACAAGCTGATGGTGGTAGGAGAGAAAGAAGGTATAAAAGGAGTAGCTCGGTTGTTGGGAAACGATGCGAAGAAGCTTTCCGATACGGATTTCTTCCCTATTGCGATGGGTATTGTATTAGGAGTTTTATTCGGCAAACTGAATATCTCTTTCTCCGATAGCTTGTCATTCTCTCCGGGGCTGACAGGAGGAGTGCTGATGGTAGCTCTTTTTCTGAGTGCAATCGGTAAAACCGGACCTATTCTCTGGTCTATGTCCGGACCCGCCAATCAGTTGTTACGCCAGTTAGGTTTGCTTCTCTTCCTTGCCGAAGTAGGAACTTCCGCCGGAAAGAACCTCGTAGCTACTTTTCAGGAAAGTGGACTGCTGATGTTCGGAGTAGGAGCAGCTATTACAGTGGTGCCGATGCTGGTAGCCGTACTTGTAGGACGACTGGTATTCAAAATCAGCCTGCTTGACTTGCTGGGAACCATCACGGGAGGTATGACAAGTACTCCGGGATTGGCCGCTGCCGATTCGATGGTGGATAGCAATATTCCAAGTGTAGCCTATGCAACTGTTTATCCGATAGCTATGGTATTCCTTATTTTGTTTATCCAGGTGATAGCCTCAGCTGTGTATTAATGAAAATCAATATATATAGGTATTGATTGTTAAAAAATAGTTCGTATCTTTGCCGCCTCAAATAAAAAGATGAGGTGAAACGATTGTCATTGAATATCATGCGCTGTTTCTTACCGGTACTGTTTGTATCGTATCTGGTAAGTATCACATTCTTTGCTCACATACATGTGGTCAATGGCGTGACAATCGTCCATTCGCATCCCTTCAAAAAAGGGGCGGCACATAAACACTCAACAGTCGAACTGTTATTAGTTCATTTCTTGTCTCACCTGACAACGGACGGTGCGGCTGTTGTGTTTGCTCTTTCTCTTTTCATCCCATTTATCTTGTGGCGGTTGCATGGTATTACGCAACATACGCACTACCATTCTCCCTACCATGGGGTGGTGGCACTCAGGGCTCCGCCTGTTATTCGTTTTTCCGCTATTTAAACTGATGGTATTCTGTCTTGTGTCAAGACAGGAGTAATCATCTGTTTGTTTACATCATCACTTTACAAAAAACGAATAACAAACGAAAAATGAAGAAATACATTCTTTCGCTTGTCTGTTTGTGCTGTGCATTGTTGCCTGCCCTCGAAGGACAAGCTGCTCTCCATGAGCATCCTGAATATCCGGATTTACGTAAATCGGATGCTAATATTGTAGGCCATATCCTTGATAAAAACACGAAAGAACATCTGCCCTATATCACTGTGGCATTGAAAGGTACAACGATTGGTACCGTGACTGATGCTACCGGACACTACTTCTTAAAGAATCTTCCCGAAGGTAACTTCGTGCTTGAAGTTAGCTCAGTCGGCTATAAAACCGTAAGACGCAATGTGACACTGAAAAAAGGCCGTACACTGGAAGAGGATTTTGAAATAGAAGAGGACGCGGTTGCCTTGGATGGTGTAGTCGTTTCCGCCAACCGTAACGAGACTACCCGCCGCTTGGCACCTACTTTGGTGAATGTAGTCGATATGAAAATGTTCGAAACAACCAATTCTACTACCTTGGCACAGGGATTGAGTTTCCAGCCGGGAGTGCGTGTAGAATCCAACTGTCAGAATTGCGGCTTCCAGCAGGTACGTATTAACGGTCTGGATGGTCCTTATACACAAATTTTGCTTGATTCCCGTCCCATCTTCAGTGCGCTTTCAGGAGTGTATGGTATTGAACAGATTCCCGCCAGCATGATAGAACGTGTAGAAGTAATGCGTGGAGGCGGTTCGGCTTTGTTCGGTTCGTCTGCTATTGCCGGAACAATCAATATTATCACCAAAGAACCGATTCGCAATTCAGGAATGTTGTCTCATACGATCACAGGTATTGGAGACGGAGACGCTTTCGATAATAATACAGCTTTGAATGCTTCACTGGTTGCGGATGACCAGCGTGCAGGTTTATATATCTTTGGTCAGAACCGTCATCGTTCGGCCTACGACCATGATGGAGACGGATACTCTGAAATACCGAAAATACATGGTCAGACTGTTGGTTTTCGTTCCTTCCTGAAAACGACTACTTATTCGAAACTGACTTTCGAATATCACCATATGGAAGAATTCCGCAGGGGAGGGGACTTGCTGAACCGTCCACCTCACGAAGCGAATGTTGCCGAACAGACAGAACATTCTATCAATGGCGGTGGATTGAAATATGACTATTTTTCACCGAACGAGAAACATCGCTTCAATGTGTTTGCCTCTGCACAGCACATCAATCGTGACAGCTATTATGGAGGTAGACAGGACTTGAATGCCTATGGAAATACCACCGACCTGAACTGGATGGCAGGATCACAGTATGTCTATAGTTTCGGAAAATGTATTTTCATGCCTTCTGACCTGACAGCCGGAATAGAATTTAATCAGGATAAGCTGGAAGATAATATGTGGGGATACCATCGTACAGTAGACCAGAAGGTAAATATCGGTAGCGCATTCCTGCAAAATGAATGGAAGAACGATCGCTGGGGATTTTTGCTTGGTGGCCGTCTGGATAAACATAACCTGATTGATCATATTATATTCAGTCCGCGCGCTAACTTACGTTTCAATCCTACACAAAATATCAATCTGCGTTTGAGCTATTCTTCCGGTTTCCGTGCGCCGCAGGCTTTTGATGAAGATTTACATGTAGAGAATGTGGGTGGAAAAGTGGCAATGGTTGAGCTTGCAAAGGATCTGAAAGAGGAGAGATCACAGAGTTTGAGTGCTTCGGCAGATATTTACCATCGTTTCGGGGCATTCCAGATCAATTTTCTGGTAGAAGGATTTTATACTAAATTATCGGATGTTTTTGCTTTGACCGACGGTGAAGTAAAAGATGGTATACTGACACGTACACGCTATAATGCTCCGGGAGCCCGTGTCATGGGATTGACACTGGAAGGAAAGATGGCTTATCTGAATAAATTCCAGATTCAGGCAGGAGTTACTTTGCAGCAGAGTCATTACAGCGAGCCTCATGAATGGAATCCGGATGCTCCGGCAGTGAAGAAGATGATGCGTACTCCGAATACTTACGGCTATTTTACTGCAACCTATACTCCGGTAAAACCGTTGTCTATTGCTCTTTCGGGCACCTATACCGGTTCGATGCTGGTGCCTCACGAACCCGTTCCCGGATTCCTGGATAAGCCGATAACAGTAAATACGGAGGATTTCTTTGATATTGCATTGAAGGCGGCTTATGATTTCAAGCTATATAAATCAGTGAACCTGCAGGTGAACGCCGGAATACAAAATATCTTCAATGCTTATCAGAACGATTTTGATAAGGGAGCCGACCGTGATTCAGGCTATATTTACGGTCCTTCACTGCCGAGAAGTTTCTTTGCCGGCGTGAAGATTAGCTATTAATAATGGTTTAAGAACCTTTTTAGCTCTAAAATCGTTATATATAGGGATTGTCCGTCTGTGAAACAATCCCTATATTTGTCACGCAAAACTAAACATATTAGATTTCTTGCACAAAAACGAACGAATGAAACAATTATACCTGAATATAATGAAGTGTTTTCTGCCTGTACTATTTATATCGTACATGGCAGGGATTACTTTGTTTACCCACTCCCATGTGGTAAATGGTGTAACAATTGTCCATTCACACCCTTTTAAGAAAGGCAGTGAACACAGCCATACGACTGTTGAGTTCCAGTTACTTCATTTATTGAATCATGTATTGACAACAGATAGCGGAATCATTCCTTTATTTGTTGCTGCTGTTTTATCTATATTATGTATTCTTTTCACCCGTCCGCGAGGCATGCGATATGCGTGCTCTTGCCCGGGTGTCGTTTCTTTAAGGGCACCTCCCGCCGTTTAGTCTACACTTTAGGAGGCAGATATTTATCATTCAGAAACAAATACTTTATTTGCTTCCGCTACCTTATTATTTTCTGATTAAAAACATTAAAAGACTAACGACAATGAAAAAATATCTTTTAGTCCTGGTCAGCCTGTGTTGTGCCCTGTTGCCTGCATTGGCTGAGCACCCGGAGTACCCTGAACTGAGAAAATCTGATGCGAATATCATCGGTCATATATTAGATAAAAAAACAAACGAACATTTGCCGTATATTACAGTAGCACTGAAAGGGACTACTATCGGAACGGTAACGGATGCTACCGGACATTATTTTCTGAAAAACTTGCCGGAGGGGAATTTTGTACTGGAAATCAGTTCGGTAGGATATAAGACGATCAGCCGGAATGTAACCTTGAAGAAAGGGAAAACATTGGAAGAAAATTTCGAAATAGAAGAAGACGCGATTGCTTTGGACGGAGTCGTCGTTTCTGCCAATCGTAGTGAGACAACACGGCGTTTGGCTCCGACTTTGGTGAATGTGGTCGATTTGAAGCTGTTTGAGACTACTAACTCCTCCACCTTATCGCAGGGACTGAATTTTCAGCCCGGAGTGCGGGTAGAAACAAACTGTCAGAATTGTGGTTTCCAACAAGTCCGAATCAATGGTCTGGATGGCCCCTACACACAGATACTCATCGATTCCCGTCCTGTGTTCAGTGCCCTTTCAGGTGTGTACGGTTTAGAGCAGATTCCCGCCAGCATGATTGAACGTGTGGAAGTGATGCGTGGAGGAGGATCGGCATTGTTCGGTTCATCGGCTATTGCAGGTACGATTAATATCATCACGAAAGAGCCTTTGCGAAACTCCGGCCGGTTATCGCATACAATTACTTCCATAGGCGGCAGTTCATCCTTTGACAATAACACCTCGCTGAATGCTTCGTTGGTGACGGACGATCATCGTGCCGGATTATATATTTTCGGGCAGAATCGTCATCGGTCGGGATATGATTACGACGGAGACGGATTCACAGAACTTCCGAAACTGAAGAATCAGACGGTAGGTTTCCGCTCTTACCTGAAAACGAGCACCTATTCTAAACTGACGTTTGAATACCATCATATGCAGGAGTTCCGGCGTGGCGGCGATATGCTGAACCGTCCTCCGCATGAAGCCCATATTGCCGAACAGTTACAGCACTCCATAGATGGCGGAAGCCTGAAGTACGATTATTTCTCACCGGATGAGAAGAATCGTTTAAGTGTATTCGCTTCAGCGGCTAATACGGATCGTGACAGCTATTACGGACCTGGTAACGACCCGCTCAAAGCATATGGAAAAACGACGGACCTCACTGCGATGGGCGGCGCGCAGTATGTACACTCCTTTGATAAACTGTTGTTCATGCCTTCCGATCTGACGGCAGGGCTTGAATACAATCGCGACCGGTTGAAGGATAATATGTGGGGGTACGATCGCCACACGGATCAGACTGTCAATATTTACAGTGCCTTTCTACAGAACGAATGGAAGAACAAACACTGGGGGATTCTGATTGGTGGTCGTCTGGATAAACACAATATGGTGGATGATATCATTTTCAGCCCGCGTGCCAACTTGCGTTTCAATCCTACGGATAATATCAATCTGCGTTTGAGTTATTCCTCCGGTTTCCGTGCCCCACAAGCATTTGATGAAGATATGCATATCGAAAATGTAGGTGGAACGGTCGCTATGATTGAGCGTGCTAAAGATTTGAAGGAAGAAAAATCGCAGAGTTTTAGTATGTCTGCCGATATGTATCATCGTTTCGGTGCTTTTCAGACTAATCTGCTGGTGGAGGGATTCTATACAAGACTGACTGACGTCTTTGTACTGGGAGAACCCTATGACCGGGGAGATGGTATATTGGTGAAGCCCCGCAGCAATGGCCCGGGGGCTAAAGTAATGGGAATCACCTTGGAAGGAAAACTGGCTTATCTTTCCTTGTTGCAAATACAAGCCGGGTTAACATTGCAGCGTAGTCGCTATGATGAAGCGCATAAATGGCACGATGACGCCCCGGCAGAAAGAAAAATCTTCCGTACTCCCGATACATATGGCTATTTTACCGCTACTTATACTCCGATCAAACCTCTGTCAATAGCTTTATCCGGTACATATACCGGTAATATGCTTGTGCAGCGTATGGATATCACAGCAGAAAATGCAGCGATGGGAGATATGCCCGAACGGAAAGCAGAAGCGATACTTACACCGAAATTCTTCGATCTGGGAGTAAAAATAGCCTATGACTTTAAGCTATATAAAACGGTAGATTTACAGCTTAGCGGAGGTGTTCAGAATATCTTCGAATCTTATCAGAAGGACTTCGACAGGGGAGCTAACCGGGATTCCGGCTATATCTATGGCCCCGCACTTCCGAGAAGTTTTTTTGCGGGAGTAAAGATTAGTTATTAATAACAATGCCGGTCTGTTATTTTCCGATGCCAGAGTAGCGGACTATGCATCCGGGAATGTGATGAAACGATTGCTTCCCGGATGTTTTATAAATGAGGAAGTTCTTAAAAATAGGATATCTTAGCTGTTGGCAGGTTGTATCCACCCTTTTAGGGTGTGCATTTAGTAGGGAATCACTAAAAACTTCTCTTTCTCTTTTAGTAGTTTTGCTGTTTGAGTTGTATTATATATAGATAGTCAATAAAAGTCAAAGTAATCAATTTATTAAACAGTTAACCTTATGCTCAAACAACTAAGTACTTCTTTACTGATTGTATCAGCATGTATTTTATCCTCTTGTACGCCTACGGTGAAGCAAGAGATCGCAATTTTACCTACCCCCGTTAGTCTGACGGAACAGTCGGGTGCTTTCGTCTTAAAGGATGGAATGAAAATCGGTGTTTCCGATCAGTCTTTATTTCCGGCTGCCGGATATTTGCAGGATATTCTGCGGAATATAGTATCTACCTCAGTAGAAGTGACCGAGGCCGGTCAGGCGGATATTTATCTTCAACTGGAACAAACCGATGGAAAATCGGGTTCTTACAAGCTTCAGGCTACCCCCGAGTCTGTTCAGATAGAAGCCGGAGATTATTCGGGTATTGTTTCCGCTATTGCCAGCCTTCACCAACTCTTGCCTGCCGAAATAGAAGTGCAGGGTACGAAGCAGACTTTTTCTATTCCTGCTGTGCAGATAGAAGATTCACCACGTTTTGAATGGCGGGGATTTATGTTGGATGCCTCCCGCCATTTCTGGAATAAGGATGAGGTGAAGCATGTATTGGATTTGATGTCCCTGTATAAACTAAATAAGTTCCATTGGCACTTGACGGATGATCAGGGATGGCGGATCGAAATCGAGAAATACCCGTTGCTGACGGAAAAGGGAGCGTGGCGGAAGTTCAATAAACACGATCGTGGTTGTATGGAACGTGCAGTAGAAGAGGATAACACCGACTTCCTGATTCCGGAAAATAAGATACGGATTGTGGAAGGGGATACCCTGTACGGTGGTTACTATACACACGAAGATATCAAGGAAATTGTGGATTATGCTGCGCAGAGAGGAATTGATGTAATTCCGGAAATAGATATGCCGGGACATTTCTTGGCTGCCATCACCCAATATCCCGATCTCGCTTGTGACGGGCTGATTGGTTGGGGGGAAACCTTTTCTTCTCCTATCTGTCCGGGGAAAGATGCTACTCTCGAATTCTGTCAGGACGTCTTTAAAGAGATATTCGATCTCTTCCCTTATGAATATGTACACATGGGTGGTGACGAAGTAGAGAAAACCAATTGGAAGAAATGTCCCCGTTGCCAGAAACGAATCCATACGGAAGGACTCAAATCTGTGGAAGAATTGCAGGCATGGTTTGTGCGTGATATGGAGAAGTTCTTCCTGGCCAATGGTAAGAAACTGATAGGCTGGGATGAGGTCGTAGCCGACGGTCTGACCTCGGATGCTGCCATTACCTGGTGGAGAAGCTGGTCGAAAGAGGCGGTGCCTATGGCCACTTCACAAGGACAAAAAGTGATTGCCTGTCCGAATGAATATTTCTATTTTGATTATGCGCAGGATAAAAACTCCGTGAAGAAGATACTCGCATATGACCCGTATGCGGACGACCGCCTGTCTCCGGAACAGAAAGATTGTTTCTGGGGTGTACAGGCTAATCTCTGGGCAGAATGGATTCCGTCTATGAAGCGTGTCGAATACCTGATTCTTCCCCGTATGGTGGCATTGAGTGAAATAGCCTGGGTACAGCCGGAGGCAAAACCGAATCTGGAAGAGTTCTATCGCCAGCTTGTTCCGCACTTCAAGCGGATGGACGTAATGGGTTTGAATTATCGGGTACCCGATCTGGAAGGATTCTATCAAGTGAATGCTTTCCTTGATGAGACTTCGGTTGATTTAACCTGTCCGCTACCCGGCATTGAAGTTCGCTATACTACGGACGGCAGCATGCCGACGAAGCAATCTACTCTTTACGAAGGCAATCTGAAAGTGACGGAAACGACAGATTTTACTTTCCGTACCTTCCGTCCCGACGGTTCTCCTTCGGATGTAGCACGTACTCGGTATGTCAAAGCTCCTTATGCAGAAGCGGTAATGGCCCGGACTTCTCTGAATCCCGGATTGAAAGCTGTATGGCATAAATTCCGCGGCAATCTTTGTGAAGATATTGATACAGCTCCCGTGAATGGAGAATATATCGTAGAATCTGTTTCCATTCCCGAAGAAGTGAAAGGTGATATCGGCCTTGTGTTGACCGGCTATCTGGAAGTACCTGCTGACGGTATTTATACTTTCGCTCTTCTCTCGGATGATGGCAGTACACTGAAACTGGATGGCGAACTGCTGGGCGATAATGACGGAGCACACTCTCCGGTTGAGATCATTGTACAGAAGGCGTTGAAAGCCGGACTGCATCCGATGGAAGTACGTTACTTCGATTGTAACGGAGGAGTGTTGCAAATGGAACTGGTCAATGAAAAGGGCGAAAAGGAAGTTCTCCCGAAAGAATGGCTGAAGAATTAAGAATGATGAATGAAGAATGAAGAATTGGCTGCGCTATCACGCTGCAAAGTAATTCTTCATTCTTCATTTCTATAGGTAGTACATTGTAAGAATATCCCTATAAATGGGTATTTCTCAAACCAAAAGTTCTTCTCAACTTTGCAGAGTGAATAAAACGCCACTATGCAATATTTGAAAGAAGACATACAGGAAAAGATTCTCCATATAGCCGAAGAAGTATTCTCCGAAAAAGGATATAAGGATGCTTCCATGCGCGAAATTGCTTCCCGGTCGGGGATAACAGTCAGCAACATCTATCACTATTTCACCAATAAGGATGAGATATTCCGTACGATTCTGAAGCCGGTGCTGAATGAATTGTATGCCAAGATATACAGTCATGATGCTAACCAGATGACGATAGATGTTTTTATAAGTTCAGATTTTCAGCAGGCATCTGTGCAGGAGTATATTGATTTGGTTTCCGGGCACCGCATCCGATTGCGTATGTTGCTTTTTCAGGCACAGGGATCGTCTCTGGAAAACTTCCGCGCCGAATATACCGATGCGATGACACGTACTATTTTTGTCTTTTTCCAGGGAATGAAGCAGAAGTATCCACATTTGAATATAGGTATCACCGATTTCTTTATTCATCTCAATACGGTGTGGCTGTTTGCTTTGCTCGAAGAACTGGTGCTGCACCACGTGAAGAAAGAAGAAATGCAGAAATTTATAGCAGAATATATAGCCTTTGAAACGGCAGGTTGGAAGGAGCTCATGAACGCATGAGCTCCTTCTTTTTTTTGAACGATTCGAAAGATTGTTCTTTTTTAAAGACTTAGTGATATATAAATAAATGGTATGAAAGAAAAACAGAAAAGAAAGAGTGGTGTAGCCCGCTTGTTTGAGATAGCAGGCGAGAAGAAGGGCTTGCTGATATTGGCCGGAATACTTTCGGCGGTCAGTGCCTTATGTATGTTGGTTCCCTATTGGTCAGTATATGAAGTGCTGAAAGAACTTTTGTTGCATGGCAGCAAGATCAATGAATTGGATAGCAGTGTACTTATGCACTGGGGATGGGTAGCGTTTATCGGTCTGGTGGCAGGACTGCTTTTGCTGTATGGAGCATTGATGGCATCTCATGTAGCTGCATTCCGTATTCTTTATGGGTTGCGCATCCGTTTGTCCGAACATATCGGACGACTTTCGCTGGGATACCTGAATGGTACTTCTACCGGAGCAATCAAGAAAACGATGGAGCAGAATATAGAGAAGATCGAGAATTTTGTGGCACACACGATTCCCGATTTAGTCAATGTGCTGGCAACCGTTGTGCTGATGTTTATCATCTTTTTTTCGCTGAACGGGTGGATGGCAGCCATTTGTGTGGTCTGTATCGTTTGCAGCATCGGTTTGCAGTTTATGAATTTCTTTGGCAAGAAAGCTAAAGAGTTTATGAAGATCTATTATGACACGCAGGAGCGTATGAGTGCTTCGGCTGTTCAGTATGTGCGGGGTATGCCTGTGGTGAAGATCTTTGGTCAGAGTGTCCGTTCGTTCCGTCAGTTTAATAGCGAGATAGAAGCTTACAAGAGCTATGCCTTAAGGGTCTGCGATACCTATCAGTCCGGTATGACCGCCTTTACGGTATTGCTGAACTCGCTGATCACCTTTATTTTGCCCGTCGGCTTGTTGCTTTTGAGCAGAGAACCGCAGAATATTGTTCTGGCGGCAATTTACCTCTTCTTTATTATCATGGGGCCCGGTGTGGCATCTCCTATTTATAAGTTGATGTATCTCGGTTCAAGTACGAACGAAATCGATGAGGGAGTGAAACGTATCGACCGCATATTTGATGAACAGGCACTTCCTGAAGCAGAGGTTTCGCGTCTGCCTGTTTCCTATGATATCGAGTTTCGTCAGGTGTCGTTTGCCTATGAGAACAAAGCGGAAACGACTCGTACCGAAGCACTGAAAGACATCTCTTTTACTGCACCGCAGGGAGCGATTACTGCATTGGTGGGGACGTCCGGTTCCGGGAAGTCTACGGTAGCCAATCTGATACCCCGTTTCTGGGATGTCAGCGAAGGCGAGATTTGTATAGGCGGAATCAATATAAAAGAGATAGCGACCGAGGATTTGATGAACCTTGTTTCATTTGTTTTTCAGGATAGTTTTCTCTTCTTCGATACCCTTTATGAGAATATCCGGGTTGGCAATACGTCCGCTACACGCGAGCAGGTGATCGAAGCTGCCCGTGCGGCGCAATGTCATGATTTTATAGAAAGTCTGCCGGATGGCTATAATACCCGTATCGGTGATAAAGGAGTGTATTTGTCCGGTGGTGAATCGCAGCGGGTCTGTGTGGCAAGGGCCATTCTGAAAAATGCGCCGATACTGGTGCTTGATGAAGCGACTGCCTTTGCTGATCCGGAGAATGAATATAAGATGCAGCAAGCTATTCAGCGACTTATAAAAGATAAAACGGTCATCATTATTGCCCACCGGCTTTCGTCTATTATTTCAGCCGGGCAAATACTGGTGCTGAAAGAAGGCAGACTCATACAAAGCGGGCGCCATGAAGTATTAAGTAAAACGGATGGAGTATACAAAAGAATGTGGGATGCCTATACCAGCGCGTTCCGTTGGCAATTAACTGTTAAAAAGGAGGAAACAAAATGAATGTAATCAAGAATATTACGGTAGGACATACCGAACGTCTGCGTAAGCCTGTCGGTTACACGATGCTTGCCAATCTGGTGAATATTGTCCCGTTCTGTCTTTCTATCGAAGCTATCAATGTGATATTCCGCACGTTCGACGGTAGCGGTACACCGTTGGATACCAATCGTCTCTGGATGATTTTTGCTGTATTGGTGGTGTATATGCTGGTAATGGCTTTTGCCGAACGTGCCGCCTATCGTGCCAACTTTCGGGGGGCTTATGAAATGAGTGCCGAAGGGCGCATTCATCTGGCGGAGCATCTGCGTAAATTATCATTAGGCTTCCTGTCCCGCAGAGATCCGGGCGATCTTTCTTCGATGCTGATCACTGATTTTACTATGGCGGAAACGGGTATCTCGCATCACTTGCCTCAATTGATGGGAGCATTGGTGATGCCGGTCCTTGCCTTTTTGGGGTTGCTTTGGATTGACTGGCGCATGGCAGTGGCTATGTTTGTTGCTTTACCGCTTGCAGTTGCCGTGCTGCTGCTTAGCAATATTGCCCAGCGCAAATTGAGTGTACGGCAGATTGAAGCCAAGATTAATGCCGGAAACCGTCTGGAAGAATATCTGCAAGGGATACGGGTGATGAAAGCATACAATCTGCTGGGCGGTAAATTCGAACGCCTGAAAATGGCTTTCAGTGATCTTCGTCGCGCCTGTATCCGGCAGGAAGCACTTCTCGGTCCTTTTATCTTATTCTCGGTCACATTGATCCGTGCCGGACTGACATTCATGATACTCTGTGGTACTTATCTGTTGATAGGAGGGGAACTTTCACTGCTTACGTTTGTCATGTTTCTGGTAGTCGGTTCCCGTGTCTTCGATCCTCTGACGTCCGCTCTGACTAACTTTGCCGAGTTCCGCTACTTTTCCATTGCGGGAGGACGTATCCTTTCGTTGATGAACGAACCGGAGATGAAGGGGGACCGTGACGTGCCCGAAAGCGGAGACATTACCTTTGACCATGTATCCTTCGGCTATCAGGAAAAAGAGATATTGCATGATATCTCCGTGACTCTTAGAAAAGGAACACTCACTGCTCTGGTCGGTCCTTCCGGAAGTGGAAAGAGTACCATGCTGAAACTTTGCGCACGTTTCTATGATCCCTGTAAAGGTGCGGTTCGTTTTAACGGAATGGATATGAAGGAGCTGGAGCCGGAGTCGTTGATGAAGCATTGCTCTATGGTCTTTCAGGATGTGTATCTGTTTCAGGACACGCTGAAGAACAATATCCGTTTCGGCAGGACGGATGCTACGGATGAAGAGATCGTAGCGGCAGCGAAAAAGGCTTGTTGCCACGAATTCATCATGCACCTGCCCAAAGGGTATGATACGATGGTAGGAGAGGGCGGCTGCACGCTTTCGGGAGGAGAAAAACAACGGATTTCCATCGCCCGCGCTATCTTGAAAGAAGCTCCGGTAGTATTGCTGGATGAGGCTACTGCCTCTCTTGACCCGGAAAATGAGGTAGAAGTGCAACAGGCCATCAATACCTTGATTGCGGGACGAACGGTAATTGTCATCGCTCACCGGCTCAAAACAATTAAGAATGCCGATCAGATTATTGTACTGGAAGAAGGAAGAATTGCAGAGCAGGGTACTCATGATGAGTTGCTGAGTCAGCCGGGACTGTATGCCAAACTCTGGAATATACAGGAACAGACATCGGGATGGAAACTGTAAATACAGACCGCCGGATATAAAAACAGAAAGGTCCGGCTTTCACAAGCCGGGCCTTTTGTTTACTAGAATTTATGCTATTTACACTTATTCTGTAATATTGAATACATTATATGGTTTTTGTTTACTAACAACCAAATGTGAAAATGCGGGAGAATCACTTCTGCCGATTCCAATGTTTTCAATGTGGCTACGTAATTTTTAATTATGACTAATTAATTCAATTCTGATACTGCA